>NZ_QEES01000002.1:1853843-2162817 GCF_003115775.1 Cellulomonas sp. WB94
GTCGCGAGCTACGAGCAGATCGAGCGCCGGGCACTCATCTAGGGTCGGCGGCTCACGGTCCCCGCGGTTCCGTCAGGCGATCGCGTCGGCGATCTGGTCCGTCGATCGGGGCCAGGCGCTCAGGTCAGACGTAGCGCTCGAGGATGCTCGACTCCGCGAGGCGCGACAGTCCCTCGCGCACCGCGCGGGCACGCTGCTCGCCGACGCCGTCGACGGCCATGAGGTCCTCGATGCCGGCCGCGAGGAGCTTCTGCAGCCCGCCGAAGTGGCCGACGAGCCGGTCCACGATCGCGGCCGGGAGGCGCGGGACCTTGGACAGCAGCCGGTAGCCGCGGGGGCCCGCAGCCGCGTCGAGCGTGTCGCCGCCGCCGGGCAGCCCGAGGACGCGGGCGATGTGGGCCAGGTCGAGCAGCTCGGTCGAGTCGAGCTCGGCGAGCGCGTCCTGGACGGCGTGCTCGCCGCGGTCCGGCCGGGCCGAGTCGAGGTAGTCACGGATGACGAGCTCGCGATCGGCCGCGATGCCGCCGGTCAGCTCGTCGAGCTGGAGCGAGAGCAGGCGACCGTCGCTGCCGAGCTCGATGACGTAGCCCGCGATCTCCTCGGCGATGCGGCGCACCATCTCGAGCCGCTGGACGACAGCGGACACGTCACGGACCGTCACGAGGTCCTCGATCTCGAGGGCCGACAGCGTGCCGCTGACCTCGTCGAGACGGGACTTGTACCGCTCGAGCGTCGCGAGGGCCTGGTTGGCACGCGACAGGATCGTGTCGGGCTCCTCGACGACCTGCCGCAGCCCGCCGACGTAGAGCGCGACGATCCGCATCGAGGCCGAGACGGACACGACCGGGAAGCCGGTCTGCTTGGCGACGCGCTCGGCGGTGCGGTGACGCGTGCCGGACTCGGAGGTCTCGATGGTCGGGTCAGGGAGCAGCTGGACGCCGGCCCGCAGGATCCGGGAGATCTCGCGGTCGACGATGATCGCGCCGTCCATCTTCGCGAGCTCGCGCAGTCGGGTCGCGGAGAACTCGACGTCGAGGACGAACCCGCCCGAGCTCATCGCCTCGACCGTGTCGTCGTGGCCCAGGACGATCAGTGCGCCGGTGCGACCGCGCAGGATCCGCTCGAGGCCGTCGCGCAGCGCCTGTCCGGGCGCGACTGCGGCGAGCGTCGACCGCAGGAGCTCGTCGGGCGTGGGGGTGGAGGACACGAGGCGATCCTACGGTCCGGGGCTGACAGCGGACCGAACCTGGTCCGGCGGTTCGCCCGCACGGGTGCCGCCGGAGAGGGCCGGAGGGCCGCCCGGTGCGGCGGAACCAGGACCTATCGGGCGGCGGGGTCGGCGGCGTGGTTGACGGAGCGGTCGACGGCTCAGCCGGAGGCGAGGGCGGCGGCCGGGCGGCGGGCGTTCAGCGGTGACCGGCCACGCCGGTGGCCAGGACGGCCTCCGCGAGATCCCGGACCTCGATCAGCTCGATGCCCGCGGGCGCGCTGCCCGCCTCGACCGAGCCGGCCGGCACGACGGCACGCACGAACCCCAGCCGCGCGGCCTCGGCGAGCCGCCGGGAGACGCCGGTCACGGGCCGGATCTCGCCCGCGAGGCCGACCTCGCCGAGTGCGACGAGCCCGCGGGGAAGCGCGACGTTCTCCCGGGAGCTCGCCGTCGCGAGCGCGAGGGCGAGGTCGGCCGACGGCTCGACGACGCGTGCGCCGCCGACGGTCGAGACGTAGACGTCCTGGTCGGCGAGACGTGCACCCACCCGGCGCTGGAGCACCGCGAGGACCATCGCGAGCCGGCTCGCGTCGACCCCGCTCGTGGTGCGGCGCGGGTTGGCGAGCATGCTCGGGGCGACGAGCGCCTGGACCTCGGTCGCGAGCGGGCGGCGACCCTCGAGGGTCACGGTCACGCACGTGCCCGGCACGTGGTTGAGCTCGTGCGAGACGAACAGGCCGCTCGGGTCGGCGAGGCCGACGATCCCGGACTCGGACAGGTCGAAGCAGCCGACCTCGTCCGTCGGGCCGTACCGGTTCTTCGTGGCGCGCAGCAGGCGCAGGCGCGAGTGGCGGTCGCCCTCGAACTGGCAGACCACGTCGACGAGGTGCTCGAGCGTGCGGGGCCCGGCGACCGAGCCGTCCTTGGTCACGTGCCCGACGAGCACGACCGGCAGGTCCCGCTCCTTGGCGGCCGCGATGAGTGCGGCCGCGACCTCGCGCACCTGGCTGACGCCCCCCGCGGTGCCGTCCACCGACGACGACGCGATCGTCTGGACGGAGTCGAGGACGAGCAGGACCGGGTCGACCTGCTCGATGTGACCGAGGACCGTGCCGAGGTCGGTCTCGGCGGCGAGCAGCAGGTTCGGGTCGAGCGCGCCGATCCGCTCGGCGCGCAGCCGGACCTGCCCCGCCGACTCCTCGCCCGTCACGTACAGGACGCGGCCGCTGCTGCGAGCGCCGTCGGGCCGGCCCCCTGCGCCCTGCGCGACGCGGCTCGCGACGTCGAGGAGCAGCGTCGACTTGCCCACGCCTGGCTCACCCGCGAGCAGCACGACCGCGCCGGGGACGAGTCCGCCGCCCAGCACCCGGTCGAGCTCGTCGACGCCCGTCGGGCGTGCGCGGCTCGCCTCGACGTCGATGTCGGCGATGGGACGGGCAGGGTTGCGCGTCGGGGCCGTGACCGAGGTGCGTGGCGCGGTGCCGCCCGGCCCGCCGTCCTCGACCACGGAGCCCCAGGCCTGGCACTCGCCGCAGCGACCGACCCACTTCGAGGCCGTCCACCCGCACTCGGTGCACCGGTAGCCGGGGCGTGCGGGTCGGCCTGCGCCGGTAGGTGCCCGACGGGTCGCGGTGGGGATGGTCACGGTGGGAACCGTAGCCCGGGGCGCCGACACGACGTCGGAGCGGCGGCCGGCGAGCGTGTTCGCCGCCCTGCCCGCACGGCCCGGGCCAGTAGGCTGCCACGAGAGTCGCCGCCGCACCGCGTGCCCGGCGGACCACCGAGCAGGTAGGGGAGCTGTGCATGAGCACCACCGGACCGGACGCACCGCAGGGATGGGGCGTCCCCCCGCGGGACGCATCGGCGGCCGGCCAGCCGGCGAGCGGCGCGCACGCGCTGCCGGCCTTTGAGCCCGCAGCCCCCGGCGTGACCGAGCCGGCGGCGCCTGACGACACGCGTCGGCGGAACATGCTGATCATCGGCGGCATCGCCGCGGCCGTCGTCATCGTCGGCGGGATCATCGCGATCATCGCCTCGCAGGGCGGGGACGACGCCGCGGTGCTGCCGACCCCGACCGCGTCGACGGTCCTGCTGCCCCTGCCCACGGCGACGGTCGCACCCGTCCCGCGCGCCGCCACCACGGCCTTCGCCTCGGCGCTGCCGACCACCGTGCTGCAGTACGCGCTCGCGACGTCCGCACCGGAGCCCACCTGGGTCGGCGCGGGAGCCATCGAGGCGTACTCCGAGTCGTACTCCGACGGGGGCACCGCGCAGGTCGTCGTGCTCGCCGGTCAGTGGGAGACGCCCGAGGCGGCCGCTGCCTACGCGCAGCAGCTCGTCGCGGCGATCCCTGCAGCGGCCGCGCCGCCTGCAGCGACGGCATCGTCGACCGCCTCGGCGGAGGCCACGGGCGCCGCTCCCGCCGGGTTCCCGGCGACCGGTGACGTGACGGCGGCAGGGCAGAAGGTCGGCACCTTCTCGCTCGTCGATGCGGGCGATGGCACCGGCGTCGCGGTGTGGACCAACGGTGCGTCGGTGTTCCGCGTGACCGCGCCGATCGCCGACCTGCGCAACGTGTACGCGGCCTACCCGCTCTGACCTGCACCTACCAAGCACTCCTCAGCACGGACCATCGCCTGGCCTGTTCCGCACCGGAACGGCCAGGCGATGGTCGTCGTGGGCGGCTTGGTCGGGACGGCCCCGGCTGAGTCAGTGCGCCGGCCGCGTCAGCTCGCCGGCTGGGTCAGGTCGTAGACCGTCGAGCCGTCGACCGTCTGGGCCGTGAACGTGGTCGTGACCCACGTCGAGATCTCGCTCGCGGCCGACGAGCCGCCCGACGACCGGCCGAACCCGCTCCCGCCGATGAGGTAGTGGATCTTTCCGGCCGCGACGTCGGCCTGGAACTGGGCCAGCGTCGGGGAGGGGTCCGAGCCGTTGAACCCGCCGAGCGGCATGACCGATCGCTCGGTTGCGAGCTGGTACCCGGCGGCGTTGTTCGCGCCGACGGTCGCGGCGACCCAGGTGTAGGAGTCGGCGTCCTGGAGCAGCAGCGCCGTCAGCGCGGCGCTCGCCTCGGAGCCGTTGAGCAGCCCGCCCATGCCGCCTCCGGCGAAGCCGAGGCCACCGGTCCGCGTCCCGGTCCCGGGCCCGGCGAGCCCGCCGCCGGGGCCGCCACCCTGCCCGCCCCGGAACCCGCCGCCGGGACCACCGCTCGTCCCGGTCACACCGGGCCCGGCCGTGACGATGGACCCGGTGTGCGCGGTCGACACGGTCTGCAGCGTATACGCGGTCGGACCGGCGAGCCCGGCCACGAGGGCGAGCGCGAGCCCGGCGCGCAGCGTCCCGCGGCCGTACCAGCGACCCGCGAGGAGCGTGGCCGCCGCGGCGAACGCCACGACGAGCACGACCCAGCGCAGCCACGGGAGCCACGTGGTGCTGCGCGCGAGCAGGACGAACGACCAGGCGCCCGTCATCAGCGTGACTCCCGCGAGGAGCCCGGGCGCCCACGTGCGGTCGCGCCGCGCCCAGACGAGGTCCGCGCCGATCCCCACGAGGGCGGCGATCGCGGGCGCCAGGGCCACCGTGTAGTACGCGTGGAAGATCCCGGCCATGAGGCTGAACGTCAGCATCGTCACGACGAGCCAGGCGCCCCACACGACGAGCGCCGCGCGGACGACGTCGGTGCGCGCGAACCGCCGCCGCAGCCCCAGCCCGACCGCGCCGAGGACGAACGCCGCGGGGATCAGCCACGCGATCTGGCCGCCGATGTCGGAGCCGAACATGCGGGTGATCCCGGTCGCGCCCCAGCCGCCGGACTGCCCGCCGCCGCCGACCGACCCGGTCTCGTCACCGGTGAGGCGTCCGAACCCGTTGTAGCCGAACGTCAGCTCGAGGAACGAGTTGGTCTGCGAACCGCCGATGTAGGGGCGTGCCGACGCGGGCACGAGCTCGACGAGCGCGACCCACCAGCCGCCCGCGAGCACCAGGGCGCCGACCGCGATGAACCCGTCGCGCACGCGGCGAGCGAGCGGGACGGGGGCGGCCCACAGGTAGGCGGCCGCGAGACCGGGCAGCACGAGGAACGCCTGGAGCTGCTTGGTCAGGAACGCGAACCCGACCAGCGCGCCCGCGAGCGCCATCCACCCCGCCCGGCGCCGCGTCGACGGCTCGACGGCGCGCACCGTGGCAGCGGTCGCGAGGACGAGCAGCAGCACGAGGAGCGCGTCGGGGTTGTTGAACCGGAACATCAGGGCGGCGACGGGGGTCAGGGCCAGGACGGTCCCGGCGAGCAGGGCCGCGCCGGCCGAGAGCTGGCGGCGGACGCTCGCGTAGAGGACCCCGACGGAGGCGACGCCCATGAGCGCCTGCGGCGCGAGGATCGCCCACGACGACAGCCCGAACACCCGCACGGACAGCGCCATGACCCACAGGGACGCGGGCGGCTTGTCGACGGTGATCGACCCGGCCGCGTCGGACGCGCCATACAGGAACGCGGTCCAGGACTGAGACCCGGCCTGCACGGCCGCCGAGTAGAACGCGTTGGCCCAGCCGCTCGCGGACAGGTCCCACACGTACAGGACGGCTGTCGCGACGAGCAGACCGATGAGGGCCGGGCGCTCCCAGCGGGGACGCGCGGCGTGGCCGACCTCCGTCTCGAGGGCCGGCGAGGCGGGGTCGCCGGTCGAGGGCGTCGTCGGCTCGGCAGTTGCCAGCTCCGCGCTCGCGGGCTCTGTGCTGGCAGGCCACGGCACCGCGGTGGTCGATGTGGTCGTCATCGGACGGTCCCTCCGGGAAGCGGGGTCGAGGAGTCGGCGGGGCGGCGGGGCCGGAAGACCCAGCGCCGCAGCAGGACGAAGCGCAGGACCGTCGCGCCGAGGTTGGCGACGGCGAGGACGGCGAGCTCGGTGAGGTGCCCGGCGGTCGGTGCCACGGCGGCGAGCAGCGCGAGGGAGCCGGACGTGAGCGCCCAGGCGAGCCCGAACACGACGAGCCCCTGCCCCTGGTGCGTGGCGGCGCGGCTCCGCCCGCTGATCCCGAAGGTGACGCGACGGTTGGCTGTGGTGTTGGCGACCGCGGTGAGCAGGAGCGCCGTGACGTTGGCGGCCTGAGCGCCGATCGGGCCGCGCAGCAGGAGATACAGGAGCCCGTAGGCCACCGTCGAGGCGACGCCGACGACGGCGAACCGCACGAGCTGGCGCAGCAGGGTCCCCCGCGCGTCGCCGGTGCCGTGGCTCGCGTCGTCGGGCCCGGGCGGCGGGGCGTCGCCCACGAGCGGCAGGTGCGCGCGCAGCTCGGCGAGCGGCAGGCGTCCCGCGGCGAGGTCGCGACCGACGCGGGCGATGCCGCGCAGGTCGGCCAGAGCGGTCGCGACGATGTCGACCCGGCTGTCGGGGTCGTCGACCCAGTCGACGGGCACCTCGTGGATGCGCAGCCCGGCCCGCTCGGCGAGGACGAGCAGCTCGGTGTCGAAGAACCAGCCGGTGTCGGCGACCAGCGGCAGGAGCGCGTGCGCGGCGTCGGACCGGATCGCCTTGAACCCGCACTGCGCGTCCGAGAACCGCGCCGCGAGCGTGCCTCGGAGGAGCAGGTTGTACGACCGCGAGATGACCTCGCGCGACGGGCCTCGCACGACGCGCGACGTGCGGCTCAGTCGCGTGCCGATCGCGAGGTGCGAGTGCCCCGAGACGAGTGGCGCGATCAGCGGCAGGAGCGCGGACAGGTCGGTCGAGAGGTCCACGTCCATGTACGCGAACACCTGCGCGTCCGACGCGAGCCACGCGGCGTGCAGCGCGCGGCCACGGCCCCGCTCGTCGAGGTGCAGGACGCGCACCCCCGGCAGCTCGGCCGCGAGGCGCTGCGCGATCTCGAGCGTGCCGTCGGTCGAGGCGTTGTCCGCGATGGTCAGGCGCGACGAGTAGGGCAGCTGGCTGTCGAGGAACGCGCGCGTCGTGCGCACCGCGCGCTCGAGGCCTGCGGCCTCGTCCAGGACCGGGATGACGAGGTCGAGGACCGGTGCGCTCGCGCCGGCGGTGAGCTCAGGGCGGAGCTCGGCCTGCGTCCTGCGGACTGTCGTGGTGTCCATGCGACCACCGTGGTCCGCCAAGGTCGGCAATCCCTGGACAGCACCTGTGCTGGGGCTATGAGCTACGCGGCGGGGAGGCTCACGGTGAACGACGTCTGCCCCGGCGTGCCGTCGACCTCGATGGTGCCGCCGTGCGCCGTGACGACGGCGTGCACGATCGCCAGGCCCAGCCCGGTCGACGACCCGGCAGCGCGGTTGCGCGACGCGTCCCCGCGGGTGAACCGCTGGAAGAGGCGCGAGCGCAGCGGCTCGGGGATGCCCGGCCCGTCGTCCTGGACCCGGAACGTCACGACGTCGTCCGTCGCCCGCACGCTGACGACGACCGTGGTGCCAGGCGGCGTGTGGATGCGCGCGTTCGTGAGGAGGTTCGCGAGGACCTGCCGGAGCCGGGCCTCGTCGCCGAGCGCGAGCGTCGGCGCCGATCCCGCACCCGACGACGGCCCGTCGTCGTCCGGCTGGTCCGACTCGTCCCCGTCGGAGCCCTGGCCGTCGAGCTCGAGGCGCCACAGATGGTCGGGACCGGCGGCGTGCGCGTCGGCGACGGCGTCGATCGCGAGCGACGAGAGGTCGACCTCGACCCGGTCGAGGTCCCGGCCCGCGTCCAGCCGGGCGAGCAGCAGCATGTCCTCGACGAGACCGGTCATGCGCTTCGTCTCGGACTCGACGCGTGCCATCGCGTGCACGGCCGTGTCGGGCACAGGCTCGGGCAGCCGGCGGACGAGCTCGGCGTACCCGCGGATCGAGGCGAGCGGGGTCCGCAGCTCGTGGCTCGCGTCGGCGACGAACTGGCGCACCTGCGTCTCGGACTCGTGCCGGGCCGCGAGCGCCTGCTCGATGTGGCCGAGCATCTGGTTGAGGGCCGCGCCGACCTGCCCGACCTCGGTACCGGGGTCCGTGTCCTCGTCGG
The DNA here is from genome assembly GCF_003115775.1 of Cellulomonas sp. WB94. Classification (NCBI taxonomy): domain Bacteria; kingdom Bacillati; phylum Actinomycetota; class Actinomycetes; order Micrococcales; family Cellulomonadaceae; genus Cellulomonas; species Cellulomonas sp. WB94. Next base: position 1,862,043 of record NZ_QEES01000002.1, read on the forward strand.
GCACGCGCTCGGCGAGCAGGACCTCGCCCCGATCGAGCGGCAGCTCGGCGACCCGCGTGGCGGTCGCGGCGACCCGGTTGAGGGGGCGCAGCTCGCGGCGCACGAGCACCGTGCCGGCCAGGCCCGCGAGCGCGAGCCCGACGACGGCGACGCCGACCTCGACGGCCACGTACTTCGCGACGGTCGCGGTCGCGGCGGCCGTCGGCAGGCCGGTCACCACGAGGGTCCCGGCGGTGCTGGTCGCGCCGATCACGCGGTAGCTGCCGAGGCCGTCGATCGCGACGGTCCGCGGCACACCGTCGGCGGGGGTCGCCGCGAGCGTCGTCGCCTGGGCGTCCGTCAGCCGCTGGAAGTCGCCGTTGTCGTCGAGGTACCCGGCGTTGACGACGCCGTCGGTCACATCGAGGTTGAGCGTCCCGACGTCCTGCCCGGGACCGCGCAGGCTGAAGGGTCGCGCGGCGCTCGCACTGGGCGTGGGCTCGGTCGGCTGGGCGTCGGAGCCCACGGCGCCCGGGAAGTCGGCGCGCGTCGGCGCATGGGCGGCGCGCTCGCTCGCGGACACGAGCCGGGTGTCGAGCTGCCCGACGAGCGAGCCGCGCAGGGCGAGCGTCGAGGCGACACCCATCGTCCCCGCGAAGGCGGCCAGCAAGAGGATCAGCACGGCGACGATGCGGCGGCGCAGGGTCCAGCGGGTGCGCGGGGCGTGCCCGGTCATGGCAGTCACGTGGTCGACGAGACCTCGCCGGGCTTCAGCACGTAGCCGACACCCCGCAGCGTGTGGATCATCGGGGAGCGACCCGCGTCGATCTTGCGGCGCAGGTAGGACACGTACAGCTCGACGATGTTGGCCTGGCCGCCGAAGTCGTACTGCCACACGCGGTCGAGGATCTGAGCCTTCGACAGCACCCGCTTCGGGTTGCGCATGAAGTAGCGGAGCAGCTCGAACTCGGTCGCGGTCAGGTGGATGTCCGCGCCGTCCCGCGAGACCTCGTGGCTGTCCTCGTCCATCACCAGGTCGCCGACGCGCAGCACGGCCTCCTCGCGCTCGCTGACGGCGCCCGCACGACGCAGCAGCGCACGCAGGCGCGCGACGACCTCCTCGAGGCTGAACGGCTTCGTCACGTAGTCGTCACCGCCGGCGGTCAGGCCCGCGACGCGGTCCTCGACGGCGTCCTTGGCGGTCAGGAACAGCACGGGGACGGTCGGGGCGGTTGCGCGGATGCGCCGCATCACCTCCAGGCCGGACAGGTCCGGCAGCATGATGTCGAGCAGGATCACGTCCGGGTCGAACGACTTCGCGAGCTTGATCGCGGACTGACCGGTCAGCGCGTGCTCGACGTGCCAGCCCTCGTAGCGCAGCGCGGTCGAGAGGAGCTCGGCGAGGGTGGGCTCGTCGTCGACGACGAGGGCTCGCACGGGGGAGCCGTCGACGCGCAGGAGGTGGTCGCGCTGGGTAGCCGTTGTGGTCATGCGAGCATCGTGCGCCCGCCGGCTGAGTGCTCTCTGACTGCTTCCTGTGAATCGCCTGTGGCCGTGTCAGACGCCTCGCCCGTCGTCTTCACAGTGATCCGGGTGCGCGGTCCCAGACGACGCACAGGCTCCGGGCGTTGCGTCGGTGGTGGCCGCCGGTGGTGGCAGCACAGTGTCGACGAGAGGAACGGTCATGGCAGCCACGCTCGCCCTGGAAACCGGGATCGACGGCTCAGCGCAGCAGCCCGCGCAGGATGCGGGGCCGGGCACCGCCTGGTTCACCGCGACGGTGCGGCCGGCCGGGGTGTTCGGCTGCGCCGACGCGGGCCGTCTGCGGGCCCTGCTCGACGCGTTGTCGTCGTGCGCGTCGATGGTCGTCCTCGACCTGGCGGCCGCCCAGCTGTGCAGCCTCGACACAGCGATGGTCGTCGACGAAGCGGCCCGGCGGCTGGAGGCGGCAGGGGGAGCCCTGGTCTGCGTGCACGCGGACCCGCCGTCGCTCGCCCACCTCGCGGCAGCCGGCCCCCACACGGTGCTCATGCCGGCGTCGGTGCCCTGACCTCCTCGCCGCTGACCTCGGCGAGCGCGGTGACCTCGGGAGGTGCGCCGCCTCGATACGGTGGGGCGGTGACACGCGCAGAGGCAGCCGCCCGTCGGGTCCATGGCGCCATCGCGCCGGGGGTCGTCGTCGCCCTGAGCTCGGCGGTCGGCGTCTGGCTCGCGTGGCGCGTCTTCGTCGACACGTGGGCCGGTCAGCGCGTCGAGCGGGCGACGCTGCAGGGCGCCCGGTACGGGCAGAACCGGCTGTGGCACGTCGCGGAGCCGATCCTGTCGGTCGTGTCGATCTGGTTCATCGTGATCGTGGTGCTCGTCGCCGTGCTCGTCGCGATCCTCCGGCGCCGCTGGATGCTCGCGGCCCAGGTCGCCGTGCTGATGGCCGGGGCCAACCTCACGACCCGCGTCCTCAAGGTCGGGCTGATCGACCGACCCGACCTCGGGATCCCCGGGCCGGGCTTCAACACCCTGCCCAGCGGGCACACGACGGCTGCCGCCTCCGTCGCAGCCGTGGTCGTCCTCGTCGTGCCGCCCCGCGTGCGTCCGTGGGCGGCGGTGTTCGGTGGCCTGTACACGGCGGCCACCGGCGTCTCGACGCTCGTCGGGCAGTGGCACCGGCCGAGCGACGTCATCGCGGCGATCCTCGTGGTGCTCTGCTGGAGCGGTGTCGCGTGCGCCCTCGTGGCGTGGCGACCCGGTCCCGCGAGGCGCGGCCCGACCGGTGCGCCGACGACCGCGACAGCCCAGCTCGCGCTCGCGGCGGGTACCGGGCGGGGCTCGTCGGGCACGCGGACGGGCGCGGTCCTCCTCCTTCTCGTGACGCTCGTCGCGCTCGTCCCGGCGACGCTCGCCCTGCATCGCTCGTGGACGACAGGGGGCCAGCTGAGCACTCGCGGGGAGCTCTTGACGGCCTACGCCGGCGGTGCGTCCGGGGTCGTCGCGGCCAGCGCTCTGGGCTTCGCGATCCTCCTGGTTCTGCGCCACGTGACGACGGCGCGCGTCGGAGCGGCTTGACCAAGGGTCGTAGAGTCGCCCCGGCGGCAGGTCCGAGGTCCCCTCCAGGACCGTCGGGACCGATCCGCCGCACGGGGAGCCCAGCCGGCGAGCCGGGTCCCACGCAGACGAGGAAGCAGGAAGCGCATGTCCGCAGGTCGCAAGCTGGTCATCGTGGAGTCGCCCGCGAAGGCGCGCACGATCGCCGGGTACCTCGGCGAGGGGTACGACGTGGAGGCGAGCGTCGGGCACATCCGAGACCTGCCGCAGCCCAGCGAGCTGCCCGCCGACATGAAGAAGGGGCCGTTCGGCAAGTTCGCTGTCGACGTCGACAACGGCTTCGCCCCGTACTACGTCGTCGACTCGGACAAGAAGAAGAAGGTCTCGGAGCTCAAGCGGCTCCTGAAGGACTCCGACGAGCTCTTCCTCGCGACCGATGAGGACCGCGAGGGCGAGGCCATCGCGTGGCACCTGCTCCAGGAGCTCAAGCCCAAGGTGCCGGTCAAGCGGATGGTCTTCCACGAGATCACCCGCGAGGCGATCCAGCGGGCGCTCGAGAACACCCGCGAGCTCGACACGCGCATGGTCGACGCCCAGGAGACGCGGCGCATCCTCGACCGCCTGTACGGCTACGAGGTGTCGCCGGTGCTGTGGCGCAAGGTCCGTCAGGGCCTGTCCGCCGGTCGCGTGCAGTCGGTCGCGACCCGGATGGTCGTCGAGCGTGAGCGTGAGCGCATGGCGTTCCGCACCGCCGAGTACTGGGACGTCGCCGGGACCTTCGCGCGCACCGAGGTGCCCGACGACGCCGCCCGCGGCTCGTTCGGCGCGAAGCTCGTCCAGGTCGACGGCAAGCGGGTGGCGTCGGGCCGGGACTTCGACGACCGCGGCGTGCTCACGGGCGCCGACGTGCGCCACCTCGACGAGGCGAGCGCGACCGCCCTGGTCGCCGGGCTCGACGGCGCCGAGTTCACCGTGCGCAGCCTCGAGACCAAGCCGTACTCCCGCAAGCCCGCCGCCCCGTTCACCACCTCGACGCTCCAGCAGGAGGCCGGCCGCAAGCTGCGCCTCGGCTCGCGGCAGACGATGCGGACCGCGCAGTCGCTCTACGAGAACGGCTACATCACCTACATGCGGACCGACTCGCCCGTGCTGAGCGCGCAGGCGATCGACGCCGCCCGCCGCCAGGCCGCCGAGCTGTACGGCGCCGAGTACGTCCCGGACAAGGCGCGTGTCTACGCGAGCAAGTCCAAGAGCGCGCAGGAGGCCCACGAGGCCATCCGTCCCGCGGGTGACCACTTCCGCACGCCGGCCCAGGTGGCCCGCGAGCTGTCGGGTGACCAGTTCCGGCTCTACGAGCTGATCTGGAAGCGCACCGTCGCGTCCCAGATGGCCGACTCGCGCGGGTCGACCGCGTCGGTGCGCCTCGCGGCGACCGCACGCCTCTCGACGCCCGCGGCCTCCGGGTCGCCGCTCGGTGACCGGGACCTCGACGCGGTGTTCGCGGCGTCGGGCACGGTCATCACGTTCCGCGGCTTCATGGCCGCGTACGAGGAGGGCCGCGACGCCGACCGCTACGAGGAGCCCGCCGCCGGGTCGAAGGGCTCGGGCGACGACAAGGCCGAGGAGCGCGAGTCCCGCCTGCCGCAGATGGCCGAGGGTGACGCGCTCGCGGCCGACGACCTGACCGCCGACGGCCACCGGACCTCCCCGCCGCCGCGCTACACCGAGGCGAGCCTCGTCAAGGCGCTCGAGGAGCGCGGGATCGGACGCCCGTCGACCTACGCGGCGACCATCTCCGTGATCCAGGACCGCGGGTACGTGACGGGCCGCGGTCAGGCGCTCGTGCCGAGCTGGCTCGCGTTCGCGGTGACGCGCCTGCTCGAGGAGAACTTCGGCTCGCTCGTCGACTACGACTTCACGGCCGAGATGGAGCAGGACCTCGACGAGATCGCCGCGGGCGACCGCGACCGGGTCGAGTGGTTGACCGAGTTCTACTTCGGTGCCGCCTCGGGCAAGACCGAGGGCCTCGGCCTGCGGGACCTCGTGGCGAACCTCGGCGACATCGACGCCCGCGAGGTGAACTCGATCGACATCGGTGACGGCATCACGCTGCGCGTCGGCCGCTACGGCCCGTACATCGAGGAGACGGGCGTCCAGGCGGTCGGCGCCGAGGACGGCACCCCGCGCCGCGCGTCGGTCCCCGAGGACCTCGCACCCGATGAGCTGACGGTCGCCAAGGCGCGCGAGCTCCTCGAGACACAGCCCGACGGTGACATCGTGCTCGGCGAGGACCCGGTGACGGGCACGCCGATCGTCGCGCGCAACGGCCGCTACGGCCCGTACGTCACCGAGGTGCTCCGCGAGCCCGAGCTGGACCCGGCCCTGAGCGCCGCGGCCAAGAAGCGGGCGCTCGCGGCCGCGCCCAAGCCCCGCACGGGCTCGCTGCTCAAGTCGATGCAGCTCCAGACGATCACGCTCGACGACGCCCTGCGGCTCCTGTCGCTGCCGCGCGTGGTCGGCACCGACCCCGAGTCGGGCGTCGAGATCACGGCGCAGAACGGCCGGTACGGGCCGTACCTGAAGCGGGGGACGGACTCGCGCACGCTGCCGACCGAGGAGGCAATGTTCGACGTCACCCTCGAGGAGGCCCTCGCGATCTACGCGCAGCCCAAGCGTGGGCGGGGCGTCAGCGCGACCGCTCCGCTGCGCGAGCTCGGCGAGGACCCGGTCTCGAAGAAGCCGGTCGTCCTCAAGGAGGGTCGATTCGGCGCCTACGTGACCGACGGCGAGACGAACGCGACGCTCCGCAAGGAGGACGCGGTCGAGACGATCACGCCCGAGCGCGCGGCCGAGCTGCTCGCGGAGAAGCGTGCGCGGGGACCGGTCAAGAAGAAGGCCCCGGTCCGCAAGGCGGCCGCACCGCGCAAGGCTGCGGCGAAGGCCCCAGCCAAGGCTCGCGCCACCAAGGCCTGAGGACCGCGCCCGGACCGGCCGACGGGCCGGGTCCGGGCGCGGCGCAGGGTGAATGGGCGCGGGGTCAGTGGGCGCTGTGCAGGACGGGCTCGGGCAGCCCCGCGTCGGCACGCACGCCGCGTGAGAACCCCTCGATCGACCGCAGCGCGTCGACCAGCTCGGGGACACGCACCGGGAACGGCATCGCGTGGATCGTCTCGCCCGGTGCGGTCGCGGCGACGGCGACGCGGGTCAGGTCGTCGAGGTCCCCGGTTGCGAGCCCGACCTCGGTGAGCGTGTTGGGCAGACCCACGCGGGTCGTGAACTCGACGAAGTCGCGGATCTCCTGGGTCGGCGCGCCCTCGAGCACGAGCTGTGTGAGCGAGCCGATGTTGACCTTCTGACCGTGCGTGAGCCCGTGGGTCTGGGGTGCGGCGGTCAGCCCGTTGTGGATCGCGTGCGCCGCGGCGAGGCCGCCCGACTCGAAACCGAGCCCGGACAGCAGCGTGTTCGCCTCGACGACCTTCTCGACCGCGGGCGTCACGAGGTGGTCCTTGACGGCCGCGATGGCGGGTAGCGCGTTCTCCCACAGGATGTCCCACGACAGCTTCGCGAGCGCGGTGCCCGTCATGGTGGGCAGGCCACCCGCCATGGTCGTCGAGCCGGCCCTCGCGACAGCCCTCGCCTCGATCCACGTCGCGAGCGCGTCGCCGACGCCTGCCACCAGGAACCGCACCGGCGCGTCGGCGACGAGCTGGGTGTCGACGAGCACGAGGTCGGGGTTGTGCGGGAAGAACCGGTACTCCACGAACGTGCCGTCCTCGGTGTAGATCACCGAGAGCGCCGAGCACGGGGCGTCGGTCGAGGCGACCGTCGGGACGGACACCCAGCGGACCCCGGCGAGGTGGCCGGCGGCCTTGACGGCGTCGATCGTGCTGCCGCCTCCGACCCCGACGACGACGTCGGCTCCCGTGGCACGGATGCGGTCGGCGATCGCGTCGACGGACGCTGCCGTGGCGTACACGCCGAACTCGTCCCGGGTCAGCGGCAGGCCGGCGTCGGCGAACGACCGCGTGACGGCGTCGGAGACGAGACCCCACACGACGTCGTCGGCCACGACGAGCGGGACCGTGCCGATGGGTGCGACGAACTCGCCGAGGCGGGCGATCGCGCCCCGGGCCTGCGCGTAGCGGGCCGGGCTGATGACTGTGCGGACGGGAAGCTGGTCGGACATGGGCTCTCCTCGCGGGTCGCGCCGCGGGAAGGGGCATCCGTCGAGGTCGGCGGCGATCCCGCGACCTGCCCACCGAACCACGGTCACGCCCGACCCGACGGGGGACCTCGGTCCCTGTGCGGCGCCGATCGGCTCGCCCCGGCGAGGGGCTGAGCGCCGTGGGCCGGGCGCCGCGACCTGGCCGGGCGCTAGGTTGAGGGCATGGCACGCATCGAGGATCCACGTACTGCACCGCCGCTGCGCTGGGGAATCCTGGGCGCCGGCTACATCGCCGGTGACTTCGCCGACGCCGTCAACGCGCACACGCGCGCCCAGCTCGTCGCGGTCGGATCGCGCAACCGTGACCGCGCCGAGCGATTCGCGACCGGGCACGGCATCCCGACGACCCACATCGGCTACCGCGACCTCGTCGAGGACCCGCAGGTGGACGCGGTGTACGTGGCGACGCCGCACTCCGAGCACCGTGAGCACGCGCTCCTCGCGATCGCGGCCGGCAAGCACGTGCTCGTCGAGAAGTCGTTCACGCGCAACGCGGGCGAGGCCGAGGAGGTCTTCGCCGCCGCCAGGGCAGCGGGCGTCTTCGTCATGGAGGCGATGTGGACACGTTTCCTGCCGCACGTCGCCGCCCTGCACCAGCTCATCGACGCGGGCGAGATCGGCGAGATCGTCAACCTCTCCGCCGACCACGGCCAGCGGTTCGCGTTCAAGCCCAAGAGCCGGCTGTTCGACCCGGCTCTCGCCGGCGGTGCCCTGCTCGACCTGGGCATCTACCCCGTGTCGTTCGCGCACGACTTCCTCGGCGTGCCCGACTCCGTCAACGCGACGGGTTCGCTCACCGAGACGGGCGTCGACGGCCAGGTGTCGGTCGTCCTGTCGTACGGCGAGCGCGCCCAGGCGACGCTCTCCACGACCCTGTGGGCCAAGACCCCGACGACGGCCTCCATCTCCGGGACCGAGGGCTACGTGACGGTCGCGGGCAACTTCTACACGCCGACATCCTTCCGGGTGCAGCGCAACGACGGCCGGGTGTGGACGTTCGACCACCCCAGCCCGCGAGGCCTGCAGTTCGAGGCCGCCGAGGTGGCGCGTCGCGTCGCCGCTGGCGACACCGAGAGCCCGCGGCTCACCTGGGCCAACACGGTCGAGGTCATGCGCACGCTCGACGAGGTCCGCGCGCAGATCGGGCTCGTCTACCCCGGGGAGTGACGTCCGGGTGCGACGGGTGCCGCGGTCAGGTGCTCGTCGGTGCGAGCACCTGGATCGCGAGCAGCACCACGTCGTCGCCGGGGACATCCGTGACGACGCGTCGCGCGAGGGTCGTGACGAGCTCGTCGGGCGGCACGCCCTGGAGGTCGCCCGCCGCCTCGGCCAGGGCCGCGAGGCTCACCGCGAGCGCCTCGTCGCGTCGCTCGACGAGGCCGTCGGTGTAGAGCAGCACCACGTCGCCGACCTGCAGGGCCTCCGAGTGGTCGTGCCGCTCGGTGTCGGGCGCGACGCCGATGATCAGGTCGTTGGGTCGGTCGAGGACGCGCGCGCCCTCACCCGGACGGATGAGGATCGGCGCGGGGTGGCCCGCGCTCGACCACGTGAGCACCTGACCGTCACCCGTGGGGCCGACGTCGCAGCGGCCCGCGAGGACGGTCGCGACGCTGCGGAGCCCGATGTCCTCGTTCGCCCGGTCGAGGCGCTGGAGCCACGTCGACGGATGGTCGGGCCGGTCCCAGGCGAGCGTCCGCAGGCTGGAGCGCAGCTGGCCCATGCGCGCCGCCGCGTCCATGTCATGACCGGTGACGTCGCCGACCATCACGGCGACGGCGCCGTCGGGCAGGACGATCGCGTCGTACCAGTCGCCGCCGACCGCGTCGGCCCGGCCCGCGGGCAGGTAGTGCGCGACGAGGTGCAGACGGGGTGGCTGGGGGAGGGCCGTCAGCATCGCCTCCTGGAGCGTGCGGGCGACGTCGCGGCGCTCGGCGAAGAGCTGTGCCCGTTCGAGCGCCTGCGCGGTGTATGCCGCCAGCGCGTTCTTCAGGGCGCGGTTGTCCGTCGCGAAGTCGCGGGACTCGGACCAGGCCAGGGTGAGCACGCCGTCGAGGCGATGGCCCGCGACGAGCGGGAGCACGGCGACCGCACCACCGTCCGGGCTGGCCGTTCCTCGCAGCGCGGGGAACGCAGCGATCATCTCGGCGTGGTCGGCGAAGAACAGCGACTCGCGCGTGCGGGCGACGTGGCACGTCGGGACCTCCGCGTCGATCCGCACGCGTTCCCGGCCGACCTCGTCGTCGGACGCGGGGGAGGTCCGTACGTGCGTGAGGCTCCGGCCGGAGGGGTCGACGACCGAGATCCACGTCCGTGAGGTGCCCAGCCCGGCCTCGGCGACGCCGGCCACGGTGCGAGCGACGTCTTCGATGGTCAGGGCGTCGTGGAACGCGTCGCTCATGAGGAGCAGCACCCCCGCCTGGCGGGCAGCGCTCGTGGCCCGACCGTGCTCCTGGCGCACCTGCTCGCGCTCGCCCCGGAGGCGCAGCTCCGAGCTGCACGCCTCGGCGAGGTCGCGGAGCAGCGCGAGCTCGCGTTCGTCCCACACGCGCGGCTCGCGGTCGATCGCGGCGAGCGCCCCGACCACGGTGCCGGTCTCGTCGACCAGCGGGAACCCTGCATACGCGACGATGTCGAGGGCGCCGCGCGCCGGGGCGTCGGCCAGCAGCTCCACGAGGCGCACCTCCTCGACGACCAGCGCGGAGCGGGACGCGACGACGTGGCGGCAGAACGAGTCCGTGAGCGGGCTGAACCGGTCGGCGTCGAGACCCGCAGGGAGCCCCGCAGCGCCGGGGTAGACCTGGCCTGACCGCGACACGAGGGACACCAGGACGAGCGGGACGTCGAGATGGCGCCGGGCGATCTGCGCGAGGCGGTCGAATGCCGGGTCGGGCTGGGCAGGGAGCAACCACGAGGTCGGGAGGGCCTCGTCGGGGTGCAGAACCGTCATGAACTGTCCTCCGGGGCGTGGGACCGTGAACCAGTCTGACAGGGTGGCCAGCCAGGCGCGTCCCGGGCGCGGGTGAGTTCGGCGGGCCGCGCTGCCTGCCTCGGCGGGTGGCGTCGGCGGGTGGCGTCGGCGCCGACGGATACCCTGACGCTCGTGACTGCGACCGTGCCCGAGGAGCCCGTCCGGCGAACCGACGCCGACGCCGAGGCCCGGGGCCTGTTCGTGTCGTTCGAGGGCGGCGACGGTGCCGGCAAGTCCACGCAGGTCGGCCGTCTCGGCGAGTGGGTCCGTGGCCTCGGCCGCGAGGTGGTGCTCACGCGCGAGCCGGGCGGCACGGACCTCGGTCTGGCCTTGCGGGACGCGCTCCTGCACGGCGACCACGTCGACCCGCGCGCCGAGGCGCTCCTGTACGCGGCCGACCGCGCGCACCACGTCGCCTCGGTCGTCCGGCCCGCGCTCGAGCGCGGTGCGGTCGTCATCACGGACCGCTACCTCGACTCGTCGGTCGCCTACCAGGGTGGCGGCCGGGACCTGGGGGCCGACGAGGTCGAGAAGCTGTCGCTGTGGGCGACGCACGGCCTGCTCCCGCGGCTCACGGTGCTGCTCGACCTGGACCCGGAGTCGGGCCGCACGCGCCTGACCGGCGACCCCGACCGGCTCGAGCGCGCCGGGAGCGCGTTCCACCGCCGCACCCGTGAGGCCTTCCTGGCCCGGGCCGCCGCAGACCCCGGCCGCTGGCTCGTGCTCGACGCGTCGCGCGGGGTCGAAGACCTCGCCGCAGACGTCCGCGCCCGCGTCGCACCGCTGCTCGCGGAGGTCTCGGCATGAGGCCCGACGGCGTCTGGGCTGAGCTCGTCGGGCAGGAGCCCGCGGTCGAGGTGCTGCGCGGAGCCGTCCAGGACCCGACGCGGATGACGCACGCCTGGCTCGTGACCGGCCCGCCGGGTTCGGGTCGGTCGACGGCGGCGCGAGCGTTCGCGGCCGCCCTGCAGTGCGAGTCCGGCGGCTGCGGTCGCTGCCACGCGTGCGTGACGGTGCTGCAGGGGCTGCACCCCGACGTGACCGTCGTGGCGACCGAGGGCGTCGTCATCCGCGCCGACACCGCTCGGCCGCTCGTCGAGCTCGCCCAGCGCTCGCCGTCGTCGGGGCGGTGGCGCGTGATCATCGTCGAGGACGCGGACCGGCTCAACGAGACGAGCGGGAACGTGCTGCTCAAGGCGATCGAGGAGCCGCCGCCGCGCACGGTGTGGGTGCTGTGCGCGCCGAGCCCGCAGGACGTGCTCGTGACGTTGCGGTCGCGCAGCCGCGCGGTGGCGCTGCGCGTGCCCCCCGTGGACGCGGTCGCGGCGCTGCTCGTCGAGCGCGACGGGATCGACCCGGCCGTCGCCGCCGTCGCGGCCCGTGCGGCGCAGAGCCACGTCGGGATCGCGCGCCGGCTGGCCCGCGACCCGCAGGCCCGGGCCCGCCGTGCCACGGTGCTGTCGATCCCGCCGCGCGTGCGCGGCGTGGGGGACGCGGTCCTCGCCGCCGGCGACCTGGTCGCGACCGCGCAGGCCGACGCGAAGGCCGCGACCGAGCAGCGCGACGCCGAGGAACGCTCGGAGCTGCTGCGCTCGATGGGCGCCGAGGGCTCGGCGACGATCCCGCCCGCCCTGCGTGCCCAGGTCCGCGACCTCGAGGGTGACCAGAAGCGGCGTGCGACCCGCGCGCAGCGTGACGTCCTCGACCGCGCGATGCTCGACCTGCTCTCGCTGTACCGCGACGTGCTCGTCGTCCAGCTCGGTGCGGGCGTCGAGCTGGTGAACGTCGAGCACGAGGAGTCGGTGCGGGCGCTCGCGGCGTCGAGCACCCCCGAGCAGACGGTCCGTCGCATGGACGCGATCGGTGAGGCGCGCACCCGGATCGCCGGCAACGTCGCGCCGCTGCTCGCCGTCGAGGCCATGACGATCGCGCTGCGCCCGCAGGGCTGACGGGTGCCTCGACCGCGGGGCTGACCGGCGCCTCGACCGCTGCGCTGACGGACCGCAGCGACCCGGCACAGCGAACCCCTCTACCCTGGGCGCGTGCCGTTCGCCCTGCCTGCCCCTGCCTCACGCCGCGCCGCCGACCCTTCGAGCGCCGGGCGGGTGGGGCCCCGACGCGGCGTGCTCCGCGCCGCGAGCCTGGTCGCCGTGGTCGCGCTCGTCGTCGCGGGCTGCTCGACGGCCAAGCACCAGTCCGCGGTGCCGACGGCCGCGGCCGCGACGTCGTCGGGCCCGACCGCTGCCACTGCCGGTCTCGAGCGGTTCTACGGGCAGCAGCTCGACTGGACCACGTGCGGGAAGTTCGAGTGCGCGAAGGCGACGGTCCCCGTCGACTGGTCCGCGCCGGACGGAGACGTCATCCAGCTGGCGCTCGAGCGTCAGCGGGCCACGGGCGGCACGGCCGTCGGCTCGCTCCTCGTGAACCCCGGTGGTCCGGGCGCGTCCGGCGTCGATGCGCTCGAGTCGGTCGCCCTCGAGCGGATCAGCGCCAGCGTCCTGGCGAAGTACGACGTCGTGGGTTTCGACCCGCGCGGGGTGGCCCGGTCCGCACCCGTGACGTGCGCCGACAGCACGACCCTGGACTCGATCGTCTCGGCCGACCCCGACTACTCGACGCCCGCGGGCATCGACGCCGTCGAGCAGACGTTCGCGGCGTTCGGGGCCGCATGCCTCGCCAACACGGGCCCCCTGCTCGGTCACGTGGACACGGTGAGCGCAGCCAAGGACATGGACGTCCTCCGGGCCGCGCTCGGCGACGACAAGCTCACCTACCTCGGCTACTCCTACGGCACCCAGCTCGGTGCGACGTATGCGGCGCTGTTCCCCGAGCGCGTCGGGCGACTCGTCCTCGACGGCGCGCTCGACCCGACGCTGACGTACGACGAGACGTCGATCGGCCAGGCCAAGGGCTTCGAGTCGGCGCTGCGCGCCTACGTCACCGACTGCCAGGCGGGCAAGGGCTGCCCGCTGACCGGCTCGGTCGACGACGGTCTGGCGCAGATCAAGGCCCTGCTCGACCGCGCCCGGGCGAAGCCGCTGACCACGGACCAGGCCGGCCGGCGACTCACGGGCAGCCTAGCGTTCACCGGGATCGCCCTCCCGCTGTACTCGAGCAGCTACTGGACCTACCTGACCGCCGCCCTGACGACGGCGCTGCAGTCCGGCGACGGCTCGGGCCTGCTGAGCCTCGCCGACACCTACTACGAGCGTTCGCCCGACGGCACGTACGCGAACAACTCGACCGAGGCGTTCTGGTCCATCGGGTGCGTCGACGACCAGCCGTCGGCGGACCCGGCGGACATGGCGGCGTCCGCCGCCGCGATCCAGGCGGCCGCACCCACGGTCGGGTACTTCTTCGCGTACGGAGCGGTCATCTGCGCGAAGTGGCCGGTGCCCGAGGTCGGCCCGCTCGACTCGTACGCTGCGGAGGGCGCAGCCCCGATCCTCGTCGTCGGCACGACCAACGACCCTGCGACGCCCTACGCGTGGGCGGAGTCGCTGTCGAAGCTGCTCTCGTCTGGCGTCCTGCTGACCTACAAGGGCGAGGGGCACACGGCCTACGGCGTCGCCAACGACTGCCTCAACGGCGCTGTCGACGCGTACCTCCTCGACGGCACCGTCCCCGCGGACGGCACGCGCTGCTGACGGGGCGCCACCCGCTTTGGAACCGGGCGCTCGGCCCGTTACAGTAGGCGGCGGTCCACCGGGGGCGTCGTCTCCTGGCAGCACCGGCCGCCTTAGCTCAGTCGGTAGAGCGTCTCACTCGTAATGAGAAGGTCAACAGTTCGATTCTGTTAGGCGGCTCCACACGGAAACGGCCCCTCACCTGCCCAAGCGCAGGAGAGGGGCCGTCGTGACAAGAAGGTGCTGACAGCCAATCTGACAGTCGTTCGCGCATCTGGCCCCCAACGACGACCACGCCCCACCTGCTTAGGGAGGTGGGGCGTGGTCGTGTGCCGGGCAGGTGAGCGGTCGAGCACCGTCACCTGATCCCGCGGTCAGCTTGGCGTCCCTGATCCGTCACTATGTGGCACGTCGCGGAGCATGTCTGCTCGGATGCGCCGCGCGAGAGTCAGACTGCGACGACACCATCAGCCTCGGTGGGCGAGTCAAGGTTCATGTCAGTCGTGGTGGTGACCGTGCGCGCGGTGATCGTCTCGGAGGCGACGGGCCGCGTCCCGGCGATAATGCCAAGTCAGTCCGAGCACATCGAGCTCCGCGTTGTCATCCCGATCGTGTCGTTCCAAGGCCTGTTCGCGGTCGGGTCGTGGGTACGGCGCCCGCAGCGCCACGCGTGCACCGTCCCGGTCACAGTGGAGTCCGTCCCACGGACCGCGAGAATCCCACGCGTCCCGCACCACCACCCCACCCGCACAACCGGGCAGCTGACGACGGTGGCAGGCCCCCTGGCTCACCTCCGCGCGGCCGGCTTGATGCTCCTATCTGTGTCAAACGGTCGCGAGGAGCTGTTGGTAGGCGGTGGCGAGTTGGGCGTTCGGGCGGATGCCGCGTTCGAGTTCGGAGATCCGGGCGGGGCAGGTGCCCAGTCGTGTTGCGATGTCGGTGAGGGTGAGGCGGAGCTGCTGGCGCGCGGCGCGGAATTGACGTGCGTCGGGCACGGGGTCGGGGTGAACGAGTAGGTGCCAGACCTGCCGGGCGATCGAGCGTTTGAGGCAGCGCATGATCTCGCGGCCGGTCTTTCCCTCGGCGCGGCGGCGCGCGGCGTAGAGGCCCGTTCCGGGGTCGGTCGTCATGCGTACGAGCGCGATCTGGTGCAGGGCGGCGTTGGCTTGCCGGTCGCCGCCGCGGTTGAGGCGGTGGCGGTTGGTCTTGCCCGAGGAGGCGGGGATGGGCGCGGTGCCGCATAGTGCGGCGAACGCGGCCTCGCTGCGCAATCGTTCGGGGTTGTCGCCGGCGGTGACCAGCAGCTGCGCCGCGGTGACGGTCCCGAATGCGGCGCGTAGCGCGGGGTTGGCGGAGTCGACGAGGGCGGCGAGGTCCTGCTCGAGCTCGTCGATCTCCGCGGCCAGGTGCTGGTAGCGGCGGGCGAGGTGTCGTAGTCCCTGACCGGTCGCGGCTTGCACGCTGGTGATCGCGGGCCCGGGGCGTGTGGCTGCCAGGGTGGCCATCAGGTCCTCGTTGCCCGTGATGGCCGACCACCGGGTGCGGACCGGCTCGGGTGCGGTGACCAGTAGCGACTTGACCTGCCGCAGCAAGGCGGTGCGGGCCTTGACCGCCGAGCGTCGCACGGCGAGCAGGACACGGACTTGCTCCACGAGCCCGTCGCCGTCTTTCGGGATGGGCAGCGCCTCGCCGGCGAGGACCTGCCGGGCAGCGGCCAGGGCGTCGATCGGGTCGGACTTGCCCCGCCGCCGCATGGCACGCTTGGGACGGATCACCTCGGCGACCTCGATGCCTACCCCGCGCAGGTAGCGGGCCACGCCGGCGCCGTAGGAGCTCGTGCCTTCCACCCCGATGCGGACCACGTCGCCGAACGAGATGACGAACTCCAACAGTTGCCGGTAGCCGTCGTCGGTGGCCGTCACCTGCCGGTCGCCGAGCACAGCCCCCGTGGCTGCGTTGAGGACCGACACGTGGTGGGTTGCGGCGTGAGTGTCGACACCCGCGACCACCGTGATCGCGGTTGAAGCAGTGAACGGGTCGATCAGGACCGTCATGATGGTGCAGCGCCTTCCTGCCGCAGGAGCGCACCGAACCCGGGTCGGGCAGACAAGACGTTGATGGGACTCTTCGTCAAGCTCGTATGAAGTCATGCCCATCCCGGGCGCGGCGCCTGGACGAACCTCGTCGACGGGTGGACAGATCACGTCCAAGGCAACCCGACGGAGTGCCAGTCAAAGCCAGGGTCACACCCGCCGACGAGGCACCTTCATCATCAACGTCAACGCCGCGTGAAAGATGACCCCCTGGCGCCGGGCGGATTCTGGTGCTCGTCGCAACACGGGCCTTGACCCCTGAGGGTGGACACGCTGATTCCAGGTCTGGCCTGGAGGAAGCGAGAAGATCTGATCATGGCGAGGAAGACGTACTCGGCGGAGTTCCGCCGCGATGCGGTCGAGCTGTACCGCTCGACGCCGACAGCGACGGTCGCGGGGATCGCGGCTGATCTGGGGATCATGGACACGACCCTGTCGGGTTGGATCAAGGCCGCTGGGGTGGCGATCCGCGGGCAGTCCCGGCCGGCATCGACGGCCCCGCCGCCGGGTGAGACACCCGAGCAGGAGCTCGTGCGACTTCGCTCGCGGGTGCGTGAGCTGGAGGACTCCGAGCGCAAGCTGAGCACCGAGCGGGAGATCTTGCGCGCGGCGGCGAAGTATTTCGCCGGGGAGACGAACTGGTGAGCCGCTTCCAGTTCGTCGCCGACCACCAGTCCACCTTCGAGGTGAAGCGGTTGTGCCAGGTCGTTCAGGTCGCACGGTCCTCGTTCTACAAATGGCTGTCCGCAGCCCCGGCCCGCGCGGCACGCCAGACGGCCGATGCGGCCCTGGCCGCGCGGATCGCGGTGGCGTCCCGTGAGGTGGTGTAGTTCTCGATCTTCTTCGTCGTGGTGACCACGACGGAGAAGGCCATCGTGCGATGGTCGGTGAGACCGGACTAGGGAACTCACGGAAGGACATCGCACGATGGCTATGGACCAGTCTGCCCTGCTCGACCTGCTCGCCGCATTGAAGGACACCGACGTCAGCGACCGGATCCGGACCGCGACCGAGCACCTGTATCAAGAGCTGATCGACGCCGAGGCGACCGCGGTGATCGGCGCCGGCCCCTGGCAGCGCACGCAGGCCCGCACGGCGTTGCGCAACGGGTCGCGGGACCGGGTGTTGACGACCACGGCCGGGGACCTGGACCTGCGGATCCCCAAGCTGCGCACCGGGTCGTTCTTCCCGTCCTTGCTCGAGCGGCGCCGCCGGGTCGACCAGGCACTGTTCGCGGTCGTGATGGAGGCCTACCTGCACGGGGTCAGCACCAGGAAGGTCGACGACCTGGTCAGGGCCCTGGGGGCCGACACCGGGATCTCCAAGAGTGAGGTCTCCCGGATCTGCGCGGGCCTGGACGAGGAGGTCTCGGCGTTCCGTGACCGGTCCCTGGCCGACGCGGGGTTCCCCTACGTGTTCCTGGACGCGACGTACTGCAAGGCCAGGGTCGGGCGCCGGGTGGTGTCCCAGGCCGTGGTCATCGCCACCGGGGTCCGCGCCGACGGGCACCGTGAGGTCCTCGGCTTCGACGTCGGAGACTCCGAGAACGGCGCCTTCTGGACCAGCTTCCTGCGCTCGCTCAAGGCCCGCGGGCTGGGCGGTGTGGCGCTGGTCATCTCCGACGCCCACGAGGGCCTGAAGACCGCGATCGCCTCGGTCCTGCTCGGCTCGTCCTGGCAACGCTGCCGGGTCCACTTCACCCGCAACGTCCTCGACGCGGTGTCCAAGACGAACGCCGAGATGGTCGCCGCCGCGATCCGCACGATCTTCGCCCAACCCGACGCCGCCCACGTCGCCGAGCAGTTCGAAGTCATCGCGACCATGCTGACCCGCTCCCACCCGAAGGTCGGGCACATGCTCACCGACGCCCGCGAGGACCTGCTCGCCTTCACCGCGTTCCCCGCCAGCCACTGGAAGAAGATCTGGTCGACCAACCCCCTGGAACGACTGAACAAGGAGGTCAAACGCCGCACCGACGTCGTGGGGGTCTTCCCCAACCCCGCCGCCCTGCTGCGCCTGGCCGGCGCCGTCCTGGTCGAGGCCCACGACGAATGGGCCGCCACCGACCGCCGCTACCTATCCGAGAACTCCATGGCCCAACTCGCCACCATGACCCTGACGACCCAGGAGGTGGACCACACCGAACTCCTCACGGCATGATCTGAGCACTGACCCGCACGGTGTCGAGAAACTCCACCACTCAGCGGGACGTCACCCGGATCGCCGCGGTGCACGCCACCGACAGTGCGTGCGGGGCGCCGCGGATCACCGCCGAGCTCAACGACGGCGCCGGCGAGCAGGAGCGTGTCAACCACAAGCGCGTCGCCCGGGTGATGCGCGCCCATCACATCGCCGGGATCCGGCTGCGCCGACGGGTGCGCACCACCGTGCCCGACCCGGACGGCCAGCTGGTCCCGGACCTGCTCGAGCGTGACTTCACGGCCCACGCACCGAACACGAAGTACGTCGGGGACATCACCTACCTGCCCTGCGGGGCCGGGCAGTTCCTCTACCTGGCCACCGTGATCGACTGCTACTCCCGGCGCCTGGTCGGCTGGTCGATCGCCGACCACATGCGCACCGACCTGGTCGCCGACGCCCTGCGCGCAGCCGCCCGAGAACGCGGGTCGCTGGCCGGGGCGATCTTTCACAGCGACCACGGCGGTCAGTACGTCGCCAAGGACTACACCGCGCTCTGCGAGCGGCTGGGCGTGACCCGCTCCATGGGCGCCGTGGGGACCTCGGCGGACAACGCAATGGCCGAGTCCTTCAACGCCTCCCTCAAGCGCGAGACCCTCGCCGGCTCCCACGGGTGGCCCGACGCGACCACCGCACGTCGGGTCGTGTTCGCGTGGATCACCCGCTACAACACCCGCCGCCGCCACTCCTACTGCGACTACCTCAGCCCCATCACCTACGAGAACACCCACTACGCAGCTACGCTGGCCACCGCCGCGTGAAACCCACCGCGTGTCCACCACCGGGGGTCAAGCCCCCACTCCTGGTAGTTGAGGGGTGTGGATGAGATGGGTCGACGAGGTCGCAAGCGGCAGCTCGATGTCGAGACTCGGTACTGGGCGCTGTTGGCGTCAGGGGCCGGAACCGTGGAGGCGTGTCGGCGGGTGGGGATCACCCGCAAGACGGGATACCGATGGCGAGCTGAGCGCGGCGGCGTGCCGCCGGGCCGGCTCGAGGACGCGGCCCGCTCGCACCGGTACCTGTCGTTGCTCGAACGTCAGCGGATCGCGACGCTGAGGGGTCAGGGGCTGGGGGTGCGGGAGATCGCGCGGCGCCTGGACCGGGCGCCCTCGACGGTCAGCCGGGAGCTGGTCCGCAACATGCTCCGCCACGATGGCGACCGTTACGACGGGGACCTGGCTCATGCCCGTGCTCGTGACCGGACGCGGCGCCCGCGAGGCAGTCGGCTGCTCGCTGACGGCGAGCTCGCGCAGGTCGTCCAGGACAAGCTGAAGCTTGAGTGGAGCCCGCAACAGATCGCCGCGCACTTGCGTCTGACCTACCCCGACCGACCGGCGTGGCATGTGTGCCACGAGACGATCTACCAGGCTCTCTACAACGGCAGCAGCGGCCTGAGCAGGACGTTGACCCGCCGGCTGCGGACCGGTCGCCCGTTGCGCAAGCGCCGACGGCGCCCCGACCGGCGCAAGATCCGGTTCGTGGTCCCCTCGGTCTTGATCGAGCACCGCCCGGCGATCGTGGCCGAACGGGCCCGGGTCGGGGACTGGGAAGGGGACCTGATCGTGGGCCGGATGAGCCGCTCGGCGATCGGAACGCTGGTGGACAGAACCACCCGCTACGTGCGCCTGGTGCACCTCCCGCACGGACACAACGCCGACCAGTTGGTCACTGGCATGCTCACGACCCTGGGTGACCTGCCCGAACACGTGCGCAGGACGTTGACGTGGGACCAGGGCTCGGAGATGGCCCGCCACGACCTGCTCGCCGACCACTTCACGGACGGCATCTACTTCGCCGAACCAGGCAGCCCCTGGCAGCGTGGCACCAACGAGAACACCAACGGCCTGCTGCGCCAGTACTTCCCCAAGGGCACCGACCTCAACATCTACGACGCCCAGGCCCTGCGAGACGTCGAAGAGCGCCTGAACAATCGGCCCCGCAGAACCCTCGGATGGAAGGCCCCGATCGACGTCTTCACCCCCGCACTGGCACGATGAACACCGTCAACGTTGCGACGATGACTCGAATCCGCCCCAGAATCCGCCCAGCACCAGGGGGTCAATATTCGCCCGGCGTTGACGTTGATGATGAAGGTGCCTCGTCGGCGGGTGTGACCCTGGCTTTGACTGGCACTCCGTCGGGTTGCCTTGGACGTGATCTGTCCACCCGTCGACGAGGTTCGTCCAGGCGCCGCGCCCGGGATGGGCATGACTTCATACGAGCTTGACGAAGAGTCCCATCAACGTCTTGTCTGCCCGACCCGGGTTCGGTGCGCTCCTGCGGCAGGAAGGCGCTGCACCATCATGACGGTCCTGATCGACCCGTTCACTGCTTCAACCGCGATCACGGTGGTCGCGGGTGTCGACACTCACGCCGCAACCCACCACGTGTCGGTCCTCAACGCAGCCACGGGGGCTGTGCTCGGCGACCGGCAGGTGACGGCCACCGACGACGGCTACCGGCAACTGTTGGAGTTCGTCATCTCGTTCGGCGACGTGGTCCGCATCGGGGTGGAAGGCACGAGCTCCTACGGCGCCGGCGTGGCCCGCTACCTGCGCGGGGTAGGCATCGAGGTCGCCGAGGTGATCCGTCCCAAGCGTGCCATGCGGCGGCGGGGCAAGTCCGACCCGATCGACGCCCTGGCCGCTGCCCGGCAGGTCCTCGCCGGCGAGGCGCTGCCCATCCCGAAAGACGGCGACGGGCTCGTGGAGCAAGTCCGTGTCCTGCTCGCCGTGCGACGCTCGGCGGTCAAGGCCCGCACCGCCTTGCTGCGGCAGGTCAAGTCGCTACTGGTCACCGCACCCGAGCCGGTCCGCACCCGGTGGTCGGCCATCACGGGCAACGAGGACCTGATGGCCACCCTGGCAGCCACACGCCCCGGGCCCGCGATCACCAGCGTGCAAGCCGCGACCGGTCAGGGACTACGACACCTCGCCCGCCGCTACCAGCACCTGGCCGCGGAGATCGACGAGCTCGAGCAGGACCTCGCCGCCCTCGTCGACTCCGCCAACCCCGCGCTACGCGCCGCATTCGGGATCGGGACCGTCACCGCGGCGCAGCTGCTGGTCACCGCCGGCGACAACCCCGAACGATTGCGCAGCGAGGCCGCGTTCGCCGCACTATGCGGCACCGCGCCCATCCCCGCCTCCTCGGGCAAGACCAACCGCCACCGCCTCAACCGCGGCGGCGACCGGCAAGCCAACGCCGCCCTGCACCAGATCGCGCTCGTACGCATGACGACCGACCCCGGAACGGGCCTCTACGCCGCGCGCCGCCGCGCCGAGGGAAAGACCGGCCGCGAGATCATGCGCTGCCTCAAACGCTCGATCGCCCGGCAGGTCTGGCACCTACTCGTTCACCCCGACCCCGTGCCCGACGCACGTCAATTCCGCGCCGCGCGCCAGCAGCTCCGCCTCACCCTCACCGACATCGCAACACGACTGGGCACCTGCCCCGCCCGGATCTCCGAACTCGAACGCGGCATCCGCCCGAACGCCCAACTCGCCACCGCCTACCAACAGCTCCTCGCGACCGTTTGACACAGATAGGAGCATCACGGCTCTCTCAAACCCGAGCACGTCCAGGTCGTTCAGTAGCCCGTTGGTGCGTATCGCTTCTGCCCGACCGGAGGCACCCCGAACCGACCGGACCGAAGTCAGATCGGCTGGACGATCGCCGGGCTCGAGGTGATCCCCGTGCAGAAGGAAATCGACCAGATCCACAACCCGTCCGCCCGCACAGTCGCTATGACTGCGAGTGTTCGCTCGAAGTTGCGCTGGACGGGCTCGTCGTCGTGGCATCCTCGCGCCTATGAGTGACGACGACTACATGGGCGTCCCGACCAGCATTCAGCTCGAGATCGGAAAAGTCGTTGTTGTCGGGACCCGCCTCGAAGACCTCGCCTACCGCATCAGCGAAGGTGCGCTGGGCTTTCCTGACGCCCGCAAGCCGTCCGCCACTCAGGCGCTCGACCGCATCAAGGACGATGTGCGCGCAAAGGGTGTCCCCCCGTGGTCGCTGGGCCGAGCGTCGGCACTCGCCATCGACGGTTGGGTCTCCACAGCCAAATCGGCCTTGAACGAGAGGCACCGTATCGCACATTCGACGCACTACCGTATCCGTCGGCATGATCGCTGGGTCGACGAGTTCAAGCGAAATGACGGCAAGGAAGTCGGACGCGTCACGAAACTCGCGGGCGTGGTCCGCACTCGGCGTGCACTCGAGCGCGCCTACAAGGAAGGCCTCGACATACAGGCCAGCCTGTCTCCACAGATCAAGCCAGGCGTGCACGTGATCCTCTGGGGACCCGACGCGGGATCAACGCTTGTGAACGGCGACGTCGCGACCGCAGCCACAGCGGAGGAAACTGCCGCTTGGGAGTTGTCGTTCAATGCGGTCTTTGGCCACCTCTTGACGACGGACCATCACGGCAATACTGCGGACACGAGTACGGGCACGCCCGCCGCCGCCACCTGAAGGCTGACTCCGGCAGATCGGGAGACGCGTCGAACGCCGCCCCATATCAGAAGCAGCATGGACCGAGCTCACCGGCGAACCGACAACCCACCGGAAGTCCGAAGAGCCGCCGTGCGATCTACTTCGCGGCAAGAGGGATGTCAGACCTATCAGTGCGCCGAGCTAAGGGTTTCAACTCAGCCGGCTTACGATGCCGGTTCAGCAACAATGGCAGCGATTGCTGGGTGCTCGTCGAAGCCAGGGATTTCGAGCGGCGAGGGCACCAACGGTGCAGTGTCGTCGGTCCACCGGTCAGATACAAACGACCGAAACGGAGTCTGATCGACGGGCTCGAGGTGAAGGACGAAGCCTGCGCCTGCGCCGGAACGCAACTGGTCGAGGGCGTCGGAACCGTTGGCTGCGCGAACGCGCGGATGGAAGACCTTGACGCCAGGGAGGCTGATCTGGGTGCCGTCCAGTTCGAAACCGAAAGCCCCGTCGATGATGAGGATCCCCTCGGGCTCGGTGAGGAACGTTTCGATGTCTTTGTCGTGTGTGCCCGTGAGCGTGGCCTGTGCTGACGACATTCCCGGAACTAGCACGCAGCGACCATCGAGAAGCAGTCGAACGGAACGGATCCTTATGCGCTGCTCACCAGTCAGCTCCATCGGCATGCGAAGGTCCAGATCGAGCTCTCGTTCGATCACCACCAGGTCATCCGCGACCTGCTGCCAGTACGCGTCGCCCTCAGCAACGTAGGTGCCGTCGTTGACAGTGAAACGGAGCACCCTTCGACCATTGAGTGCAAGGTCGAAGCGTGCGCGCGATTCGATCCTGTGAAGAAGGCGGAACGCTCGAAGCGTGTCTCGTGGGCCCGCGTCGAACGGTCCTCGAGCGACGTTGACGCGCCCACCAGCGCTCGCGTCCGTGGGTAGCTTGAACGTGAGCTGGATGCCACCAGGAACGCTAATCAGCAGCGCACTGCCCGACGTCCCGACGCCGCCTCCGGTGACAGTGCCTCGCCACGACGAGACAACCCGATTGTTGTCTCCGATCTCCCGCAGTTCAACGTCGAGCTGTTCCATTGCCTGGCGCGGGTTGTGGAGCTCGATCGACACGTCCCTCGCGTACTCGGCTGCGAACCACTCCGGCCCGGTCAACTTCAGGGAGGCAACTGCGTCAGACGGCAGCGCAACTTTCTTGCCCAGGCCATAGCCGAAGAAGTCGTCGAGTTGCTTGCGAGTGTCCGGGTGAAGCGCTGCCGGGTCGGCCACGAGTTCGACCAGAAGCGGCTCGAGTTCAGCTGCCTGGGGATGCTTCGCGTGCAGCACCGATGTCACGTTCGGGCCGTCAATGGTGACAGCCGTACCCCAGTACGCGCTGCGCCCATCGATTCGAGTCCCGAATGCCGAAGCTTGCTTGTGAAGGTCGGAGGGAGTCGCGAGTGCCGCACTCGCCATGCCCACGGACTTCAGCGCGTCGAGAAGCGGCTCGCGCGTGAACGCTTGCTGCAGGTCGTCCCATTTGCTGATCTCGTGGTCGAGCTCAACTCGCCCCATCGCCGCGGTGACAATGCGGTCGTTCTTTGCGAGCCCTCGAACGTATCGGCGTTCCTGCGCTGTGAGGTTTCCTGGGGTCACCAGCGTCCACCTCGTTGGCCTGAGCATCGCGGCCCTGATGTAGGACTTTCGGACTTGCTCGCGGCGCTGCCTGTGACCACCCGACATGCCTTCGGGGAAGAACTTCAACTGGTAGACGTGGCTCAGCGCGGCATCGACGTAGACGCCGATGTCAATCCCGCCGTCGCCGCCGCGTCCGTCAAGCGCTTCAACGCGGACCCCTGGCGAGTCTCGGTGCATCCGGTAGATCAATAGCTCAACGAGCCGATCGAACTTCGGCTGGTCAAGCCCCTTCCAATCGAGCAAGCCCTGGTCCACTGCGCCCTCCTCGCTGCAGGGTACGACCCGCATTCCAGTTGGAGGTGAGGACTCGCGGCGCGGCCCCTCAGGCTGGGCGGCGAGTGATGCGTCGCGGGGTCTCGCGCCTGGTCTGATTCCGCGGAACGGAATACCCGGACGAGTTGCGTGCCCGGGCGATGCGGCTGGTCAGCGAGACGATGGTCGAGGATCGGTCGCTGACGCTGAGCCTGGCGGTGATCCGGATTGGCTCGCAGGTGAGGAGTCGTGCCGGGCGGGATGTCGGCATCGATTCGAGCCTGGCGGCAGGCACGAGGACGGCGGCGGCCGCGACGACCGAGGCGTTGTGGGCCGACGTCCGGGAGTTCAAGCGTGCGGGCGAGATCCCTTTGGCTGCCAAGAGCTTCGCGTCGTTGGCGCCGATCTGGCCAGTATCGTCAGCACATGCAACTTGCCGACCTCCAGAACCGTGTCCGCATCGCGCTGACGACCACGATCGTCAACGAGTGGTCCCTGCTCAGCCTGGCTGCGGGCACGAGCCGCCCCAGCGAGCGGGCCGTGGCGTTCCACCTGGGCTGGTACCTGCGACCGATGGTCGAGGAGACCTGGGACATCGACTGCGAGTACAACCGGTCGGGCATGCACCTCGAGGAGTCGGTGCGGCTCGTGGACGACGAGGGTCGGCGCATCCCGGACCTGATCGTCCACCACCGGGGCAAGCTCGGTCCCGAGCACAACCTGCTGCTGCTCGAGCTCGCGACCGACCGCGCGGACGTGGACGTGGACAAGGCGGCCGCCGGCGACTTCGGTCGCGCACGAGCTCTGCAGGCGCGCTTCGGGTACCAGTACGCGGCGGTGCTCGACCTGCGGATCGGGGCTGCCGGCGCCGTGCAGCCCGTCACCCCGCACTGGCAGTGGGCGGAGCACGACGGCGGTCCGGTCGACGCGGGCGACGTCTACGAGCCGGACGTGCTCGCGGAGATCATCGGGCGCGCCGAGAAGAGCCTGCCGCGGTGACTCGACCCGCTCAGCGCGGCGGGTCTGCAACCTCTACCGAACAGGTCCCGGCCGCCGATGTACCAGTCATGAGAACGCTCACACAGGCGGGTAGCAACCCGCTCGCCGTCGACCGCGACGACTCGCGCGACGCCGCCCAGAAGGCTGCGCTGCTGCGGGCACGGGTGCGCGACACGACGGTGCGCCTGAGCCTGGCGATGTTCCGGGCCCGCGGCTACGCCGAGGTGTGGGGGATGGAGGCGGAAGCCCTCGTCTGGGAGGCGAACGCCGACAGCATCCGCGCCGACCTGGCCGAGCTGAACGGCCAGCTGGCTGCCCTCGAGGTCGGGCACGGACTGGCTGCCTGACGGGTCGGCCGCGCAGGGGGCGCCGACCCCGGTCCATCCGCGACATACTGCCCGGATGCTCATCGCAGCCGTTGTCCTCGCTGTCCTCGCCGGTCTCCTGCACGCGTGGATCTTCGTCATGGAGTCGGTGCTGTTCGACCGTCCGTCGATCCACGCGCGCTTCGCGGTCCGCAGCCAGGACGTCCCGGTCGTCCGCCCATGGGCGTACAACCAGGGCTTCTACAACCTGTTCCTCGGCATCGTCGCGCTCATCGGCGCCGTCGTCGCGGCGACCGGGCAGCACGGGGTCGGCCTCGCGCTCGTGCTGGCATCGTGCGGGTCGATGCTCGCGGCGGCACTTGTTCTCGTCGCTTCGGAGCGCTCCATGGCGCGGGCCGCCGCGACCCAGGGGACGCTGCCGCTGCTCGCTGTCGTCGCCGCCGTCGCGGCTCTGCTCGCATGAGCACCACGCCCGACGCTCGCCTGGACCACCTGGCGGACCTCGTCGTCGTCCAGGACATGTTCCTGGCCACGATCGGTGACGTCGACCCGGCTACCCCCGTCCCGTGGTGCGGTGACTGGCGCGTGCGCGACCTCGTCGAGCACCTCGCGCGGGTCCACCACTGGGCGGCCGCGAAGGCCCGCAGCACACGGGAGAAGCCGCTCGGGCAGGGGCCCTTCGTGCTCGAGGACCTCTACCGCGCGTGCGCCACCGAGCTGCGGGACACGCTCGTCGAGCTCGGGCCGGACGCGATCGGGTCGACGTTGCTGGGCCGGGGCCCGGCGTCGTTCTGGCGGCGACGCCAGCTGCACGAGACGCTCGTGCACCTCTGGGACCTGCGCACGGCCGGCGGCCTCGGGCTCGACGTGCGGCCCGAGGTGTGGGCGGACACCGTCGACGAGGTCGTGACCGTGATGCAGCCGCGTCAGGTGAGCAGGGGGCGCATGCCGCGCCTGCCGTCGGCGATCGAGCTCACGGCGTCCGACGCCGATCGCACGTGGCGGCTCGACACCGCCGACGACGGCCCGGCGGTCGTCCACGTGCGCGCGCCCGCGTCCGTCCTGGCCCTGATCCTGTGGCGCCGCAGGTCACCGGACGACGGGGGCGTCGAGATCGTGGGGGACGACGCGGTCCTGCGCGCAGCGCTGGCCGAGCCGATCACGCCCTGACTGTCGCGCCCTGACCTGTGACCTTCGCCGATAGATGGCGGGGTTCTGCCGTTGTTGACGAATCTACCCAAAGCGGTATGAAGCGCCTACCTTGAAGCAGTGGGACACCCGCGGGTGATTGACACGAGAACCCACCGCGGCCGCGACCGCGACCGCGGACTCCCCGCCAAGGAGCACGACATGCACCGGAAATCCCTGTTGCGTCGGCTGGCACTGGCCGTCGTCTCCGTCACAGCACTGGCCGTTCCCGTCGCCCTGGGATCTAGCGCCTCGGCAGCGATCGAAGGCCCTCTTACCTGGCAGGTCCGCGTCGGCGCCGAGTCGCCTGACATGGCCGTCACCGCGATGAGGTTCTTGCCGAAGGAGGTCTGGGTCGACGTCGGCGACACCGTCCACTGGACTGCGGCAAGCGCCGAGCCGCACACCGTCACGTTCCTCGCGCCGGGAACCTCACTCCCCGAGTTCAACCCGTTCGACCCGTCGCAGACGATGCCTCAGGGCCCCTCGAGCTACGACGGCACCGCGTACACGAACTCCGGGATCATCGCCACCCAGCCGATCTTCGTCTTCACCGACCCGGCGTCCAGCTACGACGTGACCTTCACGGCGACCGGCGACTTCACGTACTACTGCCTGCTGCACGGCGTGATGATGACCGGCGTCGTGCACGTCCGCGCGGCCGGTACTGCCTACCCGTACACCCAGCAGGACTACAACCGGGCCGGCAACCACGAGGCCGCGGCAGCGCTCTTCGCCGGACGCACCGCCTATCACCAGGCCAAGCTGGCGTACGCCACCACCGGCTCACAGGTACTGGTCGGGATCGACGGAGAAGGCTTCGGGGTCTCCCGGTTCGTCCGTGACAACGTCGTCGTGCACGTGGGAGAGACTGTGTCGTTCTCCACCGCCGGGCCCGGCGCGCCGCACACAGTCACGTTCGGCGAGGAGCCGCCCGGACTCGCTGTCCTCGCTCCGTCCGGCGACCCGACCCACTACGGCGGCGGCGACCTCAACAGCGGGGTGCTTGCTCCCGGGGTCCCGTTCACCGTGACCTTCACCGCCGCTGGCACGTACCACTACATCTGCGCCATCCACGACGACATGGGGATGGTGGGCGACGTCGTCGTCGTCCCCTGAACCCTGCACCGAGGTTCAGCCCACCCGGCTCACGCCCGGGTGGGCTTGATCTCGGCGAGCCGGCCCAAGAGCCCCGGTTGCAGAGGTCCAGCACTGACCCGAGGGTCGCTCCTCGTGGTCACCGCCATCACCCTGACCGCTGCGCGGCGGCGCCAGGCTCACTCGGTGCTGCAGGCTCCGGTCGGGACAGCGGCCGTGAGCGATTTTGCCGCGTCGACCTCGGCCGCCACCTCGTTCCAGACGAGCGCGTAGCCGACCGCGTCCTGGTTGACGGACTTCGCGAAGACGATGCCCCCGACGCGCCCGTCGGCGGTGATCAGCGGTCCACCGGAGTTGCCCGGCTGGATGTTGGCGCTGAGCTGGTAGACGGCCCGGCTGACCGAGCCCTGGCCGTAGATGTTCTGGCCCACCGCGGTCATGGAGTCCATCACGACGGCGTCGTCCACGCGCAGCGGTCCGCCGCCGGGGTATCCGACGACGGCGCCCCGGGTGCCCGGCGCGAGCGTGTCCGGGTCGGTGGCGAGCGCGGGGACCTCGAGGGTCGGCACGGTGAGCACGGCCAGGTCCTCGTCGGGGTCGAAGAGGACGACGGTCGCGTCGTGCTGCCCGGCGGCGTCGACGACGGTGGGCTGACGCACCCCGGCGACGACGTGCGCGTTGGTGACGACGACGCCCGGCGCGATCACGACACCGGACCCCTCGACCTCCCCGCCGCATCCGGGCCCGACGAGCTGGACCACCGACTTCTCTGCGGTCGCCAGGACGGCGGCATCGACCGGGCCACTGGGCGTGACCGGCGTCGGGCTCGGTTCGCCGCCGAGGAACACGTTCGGAAAACCGTTGGGGCTGATGATGCCCTTGAGGCGGGAGACGAGGTCAGGCGGCGTCGGCAGGGCCGAGTTGAGCGCGCGGATGATCGGCGACGCCTGGACCTGCCGGCCGATCCCGCCCGCCTCGACGGTGGTCAGCCCCGACGCGAGCAGCCACGCGAGGAACAGGACCATGGCGGCCTGCAGCGCCGCCCCAGGGTCCTGGTGACCGGACCCAGGTGCAGCCGGTCGCTGGCCCGGTCGAACCGGCGCGCCGCGACGCTCCCGATGGCGCCGCCGATCAGCGAGAGCGCGAGCGTGGCGAGCACCGCGGAGACCACCTTGCCGACCGGTGCGTCGATCGAGCGCATCACGAGCGGGGCGACGACCCGCACGCCGAGAAGGAAGCCGGCGACGTACCCGGCGGTCGGGAGCACGATCCGCCCGAGGCCCGCGCGGTACCCGTGGACGGCGGCGAGCAGCATCAGGACGACGATGACCACGGTGACGACGTTCATGCCCGGATCCCGGCGCGAGGGAGGGGGCGCGGCGGGCGACGGTCACGATCACGCGGTCAGCGTACGGGTGGGGGCTGGGGTCGGCAGGTCGGCGGGTTCAGCCGGCCGTCGTCGTGAAGGTCGCCGTCGGCCCGTACGTCGTGCCCTGCGAGTTCGACGCGACCCAGCGGTAGCGGTACGTGGTCTGTCCCGTCAGTCCGGTGAGCGTGAAGCGGACGGTCACCGCGGACGTCCCCGCCGCGACCGCTGCCTTGGCGGTGCTCTGGCCCAGCGCGGACGTCGGGCCCCACTCGACCCACGTGGTCGTGGCGAGCCGGTGCGGGTCCACGCCCGCACTGAGGACCGCACCCGTCGCGGTGAGGCCGGTGACGTTGCTCCAGCTCAGGCTCGGGGCGCCGACGGTCCCGGCGGACCTGGCCAGCACGGTGGTCCCCGCGGCGGTCGTCGCCGTGACGCGCCAGTAGTAACGGGTGCCCGACGCGAGCCCGGAGGCGGTGTAGCTGAGCTGCTGGGCCGACGTCGTCGCGGCGAGGTCGTAGCTCGGGCTCCTGCTGCCGTATGCCGTCGTCGTGCCCCACTCGAACCGGACGGTGCCGGGCAGGTCCGAGGGGTTCACCCAGGCGTACAGGCCCATCGACGTGGTGGTCACGTCCCGCTCGGAGCCTGTCACCACCGGGGCCGGCGCGGCCGTGACGGTGCGGGTGTCCGACGCGGTGTCGCCCGTCGCGTCGGTCACGAGGAGCCGTGCGGTGAAGATGCCGGCCGCGTAGGTGTGGGCGATCGCACCGGGCGGCTGCCCCTGCCCGGACGTGGACGTGCCGTCACCGAGGTCGAGGGTCCAGCTGGTCACCCCGGTGGCCGTACGGGAGCTGCTGCCGGTGCTGCGCGACGCGTCGAACGCGACGGTCAGCGGGACGCCACCCACGCTGGTCGACGGCGTCAGGAGGGCGCTCGCCCGGCCGTGCGCGGCGGCGGTGTCCCCGGCGTCCACGAACCCCTGGAGGGCGGCGGGGGTCGAGTCCACCCGCCAGGCGCAGCTGCCGGTCGCATGGAACGCCGAGACCGCCTTGAGCTCCGGCCAGGACGTCGACATCGCCAGCGTCTCCCGGTACCAGTCCGCCCTGCGGCCAGGATCGGCCGGGTCTTCGACTGAACCCCACTCGGCGAGCATCAACGGCTTGCCGTGCGACTGGGCCCACGTGCGGAACGGCCCTGCAGCCTGGGCCATGGACTGCCACGCGGTGGGCACCGACGGGGCGCACCCATACCAGTTGTAGGGGTCCAGGGCGAGCCAGTCGACGACGTCGTCCCCCGGGTAGAAGTCGCCCGCCGGGGTGTGCGCGGTCTCGGCGAAGCCGGTCGGGGTCATCACCCAGGTCCAGGCCACGTTCGTGACCCCCTGCTGCCGGAACACCTCGACGTAGTGCCGCCACGCACCGCGGTACTCGGCCGGAGTGCCGTAGCCGGTCGCCATGTCCGGCTCGTGCTGGAACACGAGGAACACGGGCACGCCGAGGGCGGCGACCGCAGCGGCCTGCTCACGGATCCGGGCGTCCTGGTCACCGGCGGCGATCGATGCCCACGACAGCTTCGTGCCGTCCTCCTTCTTCGGGGTGATCGAGAGCACCGGGGTGCGGTCGCGTGCGACCGACCGCAGCACGGCGTCCGGCATCAGGGGCGTGTCCCACCGGACGTAGAACCGGACCAGGTCGAGCTTGCGGCCGATCTGCTGCTCGAACGCGCTCACCGAGGTCTCGACCTCAGTCGTCGAGTCCTGCTTCGCGACGAACGCGCCGAACAGCAGGCCGCTCGGCGGGGTCAGCTGCTCGGAGGCGGTGGGAGGGTGAGACGCGCTGGTCGCTGCGGTCGCCGGCGTCGGGGCTGTCACGAAGGCGATCGCGGCGAGCGCTGCGACGAGGACGACGGCGGGGACGTCCAGGGCGGTGTGGAGAGCTGCGGCAGCTCGGGTGCGTCTCATGGCTCCGGGGCATCCGATCGGACGGGCCGGACCGCGGACGGTTCCGGGTGGTGCGGGCATCGGCGGGCCACGGTTCGTCCTGCTGCAGGAGTCTGCCGTGGCAGCCGTCCTATCGGCCACCGGTGGCTCCCCATGATGCGCCTGGTGCACGCGGTCGCCGCCGCCAGCACGGCACGCGCACTCCCGCGCACAGAACCTGCACGGGACCCGTCGGCAGGTCGGCCACGCGCCGCACGGGTCACTCCTAGGTTTGCCCCATGACCGATCCGCTCGTCCCCGCCTCCCCACGACCCGCCTCGCCCCTGCCCGGCGCGAGGACGCCCGGCACGACGGCCCCCGCCACGACGACGCTGTCACCTGCGGTGACGGCGGCACCGCCCGGCCGGATCGGTCGCCCGCTCACGGAGTTCTGGTCGGCGTCGCGGCAGCCGGCGTCGAGCGGCACGCTCCTGGTCTGTGCGGCCGTCGGCGTCGTGGGTGCGGTCCTCCTGGTCGACCACCGGCTCGGGCTCGGCGCGGCACTCGTGGGGCTCGCGGTCTGGGCAGCGGCCGCGCCGGTGCTCGTCCGGCGGCGAGCGGTGGGAGACCTCGTGACCGCCGGGCTGTCGGTCGCCCTTGTCGCGGTGGTCGCCGTCCGCGATGCGAGCTGGGTCGCGGCGTTGTGCCTGCTGACCGCGATCCTCGTCGGAGCAGTCGCGGCGACGTCGGCACGGTCTGCGCCCGCAGTCGTCCTCAGTGCGCTCAGCTGGGCGGCGGGCGCGTTTCGCACCCTGCCGTGGATCACGGGCGGGGCCGCGACGCTCGTCGGCTCACGTCGGGGCCGGGTGCTCGCGGTGCTGCGCAGCGTCGCGGTGACCGTCGTCCTGCTCGTGGTCTTCGGGATGCTGTTCGCGAGTGCCGACACCGTGTTCGCGAGCTACGTGCCCCGGGTCGACCTCGGTCTGCTGCCGGGCCAGGTGGTCGTCGGAGTCCTCGTGGCACTCGTGGCGGCGACGCTCGCCGACCTCGCCGTCGCCCCGCCGGGGTGGTCGGACGCCGAGCTGCCCCCGGGCCGGCCCGCACCGCGCGGCGAGTGGCTGCTGCCCGTGCTGGCGCTCGACGCCCTGGTGCTGGCCTTCGTGCTTGTGCAGGTCGGAGCCCTGCTCGGTGGCCACCGCCACGTCCTGGAGACCGCCGGCCTGAGCTACGCCGAGTACGCGCGGCAGGGGTTCGCCCAGCTCGTCGCCGTCACCGCGCTGACGCTCGTGGTCGTCGCCGTGGCCGCCCGCCGTGCGCCCCGCGCCTCCGAACGGGACCGGCTCGTCTCCCGGATCGCGCTGGGGGTGCTGTGCGTGGCCACGCTCGGGGTCGTGGCCTCCGCGCTGCGGCGCATGAGCCTGTACATGGACGCGTTCGGTCTGACCCGACTGCGGCTGTTCGTGGTGGTGGTCGAGGTGGTGCTCGCCGTCGTCCTCGTGCTGGTGCTGGTGGCGGGGGTGCGCTGGCGCGGCCGGTGGCTGCCGCGTGTCGTCGTCCAGGTGGTCGCCGTGGCGATGCTCGGGCTGGCGCTCGTGAACCCGGACGCGCTCATCGTCCGGTACAACGCTGCTGCCGAGCGCGACGCCTCGCTCGTCGTCGGGCTCGACGTCCAGTACCTGCAGGGGCTCTCGGCCGATGCGGTGCCGGAGATCGCCCGGCTGGACGAGCCGCTGCGGTCGTGCGTGCTGCAGCACGTCGCCGTCGAGGCGTCCGACGGCGTGGCGGAGTGGAACCTCGGCCGCGCGCGCGCCGCACAGGTGATGGGCACCGCGGACCTGACAGCAGGAACGGCCTGCGCCGACTACGCCAGCACGCGTCAGTGACCTAGACGGTCACCCCCTCCATGTCCGCGGTGTAGGTCCCGTGGCGCGCGGCGCCGTTGAGGCGGGCGCGGTGGACCAGCGCGGCCTGGGCGGCGTCGCGGTTGACGTCGTCGCCCGCCCACGCCTTGAGGACCGGGGCCTGCAGCGCACGACCGAACGAGAAGCTCAGCTCCCACGGCTGGGGCGCGCGCCGGTTGAGCGCGTCCAGACGCGAGGTCGCCTGCTCGTCGGTCTGGCCACCTGAGAGGAGCACGATGCCGGGCACCGCGGCGGGCACGGCCTCGCGGAGCACGGCGATCGTCGCGTCCGCGATCTCGTCGTCGCTCACCTGGACCGGGCAGTCCTTGCCGGGGAGCACCATGTTGGGCTTCAGCAGGGTCGCCTCGAGGACGACGCGGTGGCGGGCGAGCTCGGCGTACACGGCGCGGAGCGTCGTCACGGTGACCTCGGCGCAGCGGGCGAGGTCGTGCGGCCCGTCCATGAGCACCTCGGGCTCGACGATGGGCACGAGGCCGGCCTCCTGCGCGAGTGCGGCGTACCGGGCCAGCGCGTGGGCGTGCGCCTCGATGCACGTCGCCGTCGGGCGCCCGTCGCCGATGTGGATGACCGCACGCCACTTGGTGAACCGTGCGCCCAGCGCGACGTACTGGGTCAGCCGGTCCCGCAGACCGTCGAGCCCCTCGGTGATCACCTCGTCAGGGAACCCGGCGAGCGGCTTCGTCCCGCCGTCGACCTTGATGCCCGGGATCACACCCTGGCGGCGCAGGACCTCGGCGAACGGGGTGCCGTCGGCGGCCGTCTGGCGCAGGGTCTCGTCGAAGAGGATCACGCCACTGATCGCGTCACCGATCCCCGGGGTCGTGAACAGGATCTCGCGGTACGCCCGGCGCTTCTGCTCGGTCGACTCGACGCCGATCCCGGCGAGCCGCTTCGCGATCGTCGGTGCGCTCTCGTCAGCGGCGAGGATCCCCTTGCCGGGTGCGACCAGCGCGTGCGCCGTCTGGGTCATCGCGTCGAGGTCCATCGCGTCGAGAGTCATGGTGCGCTCACCTTCTCGGCTCGCCTCTGACCTCCGACCAGCGGGCCTGGTGAGGCCGGCGAGTGGCGTTGGTCCCAGTCTGTCCTCTTCTGAGTGCCGACGCACCGACAGCCGCCCGACGGGGTCGGACGGCTGTCGAGGCCCCCGGTGCGGGTAGCGCCTCAGCATTTCAAGGCAGCGAGGTCGGACCATGGGACGGGCTTCGTAATCATTGACAGATCGGACACCGCCGACGACTGTGGAGAGCGCTCGACCCCGGGGGTTGCACCCATGGGAGCGCTCCCAGAAACAGCTGGTCCGACTACGACGATGTAGGAGACACCGATGCGTTTCACACTCAACCGCGGGACCGCCGTGCTGGCCGCGGCCGCCCTCGCGCTGACCGCCGGCGCCACGACGGCGATGGCCGGCTCCTCAGGTCATCACCACCCGAGCCCGACCACCAGCTTCTACGTGCCCAAGGCACCCGACGGCTCCCGGCAGCAGATCGCCGAGCTGCTGTCGCAGGGCGACCGGGCCGACGCGAAGCTGCTGAAGAAGATGGTGAGCACCCCGCAGGCCGTGTGGTTCACCGGCGGCACCCCCCGGCAGGTCGCGCGCGACGTCAAGGAGGTCGTGCGCAAGGCGGCTGCGACCAGGTCGATCCCGACGCTCGTGGCCTACAACCTGCCGTACCGCGACTGCGGGCAGTACTCCGTGGGCGGCGCGGCGGGCACCGCGGCCTACGAGGCGTGGATCGAGGCCTTCGCGGGCGCGCTCGGACGCAGCGAGGCCATCGTCATCCTCGAGCCGGACGGCCTCGGCCTGATCCCCAACTACGTCAGCGCCCTCGACGGGTCCTCGAACTGCACGCTCCCGATCGACCCGGCGCTCCCGGCCGGGGACGCTGCGACGCCCGAGAACCGCTTCACGCAGCTCAACGTCGCGGTCGACGCGCTCGCGGAGCACCCGCGTACGTCGGTGTACCTGGACGCCACGCACACCGCCTGGCAGAACGTCGGCGAGTCCGCCGACCGCCTCGTCAAGGCCGGGGTCCAGCGGGCCGACGGGTTCTTCGTGAACCTCTCGAACTACCAGTACACGCCGAACCTGGCCCAGTACGGCACGTGGGTGTCGCAGTGCCTCGCCTACGCCACCGAGGTCGCGCCGGGTGACTACAACGGCTGCCCGAACCAGTACTGGAACGGCGGACCGACCAACAACTGGAACGGCGTCGCGCTGAACAACTTCGGGGTGTGGAGCGACACCGCCACCTCCGCCGACCTCGACACGTCGAGCATCAACGCCCGGTACGCGGGGATGCTCGGGACGGTCCAGCCGACCGCCCACTTCGTGATCGACACGAGCCGTAACGGCCAGGGTCCGTGGAAGCCCACGGCGTCCTACCCGGACGCGCAGGACTGGTGCAACCCGCCCGGGCGCGGCCTCGGCGAGACCCCCGCGGCCGACCCCGTCGCGACCAACCCGCTCCTCGACGCCTACCTGTGGGTCAAGACGCCCGGGCGGTCCGACGGGCAGTGCACGCGCGGCACGGGCGGCACGACGGACCCTGAGTGGGGCGGCATCGTGGACCCGGCGGCCGGGGCCTGGTTCCCCCAGCAGGCCCTCGAGCTCGCGCAGCTCGCGGTCCCGCCGCTGAGCTGACCCTGGGCCGGCACCGGGCGGTGGGCCGACACCGTCCGGTGGGCTGACGCCAACCGGACGACGACGACGGCGCCGGTCGCGGATCCCCGCGGTCGACGCCGTCGTCGGTCCGATGCGTGTCGATCGCCCGGTGGGGCGCAACTATGGCCCGGTGCCTGTCGACGGCTCAGTGCGTGTCGACAGCCCGGCCCGCGTCGGTCGAGAGCAGCCCGCGGCGGTGCGCGATCGCCACCGCCTCGGTGCGCCCCGAGGCGCCCAGCTTGGTCAGGACGTTCGAGATGTGGACGCTGACGGTCTTGCCGCTGATGTACAGCTGCTCGCCGATCTGCCGGTTCGTGAGGCCCTGGGCCACGAGCGCGAGGACCTCCGCCTCCCGACCCGTCAGGGTGTCGACGGCCGGCGCGCGCGCACCCGGCAGGTCGAGGCGGCCGCGTCGGGCGAGCGCGAGGATCGCGGCGGTCAGCGGGCCGGCACCCATGTCCGTCGCGGCGTCGAGCGCGATCTGCGCGTGCGCTGTCGCGAGGTCGCGGTCGCCGGCCTCGAGCAGCGCCTGCGCCCACCGCCACCGCGAGCGCGTCTCCTCGTAGCGGTAGCCGTACTCGAACGCCTGCGTCGCGTGCGCCCAGAGCGACGGGTCGTCCACGCCGATCAGGCGGCTGTGCTCGGCGTGCGCACGGGCGAGCCAGGCAAGCCCCTCCGGCCCGAGGCGCCCGCCGCGCGGGCGGCCCTTCTCGGCAGTGGTGACGGCGCGGGACAGCAGCTCGGAGCCGAGGGCGACCTTCGCGGCGGCGCTGCGCCCGACGAGGCGGTCGACCTGGGCGCCGTCCGCCAGCGCGGAGATCGCGAGCGCCGCGATCCAGATGCCACCCAGGAAGAAGTCGGACCACACGCGCCCGAGGTGGTCGATGAGCTCGACCGCGAGCTCGACCGCGTCGTCGAGGTCGCCCTGCCACGCGAGCGCGTCGACCGTGCAGCCTCCCGAGATGAGCGCGATCTGACCGTCGCGGTGCCAGGCGGGGCGCAGCGCACGGCCTCGGGCGATCGCGTCGGCGTCACCGCGCGCGACCGCTGCATAGAGCTCGACGCTGGTCAGCGAGGCGGTCGCACCCTCAGGGGCTGGGTCGGCCGCGCGCCGGGGTGCCGACAGGTCGCCGTGCATGTAGCGGATGAGCTCGCCGAAGACCCGCAGCTCGACCCCGAACACGCTCCACGTGAGCCCTGCGGCTGCGGCCCGGCGCGCCCCGACCGTCACCAGCTCGGCTGCGGCGGCGAGGTCGCCCGCGTAGTACCGGGTCGCGATGAGGTTGTACGTGCACCGCAGCTCGGTGACGATGTCACCCGCCTCGCGGGCCCGGTCGCGGGCCTTCTCGAGGAGGTCGGCGGCGTGCTCGGCGTCGTCCACCACGAGGACGGCGAGGGTCGTGAGGGCGTCCGCCTCCGCACCGGCCGCGGCGGCCGCGCGGGCGACCTCGATCGCGGCCGTCGCGGCACTGGCCGCCTCGTCGTCGCGGTCGAGGTTGAGCGCCGCCCGCGCGTGCGTCGCGAGGGCCCAGGCGCGGTCGCCCGACGGCCGGTCCGCGCGCAGCACGGTCAGCGCCTGGGCGGTCTCCTCGAGCGCGTCGTGGACCCGCTCCTCGCCCATGAGGTGGCGTGCGAGGGCGGTCCGCAGCGGCGCCTGGCGGTGCGGGTCGTCCGCAGCGGCGGCGACGGCCTCGCGGGACAGCAGCACTGCGCGCGCGACCTCGCCGGCCCTGCTCGCCGCCCCCGCGGCGGCGGTCAGGACGTCGATGCGGTCCTGGCCGAGCTCGTCGGCAGCGTGGGGCACCGCGTCCCACACCTGCAGCACCGTCTCGAGGTGCCGCAGCTCCTCGGCGGGGGCGAGCACCTGGGCGGCGTCGTGCGCCGCGGTGGCCGACGCGCGCAGCGCAGCAGGCAGGTCATGGCCGCGCAGCGCGTGCAGCGCGAGCCTCGAGGCAGGCCCGAGGCTCGGGTCGGCACTCAGCACCGCGGCGTAGCGCCGGTGCAGCGCGACCTGCTCCCCGGGCAGCAGGTCGGCGTAGACCGCCTCGGCGAGCAAGGCGTGCCGGAACACGATCCGGCCGTCCTCACCGGCGAGGACGTGGTGGGCCACGGCGTCGCGCAGCGCGGCGTCGAACCCCTCGGCGGCGTCGGGCGGGGGACCGACGTGCCCGCCGTGCGAGGGGTCGTCGTGATCAGCCGCGACGACGGCTCGCAGCAGCGGCTCGGCCACGCGCCTCCCGGCGACCGACGCCAGCTGGGCGAGGCGTTGCACCGCCGGGTCGAGCAGCTCGAGGCGTGCCCTCAGGATGTCGCCGAGAGTGCCGGGCAGCGCGTCGGTGTCGGCGCCCGCCTCGAGCAGCTCCTCCGCGAAGTACGCGTTTCCCTCGGAGCGCTCGGCGACGCGGCGCAGGGCGGGCTCGGGCAGCGGGCTGCCCAAGACCGCCGTGGTGAACGTGCGCAGCTCGTCGTCGGTGAACGGCGGGAGGTCGAGGAGCTCGACGTTGGGGTGCCGGGCCATCTCGGCGATCATCGGGCGCAACGGGTGGCGCCGGTGCATCTCGTCGGTGCGGTAGCTCGCGACGAGCAGGACGTGCTCGTCGCGCATCCGGGCGACCAGGAAGCGCAGCACGTCGCGGCTCGACGAGTCGGCCCAGTGGAGATCCTCGAGCACGAGCATCAGCGGTGCCCCGGGCCGCCCGGCGGCCGTCAGGACCGCGCCGATCCCGTCGAAGAGCTGAAGCCGGTTCGCCCCGTCCTCGACGTCGACGGGCTCGTCGGCCGCCGCCGAGGGCAGCAGACGCCCGAGCGCCGGACGCCCCGCGACGACGCGCTCCACGACGTCGCCGCCGATGGTGCGCAGCTGGCCGAGCGCCTCGGCGAAGGGCAGGTACGGCAGCCCGATCTCGCCGAGGTCCACGCAGTGCCCGGTGACGACCGTCGCGCCCGACCGCGCCGCGAGCGCGGCGGCGCGGTGCAGGAGGCGGGTCTTGCCGACCCCGGCGTCGGCCCCGAGCAGGATCACCCCTGGTCGGCCGGCCGAGGCTCGTTCGAGCGCGCCTGTGAGCTGCGCGATCTGCCTCTCGCGCGCGACGAACGGTGTGGTCATCGCCCTGCGGGCCATGCCCCCGATTGTGGCACTGCCCACTGACGACGTGGTGCGCGCGGGCGCGACGAACGCCGGTCGGTCACCTCGGCGGTGCTCCGCCGCACGGCGACGGCGGGTTCGACGACGACGTCGGCCACCCGTCCCGTGTCGTCGTAGCGCACCCACCCGGCCGGTGCCTCGCCCCGACGCGGCCGACGCCACGCGGTGCGTGCGCGCTCTGCGCGGTAGGCGACCTCGGCATCGAGCCCTGGGCCCCACATCATGATCATGTCGTCCACTCCTTCGTGTGCGGTCCGATCTCCGCTCGATGACCACGATGCCTCGCGCCACCGACACGCGGTATCCGTCGGTCGGGCACACCTGAGACCCCCGCCGGGGGTGCTGGCACCTAAGGCACCTCAGACCCGTCACGGCCGACGGGTTGGCACGATCGACCGCCTCTCGTCACCTGCCGTTCGTGCTGCGGTCGCAGGCGTCCACCACGCTCGCAGGGTGCGCGTCGCGATCGTCGCCGAGTCCTTCCTGCCCCAGGTCAACGGGGTCACCCACTCGCTGCTGCGCGTCCTCGAGCACCTCGACCGGCGCGGCGACACGGCGCTGGTCATCGCGCCCGACGCGTCGCGCGGCACTGCCATGACGACCTACGGCCGGACGACGGTCGTCCGGGTCCCGTCGGCGGCCCTGCCCGGCTACCAGGCGGTCCGTGTGGGGTGGTCAGGGGTCGGTCGGCTCGCCCGGACGCTCGCGGACTTCGCCCCCGACGTCGTCCACCTCGCCTCGCCGTTCGTGCTCGGGTGGCAGGGCGCCCAGGCGGCCCGCCAGCTCGACCTGCCGACCGTCGCGGTGTACCAGACCGAGGTCCCCGCGTATGCGGGCCGCTACGGGGTCGGCGCACTCGAACCGTTCCTCTGGAACCGCCTGCGCGACATCCACGAGGCCGCGACCCTGACGCTCGCGCCGTCGACCCACGCGTGCCGACAGCTCGCCGAGCACGGGGTGCCGAGGGTGCGGCTGTGGCCGCGCGGCGTCGACTCGGTACGGTTCGCGCCTCGGCACCGCGACGACGCGTGGCGGCGGTCGGTGGCCCCCGACGGCGAGGTCGTGCTGGGCTACGTCGGGAGGCTCGCACAGGAGAAGCAGCTCGACCACCTCGTGGCGGTCGCGGACATCCCGGGCACCCGCATCGTCCTCGTCGGCGACGGGCCCGACCGTGACCGGCTCGCCCGGACCCTGCCGCGCGCGGTGCTCACCGGCCAGCTCGACGGCGTCGACCTCGCACGGGCCGTCGCGAGCATGGACGTGCTCGTCCACCCGGGCGAGCTCGAGACGTTCTGCCAGTCGATCCAGGAGGCGATGGCGAGCGGGGTGCCGGTCGTCGCACCGGCGCGCGGCGGACCCCTCGACCTCGTCGACGTCAGTCGGACCGGGTGGCTGTACGCGCCGGGGGACCTCGCCGGGCTCCGCGGGCACGTGCTCGACCTCGTGGGTGACGTGCGCAAGCGGCACGCGTTCGGTGCGGCCGCGCGGGCCGCCGTGCAGGGACGCGGCTGGGTGCCGGTGTGCGAGGCGCTGATCGGTCACTACGCGGCGGCGATGTCGATGCAGGCGGCCGCCGCCGCATGAGCCTGCGCATCGTCCACGTCGCGAACTTCTACGGCCCGCGCTCGGGCGGGCTGCGCACGACGATGCACGCGCTGGGTGCGGGCTACGAGGCGGCCGGCCACGCGATGGTGCTGGTCGTCCCGGGCCCCGTCGACGCCGACGAGCGGACGCCGTCGGGACGCCGCGTGACGATCGCCGCGCCGGTCGTGCCCGGGAGCGGCAGCTACCGCGTCATCACCCACGTCGACCGGGTGCGCGCGATCCTCGCCGAGCTCGCGCCCGACCGGCTCGAGGTCTCCGACCGGTCGACCCTGCGTGGGCTCGGTGCCGACGCGCGCCGGCTCGGGGTGCCGAGCGTGTTCTTCGCGCACGAGCGGCTCGACGGTGTGCTAGCGGCGCTGCTGCCGCCTGGTGCGCGGGCGCTCGCACCGACGCGCACCGTCGCCGACCTCCACAACCGCACGACGGCGGCACGCTTCGACCGGATCGTCTGCACGACCCACTTCGCCGCGGAGGAGTTCGACCGGATCGGCCGGGAGACCCAGCACGTGCCGCTCGGCGTCGACCTCGAGACCTTCCACCCCCGCCGCCACGATGCCGAGGTGCGCGCCCGCCACGCGCGCGACGACGAGCTGCTCGTCGTGATGGCGAGCAGGCTGTCCGCCGAGAAGCGACCCGGAATCGCGCTCGACACCGTCGCCGAGCTGAGGGCTCGCGGGGTGCGGGTGCGGCTCGTCGTCGTCGGGGACGGTCCGATGGCGCCGGCGCTGCGTCGGCGGGCGTCGTCGCTCCCGGTGAGCTTCACGGGGTTCCTCGGGTCGCGTCCCGAGCTGGCCGGGCTGCTCGCCGCGGCCGACGTCGTCCTCGCGCCCGGTCCCATCGAGACGTTCGGCCTCGCGGCGCTCGAGGCCCTCGCGTCCGGGACTCCGGTCGTGTGCCACCGGGGGAGCGCGCTGCCCGAGGTCGTCGGTTCCGCCGGGGCGGTCGCTCCGGGGAACGGGGTCGGGTTCGCCGACGCCGTGCAGCGCCTCCTCGACCGGCCGGCCCCCGAGCGGCGCGCGAGCGCCCGACGCCGGGCCGAGCAGTTCTCCTGGCAGCGCACGGTCGACACCATGCTCGCGCTGCACGCACAGCGCCCCGAGCCGGCGCACCGGCACCGAGCCCGGGGCCGGTCCGGGTCGACTCAGGGTCGGATCAGGGGATAGCCCCGATGTGCGGCACCCGGCTGCCGCAGCACGCTCGGTACGTCAGGAACCGACGTACCGAAAGAAGGACCAGCTGTGAGCACCATCCACGAGACCCTCGGCCGCGACGGCCTCATCCGGCCGATCGACGGGCGCGTGCTGGGCGGCGTCTGCGCCGGCCTCGGCCGACGCTTCGGGCTCGACCCGTGGCCCGCGCGCCTGCTGTTCCTCCTGCTGCTCATGGTCGTCCCGGGCAGCCAGATCATCATCTACCCGATCCTGTGGATCCTGATGCCGTCGGAGTCGTCCGTCTGGCATCCGGCACCCGCCTCGCGGCAGTAGGCGCGCGGGTGTCCATCCCTTGATCCTGGACGGCTGTTCAGGCCGCGCGTTGGGCCGCCGTCAGGCACAGTAGGGAGGTGGGCGATCTCCGGGACATCCGTAGCGCGGCGAGCGTGCGACGCGCCGCCGCGTCCGGGGTCCCCACCGAGACCGACGCGCCGGCAGGTCCGGGCACCCCGACCGAGCTCGTGCTCGAAGCGCGACCTGCGGCGGCCCGCGCCGCGCGGCACTGGGTGATGCGAACGGTCGCCGACGCAGGCGTCCACGGGTCGTCGAACCAGGTCATCGAGCTGCTCGCCGGGGAAATCGTGGCGAACGCTGTGGTCCACGGACCGGTGGACGGCGAGATCCGCGTGCGCGTCGTGGTGCTCGAGGACGAGGTCCGCGTGTTCGTCTCGGACGAGAGCACCGTGCGCCCGTCGGTCCAGCACGCGCTGCCGACCGACCCGGGCGGCCGGGGGATGTCGCTCGTCGCGGCACTGTCGACGGCGTGGGGGGTCGAGCAGCGGGGTCCGGGCGGCAAGACGGTCTGGTTCTCGGTCGGCCCCGACGCCGACTGAGCATCCGACGCCGACTGAGCATCCGGCGTCGACCGAGCGGATGAAATCCCGCGCGGACGGGTGACACCCGCTCGTCCGCAGGGCGCGGCATGCCGAGAAACCCCAGGTCAACGACGACTTTCGGGAGGTGCTCGCATGGCAGTCCAGGACAACGTGATCCCGGAGTGGCGGCTGAACCGGACGATCGACGAGCACCGGGACAGGGCCAAGCGCACGATGATCATCGGCGCCATGATCATCGGCGCGGGCGTGGTCGCCAGCATCCTCACCTATGCGTCCTCTGTCCGTGACCTCGCACTCCCCGTCGCGGTCGTCGCGGTGCTCGCGGGCGGGGTCGTGCTGATGCTCGGGACGCGCAGGTGGGTCACGGCGAACGTCCGCGCGGTGCGGGAGCTGAGCTCCCCGGGCGCCTGACCCGAGCGTCTCTGCGGGTCGCTCTCCGACCTCGCCGGTGCCCCTCTGCGGTCGCCGACGGTGCGCGTCGGCGTGCGACGGCGTAAGTTCGAGGCGCCCAGACCGTCGACGAAGGAAGCCGACCCCGTGAGTGAAACCGGTGCCCCGGCGTCGAACACCCCGTCCGCCGACCCCGCCGGGCAGGACGACGTCGTCCAGGCGGTCGTGCGTGCGGACGGCACCGCGGAGGTCGCCCTCGAGGGTGTGACGCAGCACGTCGAGACGTCGAGCGTCGCCGAGGCGGGCGCCGCGATCATGGGTCTCATCGCCGAGGTCGCCGCGCGGACCGGTCGTTCCGTGCCGGTCCAGGTGCGGGACCCCGACGGGCTGTGGTCGCTCCTGGTCCACCCCGACGGCTCTGTCGAGGAGGCGAGCGCGGCGCTCGCCGAGTCCCGTGGCCGACGCAGCCAGGACGACGGCGCCGACGACACGCGCCAGTTCCCGGCCGTGCCGAGCACGACCGCGGGCAGCACGACGGCACCCGCGGGCGGCCGGACCAGCGGGTCGAGGGTCGCCGCGCCCGCCACCGGAGCCCTGCCGACGCTCGACGACCTGCTCTCGTCGCGCCGGCGGCCCGTCAGCGGGTATGCCGACCGCGGCTGGCGCAAGCGGATCCGCCGCGTGACGGGCGGGGTCGTCTCGCCGGGTCCCGGGCGCTCCGAGGCCGCCTACCGCGACAAGGTCGCCCGCATCCAGCGCAACTTCGACGGCCCCAAGACGATCGTCGTCGTCAACCCCAAGGGCGGCGCGCACAAGACGACAGCGACCCTCCTGCTCGCCGCGACGTTCGGCATCCACCGCGGCGGGTACACGCTCGCCTGGGACAACAACGAGACGCGCGGGACGCTCGGCTGGCGCTCGAAGCACGCCCAGCACGCGAACACGGCCGTCAACCTCGCGCAGGACCTGGCGCGGTTCTCCGACCTGCGGACAGCCCGCGTCGGTGACCTCGACGACTACGTGCGCTCGCAGGCCTCGGCGCAGTTCGACGTGCTGGCGTCCGACGAGGACGCGGCGTCGGCCGCCTCGATCGACGCGGCAGCCTTCATGGCCCTGCACCGCACGCTGTCCCGGTTCTACCGCGTGATCGTCGTGGACACGGGCAACAACATGCGCGCGTCCAACTGGCAGGCCGCGGTCTCGGTCGCGGACCAGCTGGTCATCGTCTCGACGGTGCGCGAGGACACCGCGCAGTCGGCCGCCTGGGCGATCGACGCGTTGCGCTCGGCGGGGTACGCCGACCTGCTCCGCAGCGCCGTGACGGTCCTGTCGGCACCCGAGCCGAAGGTCGACAAGCAGCTGCGCAAGCGGCTCCACGAGCACTTCGGTGCGCTGACGCGTGCCGTCCTGGACGTCCCGCACGACAGGCGCCTCATCCACGGCGGGCCCATCGAGTTCGCGACGCTCGCCCCGGCGACCCGTGCGGCGTGGCTCG
The DNA here is from genome assembly GCF_003115775.1 of Cellulomonas sp. WB94. Classification (NCBI taxonomy): domain Bacteria; kingdom Bacillati; phylum Actinomycetota; class Actinomycetes; order Micrococcales; family Cellulomonadaceae; genus Cellulomonas; species Cellulomonas sp. WB94. The sequence continues at coordinate 1,906,725 of NZ_QEES01000002.1, forward strand.
ACGTGACGGCGACGGTCGCCGACGGCCTCTGAGGCCCGTCGCGAGGCCGGCTGCGAGGCCCGTCGCCGAGATCGCCGTGCGGCGCGTGCAAGAACCGTGCCGGTCGGGACAGAGTGGGGATGTAGGCCGACGTCCGTCCCGACCACCACGAGGAGCCCCCGTGCCGTCCCCGAGCGACCAGAGCGCGGACATCGCTGCCCCCTCCGCTGTGGCCCCCGCCCCCGCCGACCCTTCCGTCGAACCGCTGCGTGACGACGCCTGGTTCGAGGAGCTGTTCCGGACGCACGCGAGCGCGGTGTACAGGTACTTCGTGCGCCGGGCCGCCCGCGACGACGCCGAGGACCTCGCGGCCGACGTGCTCGCGGTGGCCTGGCGCCGTCGCGACGACGTCCCGGCCGGCGCGGAGCTGCCGTGGCTGTACCGGACCGCAGGGTTCGTGCTCGCGAACCATCGGCGCAAGGGTCGGCCGGTTCCGGTCGGCGACGTCCCTGAGTCGATGGACGACGACGACCCGGCGACGTACGCGTTGGCGGACGAGCGTGTCCGGGAGGCGCTCGCCGCGCTGAGCCCGCGGGACCGGCGGATCCTGCTGCTCAACGCGTGGGAGGGTCTCGGCGGCGACGGTCTGGCGGCTGTGCTGGGCGTGACGCGCGGGGGCGCCGACGCCGCGCTGTCCCGGGCCAGGTCGCGGCTGCGCGAGGTGTGGGCCGAGGCTCCCGGGAGCTGACGGTGCAAGTCGGCGGCCGGTCATGACACAGGTGGGGTAGCAGAACCCATCTCGCCCCGGAGGTCCTCCATCGTGTCCACCAACCCGCCAGTCCCTGACGACTCGTCGGTCCCCGACGAGGCACTCGACCGCGTCCGCGCCGCTGACCCTGCCGCCACGGCCGAACCCGACCAGGCCCGGCTGCGTGCTGCGGTCGCTGACCGTGCGGCGGCCGCTGCGGCGGCCGAGGGCGACGTCCACGGCAGCGGGGTCGTCACCGAGCTCGCCCCGGCCCGCGTTGCGCGCACCGGGCGCCGCAGGGGCGCCTGGATCCAGGTGGCCGCGGCTGTCGTCGGGCTGTCGGTCATCGGTGGCGGCAGCTGGGCCCTCGGGCGGCTCGGCCAGGCCCCCGTCGCCGCCCCGATCTCTCTCGGCAGCGGCTCGTCGGAGGGTGGAGCCGTGACGGCGGTGGCCCCGCGGGCTGCGTCCGGCGCCGCTGCGGCCGACAGCGCCGCCGGCATGGGGACCTCGAAGCTCATCGCTCCCTGGTACGGCGGTCGGACGGTCTTCACCGGCTCGGGCCTGTCGACCGACGGTGCCACGGCGACGGCCTGGGGGTTCGACCCGGCGTCGGTGTACTCGGCCGACGCCGCGGCGCACCTCGCGTCGGTCCTCGGCGTGAGCGGCACGCCGTCGCAGACGTGGGGTGCGTGGGTCGTGGGGGTCCAGGACGGCACCGGACCGACCGTCCAGCTCTCGCCCGACGGTCTCGCGAGCTTCAGCTACTACGACCCGAGCCGGGACCCGTGGGCGTGCGTGAAGTCCGCTCCGGACGTCCCGAGCGGCTCGACCGAGCCCGGCGCGGCCGGCTCAGCGACAGGCGACACGGCGCCTGCGCCCGCGGCTGAGCCTGCCATCGGCGCGGCCACCCCGGGGTCCGAGCCGACGCTCGGCACCGCGGTGCCCGAGCAGCTCGACCCGAGCTACGGGTGCGCGACGACCTCGGCTGCGCCGGCACCGACCGGCGACGCCGCGATCGCGCAGGCCCGCGAGCTCATGGGCTCGCTCGGCGTCGACGCCGGCGGATACCGGTTCGAGGTCCAGGCGGACCAGGGCCAGCCGACCGCGACGTACGTCTCGGCGGGCCAGCTCCTCGACGGTCAGCTCACGGGCGTCCAGTGGAGCTTCACGCTCTTGGCGGACGGTGTGCAGTCGCTCTACGGCTCGCTCGCCCCGGTCGTCGACCTCGGCGCGTACGCGCTGATCAGCCCCGCGGACGCGGTCGCCCGGCTCGGCGACCCGCGGTTCGGCGCCGGCTACGGCGGCGTCATGCCGCTCGCGACCGACACGGCCTCGGGCGCGTCGTCGTCCGACGATCGCAGCTCGAGCGTCGCGACGGCCGCACCGGAGCCGACCGTCCCGACCACGCCGACCGCCGGCGGGTCGATCCCCTGGCCCGTGCAGACGGTGACGCTCACGACGTCGCGACTCGGCCTCGGCATGACGACCCTCGACACGGGTGCGGTCCTCCTGCTCCCGAGCTACGAGCTGGGCAACGCCGAGGGCTCGACGTGGAGCGTCATCGCCGTGACGGACGACCGCCTGGACTTCAGCGCCGGCCGCTGACGAGCGGTGACGATCGGCCCGGCGGCGGAGGAGGGTCCGCCGCCGGGCGACACCGATGTCCAGGACCCGGTCGCGATCACGGTACCTACGTCCCTGGTGCTTCGGGACTCGGCCTGAAACACGTCGCGGCCTGCTGAGACGAACGGTCCCACGGCACGCTGGAATGGCTGCGCCGGGCGCCGAAGAAGAGCAGCATGGGGGCGGCGACGCAGGCAATGGGGCAGGCGTCCTGTGCTGGGAGGTGCGTCACGGCTACCTACGTGTTCGACTTCAGCGAAGGCAACAAGGACCAGAAGGACCTTCTGGGCGGCAAGGGCGCGAACCTCGCCGAGATGACCAGACTGGGCCTTCCGGTGCCACCCGGTTTCACGATCACGACGGAGGCGTGTCGCAGCTACATGGCGACCGGCACCCTGCCCGCCGAGCTGCGCGTCGAGGTGACGATGGCCCTGCGCAGGCTCGAGGACGCCGTCGGGCGGAACCTGGGCGACTTCCACGAGCCGTTGCTGGTGTCGGTGCGTTCCGGTGCCAAGTTCTCGATGCCCGGGATGATGGACACGATCCTCAACGTCGGGCTCAACGACGCCTCCGTCCAGGGCCTGGCCGAGTTCTCGCAGGACGCGCGCTTCGCGTGGGACTCCTACCGGCGCCTCATCCAGATGTTCGGCAAGACGGTGCTCGGGATCGACGGAGACGTGTTCGCCCACGCGCTCGACACGATCAAGTCCGAGCGTGGCGCGACCATCGACACGGACCTCAGCGCGAAGGACCTCGAAGAGCTCGTCGAGCAGTTCAAGGTCATCGTGCGCGACCACTCCGGGCGTGACTTCCCGCAGCACCCGCGCGAACAGCTCGACCTCGCGATCGCCGCGATCTTCGAGTCGTGGAACACCGACCGCGCGCGCCTGTACCGGCGTCGTGAGCGCATCTCCGACGACCTCGGCACGGCCGTGAACGTCGTGAGCATGGTGTTCGGCAACCTCGGCCCCGACTCGGGCACCGGCGTCTGCTTCACGCGTGACCCGGCGACCGGCAAGGTCGGCGACTACGGCGACTACCTGCCGAACGCGCAGGGTGAGGACGTCGTCGCGGGCATCCGCAACACGCTGTCCCTCGCGGACTTCGAGAAGCTCGACCCGCAGTCGTTCGCGGACCTCCGCCAGGCCATGCGCCGGCTCGAGACGCACTACCGCGACCTGTGCGACATCGAGTTCACCGTCGAGCGCGGCAAGCTGTGGATGCTGCAGACCCGTGTCGGCAAGCGCACCGCCAACGCGGCGTTCCGCATCGCGACCCAGCTCGTCGACGAGCACCTCATCACCATGGACGAGGCGCTCGAACGCGTGACCGGTCAGCAGCTGAGCAACCTGATGTTCCCGCAGTTCGACGCCGGCGCGTCGCGCACCCTGCTCGCCAAGGGCATGGCTGCCTCGCCCGGGGCCGCCGTCGGGCAGATCGTGTTCGACTCGAAGACCGCGCAGGCGTGGGCGGCCGAGGGCAAGGACGTCATCCTCGTCCGCCGCGAGACCAACCCGGACGACCTGGGCGGCATGATCGCCGCCGTCGGGGTCCTCACCTCTCGTGGCGGCAAGACCTCGCACGCCGCGGTCGTCGCCCGTGGCATGGGCACGACCTGCGTCGTGGGCGCCGAGGCGCTCGAGGTCGACGCGACCGCCCAGACGGTCCACGTCGGCAAGCGTGTCCTCAAGCAGGGCGAGGTCATCGCCATCGACGGCTCGACCGGCGAGGTGTTCCTCGGGTCGGTCCCCGTCGTGCCGTCGCCCGTCGTGCAGTACCTCGAGGAGGGGCTCGACGCCGCGCTCGAGCACACGACCGACGAGGACACGATCGTCCTCGTGCGGGCCGTCGACCGGATCCTCAAGCACGCCGACGAGGTGCGCCGCCTCGACGTGCACGCCAACGCCGACACGGCCGAGGACGCCCACCGCGCCCGGATCTGGGGCGCGCAGGGGATCGGCCTGTGCCGCACCGAGCACATGTTCCTCGGCGACCGGCGCGTGCTCATCGAGCGCGTCGTCCTCGCCCGGGAGGACGCCGAACGCCAGGCGGCCCTCGACGCGCTGCTCCCGCTGCAGCGTGCGGACTTCATCGACATCCTCCGTGAGATGGACGGGCTGCCGACGACGATCCGGCTCATCGACCCCCCGCTGCACGAGTTCCTCCCCGACCTCACCGCACTGTCCGTCCGGGTCGCGCTCGCGACCGACCGGCGGGAGCGCGGCGAGGAGAAGGAGACGCAGGAGGAGTTCGACCACGACGTCCAGCTGCTGGCCGCGGTCGAGCGGATGCACGAGGCCAACCCGATGCTCGGCCTGCGCGGTGTTCGGCTGGGGCTCGTGGTGCCCGGGCTGTTCGCGCTGCAGATCCGCGCCATCGCCGAGGCCCATGCGACCCGGCTCAAGGAGGGCGGCCACCCGCGTGCGGAGATCATGGTCCCGCTCGCCGCGTCGGTCATGGAGCTGCGTCTCGTGCGCGACGAGGCCGAGGCGATCCTCGCCGAGGTCGCGAAGGCCGAGGGCGTCGAGCTGGACATCGCGATCGGCGCGATGATCGAGCTGCCGCGTGCGGCCCTCACAGCCGGCCGGATGGCGGGCGAGGCCGAGTTCTTCTCGTTCGGCACCAACGACCTGACCCAGACCACCTGGGGCTTCTCGCGTGACGACGTGGAGAGCGCGTTCTTCGCCGAGTACACGGACCTGGGTGTCATCGCCGTGTCGCCGTTCGAGACGATCGACCGCACCGGCGTCGGCCGGCTGGTCCGCCTCGCCGTCGAGGAGGGCAGGGCCGCCCGGCCCGACCTCACCATCGGCGTGTGCGGCGAGCACGGCGGCGACCCGGAGTCGGTGCACTTCTTCGACGAGGTCGGGCTCGACTACGTGTCGTGCTCGCCGTTCCGGGTGCCGATCGCGCGGCTCGAGGCCGGACGCGCCTCAGTCGCGAAGGGTGGCAGCGACACGCGCTGAGTGTCTAGCGAGTAGTCCACAGCGCCTGGTCGACCCTGCCCGGGGTCGGCCAGGCGTTGCTCATCCGGGCGACGGCCGACGCCTCGCAGCGCCAAACGCCTGCGGAGGAAGGAACGCGTGCGGTAGACCTTGCGTGCCGTCGGGGGACCCGCGAGCGGCGCCGACCTGGAAGGACGACCCACGTGACCACTGTGGCCACCCGGAGCGCGGTCGTGTGCGCGCTGGCCCTTGCTCTTGTCGGATGCACGCAGCCGCCCGCCGCTCAGCAGACGACTCCACCGACCTCGGCCGTGGTCGAGGAGCGCGCTCAGCAGAAGGCAGCACTCGACGCGTACGTCGAGGCAGAACGCGCCACGATCCCCGCGATCAAGGAGTCGTCCCCCGGGGTCTACTCGGACATCAGCGTCCAGGCTGTCTACCCCAGCACGATCGACTACCACTACGTCTACGTCCAGCAAGTGGACCCGACCGCCGCGAACGACTACTTCGAGAGCTCGATGGAGACCCTCCAGGCCCTGTGCGACACCAAGGTGTTCCCGGCCATGGCGAGCGTCGGGGTGACCGATCCCCAGAAGGCGACCTACACGTTCGACAACGCCGACGGGTCCGAGCTCTGGTCGCACACGTTCGAGTCGTCGTGACCGGAGAGGGCGCGGCCGCTCACTGACGGTCGGTCGTCCCGGGCCGCGCCGCCCGGGTGGAGGGGTCCGCGGCCGGGCCGAGGTTGTCGATGCAGGCCCCGAGGGTCTCGAGCAGGACGTGCTGCCGGGCGGCAGTCAGCCCGGCGCACATCCTCGTCTGGACCGCGAGGACTGCCGCGCTCGCCGCGTCGAGGTGGTCGCGGCCGGCCGGGGTCAGCTCGGTGGGCAGCTCGCGACCGTGCGACGCAGTGGCGGGTCGGACGACGAGGCCACGCTCTTCGAGGCCGCGCAGGACGAGGTTCATCGACTGCCGGGTGACGAAGACCCCACGAGCCAGCTCGGCGTTCGACAGCCCGGGACGTTGCCCGAGCAGCTCGAGGCAGGCGTACTGCGGCACGGTCAGGTGCAGCGGGCGCAGCGCGCCGTCCATGGCGCTCCGCAGTGCGACCGCGGCCTGCTTGAGCACGTAGCCGACCGCGTTCTCCACGGGACCGAGGACCGCCTGTTCCGCCATGTCAGTATCCTGACATACAGTGAGCGATGTCAGGACATTGACATACCGAGGAGATCACCATGACCGTCACCGGACCCGACTTCATCGCCCTGCAGGTGCGCGACCTGGAACTCGCCGCTGCCTTCTACGAGGACCGCCTCGGCCTGCGCCGCGCTCCGTTCAGCCCGCCGCACGCGGTGGTCTTCGCCACGACACCCGTCCCCTTCGCGGTGCGCGACACGCTGCCCGACGTCGACCTGGACGCGGCCGGCCACCCCGGCCTCGGGGTGGCGTTGTGGCTGCACAGCACCGACGCGCAGGCCCTGCACGACTCGCTCGACGCCGCAGGGGTCCCGATCCTCACGCCGCCGTTCGACGGCCCCTTCGGGCGGACGTTCGCGTTCGCCGATCTCGACGGGTACGCCGTGACGATCCACGACAAGCAGTAGGGCCCGTCGAAGTCCCGGATGGTTCGCGCGGCGGAGTGGTCGAGCTCCTTGCCGTCACGGTGGCACTCTGGTCCCGGCGTCGACAGGAAGGCTGATATGAGGGCACACGCGGTGGTCGCGGCCACGCTGCTCGTGGGCCTCCTGGCGGGGTGCTCCTCGAGCAGTCCGGGTCTGGAGGTGCTGCGCGCGGACCCGATGGCGACGGCGACGCCCGCGGGCCTCACGTCGCAGTCGGTGTCCGAGGACGCGGGCGGCGTCACCTTCGGGATCCGCCAGCCGTGCTCCCTGCTCCGCACCCTCCACCTCACAGACCCAGTGAGCGCCCTGGTCGAGCTCGACCAGGGCGCGCAGGACGCCGGGTGGGCAGCCCGAGCTCCACTGGACCTCACGGTCACCCCGGCAGCAGCGTTCTACAAGCGCACAGTCGACGGGCGGCCGCTGGAGCTGACCCTGACGTGGGATGGCACGGACGAGGTGGTCCAGGACCTGAGCACTCCCTGACCAACCAGCGCGATCGGTGCTGGTGAGCGCGCGCCGTCGGGAGTCCGACGGCGCGCGTCGTCGGTCAAGTAGTGCTTCAGCTGTGTCGAGAGAGCAGGGGTGACCAGCACCCTCAGTGTCCGGACCGCAGTCGTCATGTCGGTGTCAGCGCTGCTCATCGCCCTGGGCGGATGCTCCACGAGCGGGTCGCCGGATGTCGCGTCGACCGGTGCGACCCCGGCGACCATTGCACCCTCGAGCGACGCCGCGCCCGCGGCCCCCCCGGGCGCAGCGGCGACGGTGGCGCCGAGCACCTGCAACGCGCCGCCACCGCCGGGAGCGTCGGAGGCAGCACTGGCCTACCTGGCGGCCGTCGACGCTGCGACACCGGCGTGGCAAGCCCTCAGCACGACGTTGACCCACCAGGGCCAGGTCACCCACCGCGACGACCTGCTGACCCAGGTCAACGCCGACGCCCCGTTCCTGACGGCGCTCCGCGAGATCGACTTCCCGCCGGACGCAGCGCCGTACGCCGACAAGCTGGTCCTCGCGATCCAGGCCTACGACGACTTCCTCACGACGGCGTACGACACCGAGGGCTACCTCGCGAGTCACCCGGACGACGACAGCCGTCTCAACGAGACCCGCGCTCAGAGCTCGTCGCGGCTGCGGGACGTCCTCGGCGTGCAACCCTCGAACTGCACCTTCAACCGGCCCTGACAGCGGTCCACCGACACGTGGCATGACCGGCTGCGGGACCGTGTGCTTGCATCGGTCCATGACATCGACGCGGGAGTCGACGACGGTCGAGCTGCGTCCCTTCGGCGACGACGACGTCGCACCGGCGGGGCTTCTGCTCGCCGCGCGTCACCGCGCCCACGTGCGCTCCCAGCCCCTTCTGGCGGCGTCGGGCACGGCCGGGGTGTCCGACGCGGACCCGACCGCCGGCGTCACCGAGGCCTCGCGTGCCGCCGCCCACGTCGCGGAGCTGTGGACGGCAGCAGGAGTGAACGGATGGGCGGCCGAGGGCGGCGACGGCCTGTGCGGCTATCTGATCGGGATGCCCCGCAGGGGCGCGGCGTGGGGCCCGAACATGTGGGTCGAGGCCGCGGGCCACGCCGTCACGTCGACCGACCTCGTCGCGCCGCTGTACGCCCGGGCGTCGGAGAGCTGGGTGGCCGACGGGATCGTGGCGCACTACGCCGTCGTCCCCGCTCACGACCGCACGGTCCTCGACGAGTGGGCGGCGCTCGGCTTCGGAGGCCAGCACGTCCACGGGATCCGCAGCGTCGACCCCGGCCTCGACCCGGTGCCGGCGTCCGGCGTCGAGGTGCGGCGAGCTCGCTCCGACGACGCCGACGCGCTCGCGGAGCTCGACCTCGTGCCGGCCGAGCATCAGTCCCGCTCGCCGGTGTTCTCCGCCGCGCCGGTGCCGGACCGCGCCGAGCTGCGTGCCGAATGGGCAACCGGCTGGGCCGACGAGCGGTACCCGACGTTCGTCGCTGTCCGAGACGGCGTCGTGGTCGGTGCGACGACCTGCTGCTTGCTGGTCGAGTCGAGCATGCACCTCGGGCCTGCGCGGCCGGACGGTGCGGCCTTCCTCGGTTTCGCCGCGGTGCTCCCCGCGCATCGTGGTCACGGCGTGGCGAGGTCGCTCATCGCGGCGGTCCTCGACTGGTCACGACGCCAGGGCTGCTCGTCGCTCGTGATCGACTGGCGGAGCACCAACCGCGAGTCGTCACGGACCTGGCGTGCGCTCGGCTTCAGCGAGACCTTCCGGCGGCTGCACCGCCACGTCGCCTACTGACCAGGAGGGGCGCGGCTGCACGTCGTGCGGTGATCTCCGGGCTGGCCTTGGCACGTGTACCGGCAGACTCACGGATGGCCAGAGATCACGCCGCCCACGGTTCCCCCGAAGCCGAAGTTCGGAGAAGGCCAGGGGGGCGGCAATCGGAACGGCCCTGGCGTGGGCGGTGCGGCCTAGCCTGGCTGCATGCGACGCTTCGACGACGAGGACCTGACCGGCGCAGAGTTCCGCGAATGCATCCTGAGTAGAGCGCGCATGGTCGGGGTGGTCATGCAGGACGCCGAGATCGACGGCCTGGTCACCAATCTCGTGGTCAACGGGGTCGAGGTGATGACGTACGTCGAGGCGGAGCTCGACCGCCGCCACCCGGTACGGCTGCTGATCCGCTCCGATCAGCCGGACGACCTGCGAGAGGCCTGGCGGCAGCTGCGGGAGGCTTGGGCGACGACCACCGAACGAGTCCGGTCCATGCCCGAGAACAGCGGACATCACGGCGTCGACGGCGAGTGGTCGATGGTCGAAACCCTGCGTCACCTGGTCTTCGTGCACGACTCCTGGTTCCGACGCTGCGTGCTCGGGCTCACCGAGCCGTTCACGGCCATGGGACTAGGCCCATCGTTCGTCATGAACCAGGAGGAGAGCGGGCTCGACTCGTCCGCCCGACCGAGCCTCGACGAGGTGCTCGCCGTACGAGTCCGGAAAGCTTCGGAGATCGAGACGTGGCTGGCCGAGGTCACGCCTGATCAGCTCGCGCAGACCGCGCCGGTCCCCGACGATGACAGATGGCCCCCGTACGCCAAGGGGCGGACAGTGCGGCAATGCCTAGGCACCGTGCTCAACGAGGAATGGGCTCACCACGGGTTCTGCCAACGTGACCTGGACAAGCTGTCGCGTCAGAATTCGCCGCAGGATTCATGAGCGAACTCTGAGCCCAGTGATCTGGCCTCGAAAGCTGGCTAGCGTGGCGGCATGGCGAACGCAGCGACGTCGAGGGCTCGCGGGTTGTGGCTGAGCGCGGCCGTCATCGTGGCGGTCGTCGTCCCGCTGCTGGTCTTCGGCTTCCGCTCCGGCGAGTGCTTCGACTCCGTGTCGGCGGCTGCGAGCTACTGCACGTCGGGCCCGGCCGTCGGTATCGGCGGCGCGGTGCTGCTGTGCCTCGGAGGAGCGCTCTTCGTCGTGTACGCGCTGGGTCGTGCGCTGGGCGGTCGCGGTCGCACGTCGGCCTGAGGGTGGGCCGGAACCATGTACCCCGTCGGCACGGCTCCGCTAGCGTGATCAGCGCTGATCCACGATGCTCGGCACGCAGTGACACCACGGGCCGCAGCAGTCGCCATCTCGACCGAGGGACGTGCGCACGCAGATGGACACCCAGACCCCGGCCCGTCCGTTCGTTCGGTCCGCGCCTCTCGTCGCCTCCGGGTTGGCGCTGCTCGGCGTCGGGTACGGCGCGTTCCAGTACGGGCTGACGGAGTACCTCGGCGGGTTCCGCTCCGGCTCCGGCCGCTTCGGGTTCCTGCAGAACAGCTCGCTCGCCGAGGCTGCGCTGATCCTCGGGGCGCTGATGTGTCTCGTCGGGTTCGTGGCCCTCGTCGTCGGCGCGTACCGCCTGGCGAGCAACGTGGACGCCGCGGTGCAGGGGCTCGGTCGCGCGCCTGAGCCGTCGTCGGCCCTCGATGTCAGCCCGGTCTAGCAGGCTGTTCCCATGACGGCGCCCCGCGACAAGCTGCTGCTGCTCGACACCGCCTCGCTGTACTTCCGGGCGTTCTTCGGGGTCCCCGACTCGGTGCGGGCGCCCGACGGCGCACCGGTCAACGCGGTGCGCGGGCTGCTCGACATGATCGCGCGGCTCGTCGTCGACCACCGGCCGACGCGCCTCGTGGCCTGCTGGGACGACGACTGGCGGCCGGCGTTCCGGGTCGCGGCGATCCCGTCGTACAAGGCGCACCGCGTCGCGCGCGAGGTGCCGGGGACGACGGGTGAGGAGGAGGTGCCGCCTGCGCTCGCGGCGCAGGTCCCCGTGATCGTCGAGGTGCTCGCGGCGCTCGGCATCGCGCGGGTCGGCGTGCCGGGGTACGAGGCCGACGACGTGATCGGCACGCTCGTGGCCCGCGAGGTGGCGCGTCCGGCGGCGCAACGCGCGGCGGTCGGTGTCGTGACGGGGGACCGTGACCTGTTCCAGCTCGTGGACGACGCCGCGGGGGTGCGCGTCCTGTATCCCGTGAAGGGCGTCAAGGACCTCACCGTCATCGACCAGGCGGCGCTCGCTGAGAAGTACTCGGTCGCGTCCGGGCAGGCGTACGCGGACATGGCGGTGCTGCGCGGCGACCCGAGCGACGGCCTGCCGGGGGTCGTGGGGATCGGCGAGAAGACGGCGGCCGCGCTCATCCACCGGTACGGCGACCTCGCGGGTGTGCTCGCGGCGCGCGACGCCCATGACCGCGGGCTGACGGCGACGCAGCGGCAGCGGCTGCACGACGCGGCGGCGTACCTGGAGGTGGCGCCGATGGTCGTGCGGGTCGCGCCCGACGCTCCGATCGGCGACGTCCACGACGCGCTGCCGCACCAGCCTGCGGACCCGGCGGCGCTGGGCGCGCTCGTCGCGCGGTGGGGGATCGCGTCGAGCGTCAACCGCGTGCTCGAGGCGCTCGAGGTCCCGCGAGCCTGAGCCCCGGGCGGTTCCCGAACCGCTCCCCACGGCCTCGCACGGTCCGAACGCACGCGAGGGACGCGGCCTGCACGGCCACGCCCCTCGCGTCTGCTCGACCCCGATCACCGGGGTCGAACCGACCTCACCCCACCCGGATCGTCCCGACGGCCACAGCCGGCGCGTACCCGGTGCTGCCCGAGTACAGGGCGGTCACGAGCGTCGTGCTCGACAGCCGGGGGAGCGTCACGCTCGCCGTGCCGTCCGCCGCGAGCGCGACGGAGGGCAGCGACCGTAGCCCCGCGACGATCGTGACGCGACCGGTCGTGACCGGGGACCCGTCGGGACCCTTGGCCGTGACCGTGACGACCGGCGTGGAGCCGCGCGGGACGGACCACGCACCGGTGCTCAACGTCAGCGTGACCTTCGCGGGCGTCACCCGGTAGGTGCGCTGCGAGGTCACGCCGTCGACGTCCGCGCTGCCCGCGTACACGGCGGTCAGCTGGTGGGAGCCGACCGCGAGCGTCATGGGCAGGGCGATCGTCGCCGTCCCGGTCAGGCCGTCGACGACGAGCTCACCGGAGCCCAGCACGGTGCCGCGCTCGCGGATCTCGACGGTCCCGGTCGGGGCCGCCGTCCGGCCCGTGACGGCCACCGTCGCGGTTGTCGCGGTCCCGTACGGCGCCGAGCTCTGCGACAGCGTGAACGACATCCGGGAGCCGGACTTGGCGATCTTGACGGTCACCACCGGTGACGTCGAGGCCGCGTACGCCCCCGTGTCGGGGACGTAGACGGCGCTCAGGGCGTGCGTTCCCGCCCCGAGACGTGCCGTCGCGGTTGCCGTCCCGCCTGCCAGCGCCGCCGTGGCGAGCTCCGTCTGGCCGTCGAGGAACCGGACGGTGCCCGTCGCCGCGGCGGGGGAGACGGTGGCCGTGAGCGTGAGCTCGGCGCCCGCGTGCTTGTCACCGGTGACCTTGAGGGCCGTGGTGGTCGGCGTCGCGGGTGGGACGGTGACGTCGACGACCTGGGCGCGGGTCGTCGTGGTGGCGTTGTGGCTGTGCAGCACGAGCAGCTGCGGGGTCGGCGCCGTCGTGGTGGAGCGGTGCACCGTCAGGGTCGCAGCGGCAGCACCGGTGGCCCAGAGCGAGTCCACCGAGCCGTTGTCGAACCAGTACGGCGGTGTGAACGGGTCGACGGTGAACGCGTCGACGGCGTCCACCTCGCCGCTCGGGTCGGACGCGTACGGGGTGTACGTCCACACGTGCAGCGTGGGCGTGGTCCCGGGCGCGACCCCGAGCGCGGAGAGACTCAGGGGGACGACGAGGACGTTGTTGTCGAACACCGTCGTGTCCACGTCCCCGAAGTACCCGTTGATCGGCTCGGCATCCAGGACGTCGCCGGTGTTCCAGTCGTAGGTGATCTGGACCGTGACGTCAACCGCGTCGTTGAGCTTCTGGACCACCGTCTGGGCGTCCCAGGTGCCGTCGCCGTCGAGGTCGATGTCGATGACCGGCTTCACGGACTGACCCAGGCTGGCCCACTCGCCGTCGGTCGCGATGCCGACCCCGAGGTACCCGTCCGCCGGGTCGAGGCCCGCCGCCGCACGCTGTGGTGCGGTCGAGGACCAGCCGACGTACCGGAGGTCTCCGGCGGCGATCGACGAGTCCGACGTGACGAGCCCCGGGACCGTCTCGAGCTTCGGGCTCGTGGCGGCGAGCTGGAGCGGCGCGACGAGCGAGTCCCAGCCGCCCGAGGCGACCCCGCGACCGGCGAGCGTGAGCGCCGCCGAGGTGGCACCCGCGTCCGCGAAGGCCACGGGACCCGCCGACAGGTCGCTGACGAGCCTCGCCGCTGCCTGGACCGGGACCCGCAGGTGCGTGTCACCGGACGTGAGCACGAGCCGGCCCGAGATGCTCGCGACGTACTCGCGCGGCAGGCCGCCCTGCGTCGCGCTCGACGTGACGTCGAGGGTGCGCGCGAGGGTCGCCGGGTCGGCCGTGAGCGTGACGGTCACGAGCCGGGACTGACCGGCCGGGACCGTGATGGAGGCCGGCGACGTCGTGATCGAAGCGCCGCCCTCGGTCGTGGCTGCGGCGTAGGACGTCGCATACGTCGTCGAGGACGAGCCCGTGTTCTTGACGGTGACCGTCTTGCGCTGGACGACCGTCGCGGCGGCGACGTCCACGACGCCGAACGTCACCGACACCAGGTTGGCGTCGTCGCTGGCGAACGCCAGGGTCGAGTTGTTGACCGCGTCGAGGGCATCGACGCGACCGGACCCGACCCGGCCCGGGCCGTACACGTCGCCGGTCTGGTGCGCACCGGTGAACACGTCGTGCGTCGCGGTGTTCATGACGGCCGCCTTGACCTCGACCGCCGACCAGCCGGGGTGTGCGCCCCGGACGAGCGCGGCGATGCCGGCGACGTGCGGGGTGGCCATCGACGTCCCGGACAGGCCCTGGGCCTCAGTTCCCGTGCCCGACGCGGCGGAGTAGATGCCGGTGCCGGGTGCGGCGACGTCAGGCTTGACGATGCCGAGCGAGCCGTGGACGCCGCGGGACGAGCTCGGGTTGAGCGCGTCGCCGACCTCGTTGGCGATGACCGTCGCCGCGAGCGACGGGCCGATGTGCACCGCCAGGCTGTTGGTGCGGATGGCCGGCAGGAGCGCCGCGGTCGACACCGCAGTCATCTGCGCCCCGGGGATGGCAGCGTTGCCCGCGATCCCGCCGGGGAACACCGTGCTCGTGGTGCCGATGAGGACGCCGATCGCGCCGGCCGCCGCGGCGTTGTTGAAGCGCGTCGCGCTGCCGCACGCCCGGGTCGCGTCGTCGTCGTCCCACCACAGGTAGACGATCTTGCCGGTGATGGCGGCGGCGGACGTGGCGAGCGACGTGCAGCCGCTGACCCGCTCGCCGAGGAAGACGACCGGTGCGGTGACGTCCGCCGTGCCGGTGTAGCTGACGCTGTTCTGGCCCGAGTAGGTGCCGACGAGGGCCGGGTCGGCCGCGGCGGTGACCTCGATGCCGTCGTACGTCTGCGGGTCGCCGACCGAGTTCGCGACGGTCAGCGCGGAGCGCGCGTCGCCGGGCGCCCCGCCGATGTCGGTGATGTCGCCGGCGTTGCCCGACGCGAGCACGGCGAGCGTGCCGAGCTCGGCGAGGCGGTCGACGAGCAGGTTGTCGGGGTCGTCGGCGGGGGAGCCGTCCGAGCCGAGCGAGAGGTTGACGACGTCGAGGTGGTCGTTGAAGTCGCCGTCACCGTTGGGGTCGGCGGCCCAGTCGAGCGCCTGGCCCGTGAGGTTCGTCGACCCGCCGATGTCACCGAAGACCTTGAGCGCGTAGATGCCCGCGCCGGGCGCCGAGCCCGGGCCGACCGTCCAGCCGGACAGGTCGGTCAGGCTCGCGTAGTCGCCGCGGAACGTGGTGCCGTCGGCCTGGACGCCGAAGCCCGCAGCGGTCGCGGAGACGTGCGTGCCGTGGCCCGAGTTGGGGCTCGTGGAGAGCGAGTCGATGGGGTTGTCGTCCGGGGCCGGGACCTGCGTGGCGCCAGGGAGGGTGGACGCAGGGTCGGCGTCGTACAGCGGACCGGCGAAGTCGTAGCCGCCGAGGAACTTGGCCGCGTCGTAGGTGTCGGCCGGGATCGGTCCCGTGCCGTCGGTGCCGTACGCCGCTGCGTAGGCGGCCGCGGTGCCGGGGCCGCCGAACGCCGCGTGCGTGTAGTCGAGGCCGGTGTCGATGACGCCGATGCGCACGCCGGTGCCGATCTGGCCGGTGCTCTGCCACGTGGCGAGCGCGCGCGTGAACGCGTCGGTGCTCTTGTTGTCGGGCGTCTTGGGCACGACGCGGTACAGCGCGACGACGTCGGGGTTCGAGGCGAGCGCGCGGATCTTCGCGGCGTCGCCCGTGACGATCGTCGCGGAGACGAGGTTGCTCAGGGTCGCGATGCGCTGCGGTGCGGGGGTCGCGCTGCGCGCGGTGGCCTGGTCGGGGACGACGGCCGCCGCCTGCTGCTCGACGGCGTCGGTCGCTGCCCGGACGGCGGCCGCGTCACCGCCCTTGTCGGCGACGTCGAGGCCCGAGGGAGCCTTGAGCTGGACGAACGCGGTGACGGTCCCGGTGGCCTTCTCGAGGGCCGGGGCGACCCGCCCGTGCTGCAGGTCCTTGCCGGAGACGACTGGCCCGCCGGGGGACCCGGGGTCGGGCGACCTGTGGTTGGCGGCGCCCGCGGCGCCCACTCCGACCATGGCGGTGCTCACAGCGAGCGCGAGGGTGGTCAGGGCGGCGAGCAGCGGTCGACGCTTCATAGCGCACTCCAGGTCAGCCGGACGGATGGAGACAGAAGTGCCGTGACACGTGACGTGACTGCCGGTCATGCGCGACGACTCCCCAGGGCACCGTACTGAGGATTGGGCGATTCGTCACGCATTCGTCGGGATCTGCCGTACCGGCCGGTAGCTCCCGCGGGGAACGGGTCGGTGCAGGTCAGCGCGGGTGCGCGCCTGGAGCCAGGCTCAGCGCGGGCTCATCGCGGACTCATCCGCGGGCTCAGCGCAGAGGGACGAATGCGTAGGAGCCGAGGTTGGTGGACACCAGCTCGTCGCCGTGGCGCTCGACGGCCCACAGCGTGGAGCGCACCGGGATGACCATCCGGCCGCCGTCGGCGAGCTGGTCGCACAGCTCCGGCGGCAGCACCCGGGCCGACGCCGAGACGAGGATCCGCGACCAGCCGCCCTCGATCGGCCGTCCCAGGACGCCCGGCGTCGCGGGCTCGATGTGGGCCCAGCGCGTCGCCCAGGCGGCGAGGTTGGCGCTGCCCCAGGTCGCGAGCTCTGGCTCGAGCTCGAGCCCGAGGACCATGCCGGTGGGCCCGACGAGCCGGGCGAGGAGCGCCGTCGTCCAGCCCGAGCCGGAGCCGATGTCCAGCACGCGGCCACCGGTCGGCACGTGCAGGTAGCGCAGCATGACGGCCACGGTGCTCGGCTGCGAGCACGTCTGCCCGTTGCCTATGGGGAGCGGGTAGTCCTCGCGGGCCTGCGCTCGGCGCGCCTCCGGCAGGAACCGGCGTCGGTCCAGGTGCTTGATCGCCTCGTCGACGTCGAGCGCACGTTCCGGATCCGTCATCTTCCGAGCGTAGGCACTTACGGCAGGCGGCGGACGATCTCTGTGGGTCGAGTGACGGGCTTCTCGACCGGTTCGGCGAGGTGGGCCGGCGCTGCGCGGGGCTTGCGGCCGGGCCTGCCGGGGGTCCGACGCATCTCGATGCCCTCGAGGGTCGAGGCGCGCCACACCGCTCCGCCGTTGAGGCGGCCGTCCGGCGCGGGAAGCCAGGGAACCTTGCGCGAGAGCCACACGCGGATGGTCGCGTGCTCGACGCCGAGGCGGTCGGCGAGCCGGCCGATGTCGTAGAGGTCGTCGAGTCCGTGCTGGCGCGGTGGGGTTGCAGGGGATGCGACGGCCCCGGGGTGCTGGGTGCTGTCGACGTCCACGGCGTGAATCGTAGCGGCGGCGCAGCCCCCCGGAACCCCGCCTGTGAAAACTGTGACGGAGACGTGACGAGATCCACACAGGATCCCCCCGCCTCGAGGGGCGTGTGGGTCCTGGACACCCGTCCACCTCCCGTAACGTGTTACGCGTGAGTGACGGAATGCCGACCCCGAGTCGCTCGTCTCGCGGTGGCCGGCACGTCGCCCCCCGAGCTGAGCACACCCCGACGACCCCGAGTCGTCCCGCCGAGCGCACCGAGACGACCCCGCGTCGACCGGTCGACTGGACCCCGACGACAGCGCGCCGTGCCGCCGCGCCGACCCCGACGCCGCCGCCTCGCGCCGCCACGCCGACCACGCGGCGCTCGGCCGGACGCGTCGCCAAGACCGCCGTGGCCGTTGTACTCATGGTCTCCGTCGGCAGCTTCGCCATGGCGGTGCCGTCGGACGTCACGCAGAGCCCGCTGATGGCCGACGTCGCCGGCGCGCGGGCGGAGCGCGCAGCCGCAGCAGCCGCTGCCGCGCAGGTCAGCGCCGAGCACCGAGAGGCCGTCGTCACGGCCGCGGCGGCCGCAGCCGAGCAGGCCCAGGCGGTGCGCACCGCGAGCGTCACGGTCGTCCCCGCGGAGACCCTCACCGAGCTCGACCAGGCCGCAGCGGAGCTCGACCGGCTCCTTGCTGTCGCGGGTGCCTCGGTCACGCCCGTCGCCCCGGCAGACCCGGCCCCGACGGACCAGGCCACGACGAGCCCGACGGCGACGCCGACGCCGAGCGAGACGCCGACGCCGAGCCCGACGACGGCGAGCCCGACGGCCACCGACCCCGCGCCCGCCACCCCGACCGCCCAGCCCACGGCCGGTGCCGCCGAGCCGTCGCCCGCGGCCTCGGCCACGACCGACCCGTCGGCTGCACCGTCGGGATCGCCGACCTCCACCCCGGCCCCGTCCACGTCGGCGGGCCCGAGCGATGCGACCGCAGCGTCCGCAGCGGCGCTCGACGCGCTCGCGGCCGTCCCCGCGAAGGTCGAGGACGCCGCGACCAAGCAGCTGCGCACCACCGCGACGAAGGTCGCCGCCCTCGTCGTCGAGGTGACGCAGGCCGTCCGCGACCAGCAGGCCGCAGCGGAGGCGACCGCCGCGGCCGACGCCGAGGCCGCCCGAGCGGCTGCCGAGGAGGCCGCTACCCGCGCGGCCCAGCGCGTGTCGCTCGACAAGTACGCGAACGGTCGCATCCCGGCGTCCGCCCTGTGCGAGCTGAACTTCGCCGCCGGTGCCGAGCTCCGGTGCGACGCGGTCGCCGCGATCGAGCAGCTGAACGTGGCGTACCGCGAGAAGTTCGGCACCGACCTGGTGATCTCCGACTCCTACCGTTCCTACGCCTCGCAGGTCGCGTGCCGCCGGACCAAGGGCAGCCTGTGCGCCCAGCCCGGGACGTCCAACCACGGGCTCGGCAAGGCCGTCGACCTGGGTGCCGGCGCGCAGTCGTTCGGGACGGCGCAGCACCGCTGGCTGCTCGCGAACGCCGAGGCGTACGGCTGGACGTTGCCGACCTGGGCCCGCGCGGGCGGCAGCAAGCCGGAGCCGTGGCACTGGGAGTACGTGGACTGAGGCGCGCGCGGGCGCTCGGACCTACGATCGGGCGCATGGACGACGCCGCGGGGTCGGACCGGGACCTCCCGTTGATCGGTCGCGCCGCCGAGCTCGACGACCTCGACGACGCGCTCGCGTCCGTCTCGGCGGGCGCCGGTTCGATCGTCCTGCTCGAGGGTGAGGCCGGCATCGGCAAGTCCGCCCTGGTGGACGCGGTGCGTACGAGTGCGCGGCTGCTCGGGCTGGAGGTCCGCAGCGCCGTCGCCCGGCCCGGCAGTGCTCGACCGTTCGGGCTGCTCGCTGAGGCGATGCTGGACGGCGACGTCGAGCCGCTCCCCGCCCGACGCGGCGCCTCCACGGCGCAGCCCGACGCGATCGAGGACGAGCTCGCGTCCCTTCTGGCCGACGCTGAGGCGGACGCAGACGCCGACGCCGGGGACGACGCGACAGGTCGCCGGCGGCTGCCCGCAGCCCTCGCCGCCCGTGCCGAGGAGCTCGCGGCGGCCCTCGTCCGCCGGCGCGGGGACCACGAGCCGTGGCTGCTCGTCCTGGAGGACCTGCACGAGGCCGACGACGAGTCCCTCGCGGTGCTGTACCGCCTCGCGCACGAGGGCACCGTCCCGCACGCGCTCGTCCTGGCCACGCTCCGACCGGTCCCGCGCTCGGCCGAGCTCGCGGCAGTGGTGGCCGCGTGGACCCGCGCCGGTGCGCGCTACCTCGAGCTGCGACCGTTGTCGTCGCACGCGGCGCTCGAGCTGGCGGAGTCGCAGCTGGGCGCGTCCGTCGGAACGTCGCTGCGCGGCTCGGTCCTGACCGCGGGCGGCAACCCGCGGTTCGTCTCCGACGTCGTCCGGGCGGTCCGGGAGTCGGGCGCGCTGCGGTTGACCGGTCACGGGGTCGTGGACGCGGTCGGCTCGCAGTGGACCGACTCCCTCGACGCCGTCGTCGCGAGCCGCGTCGCCTACCTCGGTCCGGAGGTCGTCCAGCTGCTCAACGAGGCGTCGGTGCTCGGCGCGTCGTTCGTCATGGCAGACCTTGCCGAGCTCGCGTGCCGTCCGGTGGGGGACTGCTGGCGCGTGCTGCGTCATGCGCTCGCGGCCGGCGTCGTGCACGCGCGGGGCGACCGGCTCGTGTTCCGGCACGAGCTCGTGCGGTCCGCGCTCTACAGCGGGCTGGACCCGTCGGTCCGGCGCGCGCTGCACGAGCGCGCCGCGCGCACGCTCGACGCGGCCGGTGCCCCCGACGTCGTCGTGATGTCCCACCGCGCCCTCGCCGAGTGACGCGACCCGCCCTACGGTGGTCAGGCGGGCGCAGGACCTGCCCGCGCCACCCGGACGAAGGAGCACCATGGCTACCCGTACCGCACGCACGGCCTGGAACGGCACCCTGCTCGAGGGCGGTGGCCAGGTCGAGCTGTCCAGCTCGAAGACCGGCACCTTCGACGTGTCCTTCCCGAAGCGGATCGCCGACGAGGCCGGCGGGGTCACGAGCCCCGAGGAGCTCATCGCGGCGGCGCACTCGTCCTGCTTCGCGATGCAGCTCTCGGCAGTGATCGCCGAGGCGGGCGGGACCCCGATCGCCCTCGAGGTCAGCGCCGACGTCACCGTTCGCCCCGACCCCGCCGGCGGGCTCCACATCACCGACATCGCGCTGACGGTCCGCGGTGAGGTCGAGGGGCTCGACGCCGCCGGGTTCGAGCAGGCGGCCCAGAACGCCAAGGCCACCTGCCCGGTCAGCAAGGCGCTCACCGGGACGCAGATCACGGTGACCGCCACCCTGGCATGACGACCCGGGACCTGTGTCCTATGAGGTGAGGCTTACCTCAGTCGTACGGTCCTCGTATGGACCTGGGGAGCTGGCCGACCGACACCGAGGCGCGAGTCGTCGCCGTCGACCTCGAGCACGCTGCCCGGCTGCGGCTCAGCGAGCTCGGGCTGCGGGCCGGTGCCATCGTGCGGGTCACCCACCGTGCAGCGTTCGGCGGGCGCGTCGTCGCGATCGGCGCCGACCGGTTCGCCGTCGACGGTCGCACCTGCACCCGCATCGACCTCGAGGCCCCGGGCGGTGCCCGGCTGTGACGTCATGCCATGACACGTCGGGCGGTCTCGTCGACGCCCGCACCGGGCTCGCGGCGGACCCGTCGGCACCGTCCGTCGTGCTCGTGGGCAACCCGAACGTCGGCAAGTCGACCCTCTTCAACGCGCTCACCGGTGCCCGCCAGCAGGTCACCAACGCCCCGGGGACGACCGTCGAGGTGCAGCTCGGGACGTGGCGGGGCCTGACCGGGACCGCGAGCGGCACCGGTTCGGACGAGTCCGGGGCGGTCCGCGTCCTCGACCTGCCCGGGACGTACAGCCTGCTCGCGCGGTCGCCCGACGAGCGGGTCACCGCCGAGACGGTCGCGGGCCGCGGGGCTCTCGGCGTCCCCGACCTCGCCGTCGTCCTCGTCGAGGCCGGGGCACTGTCGCGCTCGCTGTACCTGCTGGCCCAGGTCGCGGGTGCCGGCCAGGCGCTCGTCGTCGCGCTGACCATGACCGACGTCGCCGCCACGCGCGGGGTGCTCGTCGACCCCGAACGGCTCGCGACGCTCCTCGGGGTGCCCGTCGTCCCCATCGACCCGCGCACCGGGACCGGGCTCGACCGCCTCACGCGCGTCGTGTCTGATGCGCTCACCGCCGGCGTCCCGCCCGTCCTGCTGCCCGACGCCGCACCCGCCTGCTCCTGCCACGGCGACGTGGCGTGCGGGACCGGATGCTCGTGCGGCCGACCCCTCGACCTCGACGCCGAGCTGGCGAGCGCCGACCGCCTGTTCACCTGGGTCGACGGTGTCCAGCGGGCGCTCGCGTCCCGCGAGGTCGACGCCGCGGTCCCGGGTGCGCCGTCGTCGGCCCGACCCGCTCCCGTGCGCACGTGGTCCGACCGCGTCGACCGCGTGCTGCTCGACCCGTGGTTCGGGGTCCCGGTGTTCCTCGCCGTCATGTGGGCCCTGTTCCAGCTCGCGACGACCGTCGCGGCACCGCTCATGGGCGCCGTGTCGTCGCTCGTCGACGGACCGGTCGCGAGCGCCGTGCGGACCGCGCTGCCCGGCCCGCACTGGCTCGAGAGCTTTGTGGTCGACGGGGTCCTCGCGGGCGTCGGGACCGTGCTGTCGTTCGCCCCGCTCATGGGCCTGATGTTCCTGGCGATCGCAGTCCTCGAGGACAGCGGCTACCTCGCGCGCGCCGCGTTCGTCGCCGACCGGGCCATGCGGGCCATCGGGCTCGACGGCCGCGCGATGCTCCCGCTCGTCGTCGGCTTCGGCTGCAACCTGCCGGCCCTGGCCGCGACCCGCACGCTGCCCCATGCGCGGCAGCGCCTGCTCACCGGGCTGCTCGTCCCGTACACGTCGTGCTCGGCCCGCCTGACCGTCTACATCCTGCTCGCGAGCGTGTTCTTCCCGGCGCACGCGGGCACGGCGATCTTCCTCATGTACGTCTCGAGCATCGCGCTCGTCGTCGTCGGCGGCCTCGTGCTGCGCGCGACCGCGTTCCGCGACCTGCGCCGCGAGCCGTTCGTCCTCGCGCTGCCCGCCTACCAGCGCCCTCGCGTCCGCGCGCTGCTCCTCTCGGCCTGGGTCCGGGTCCGCATGTTCGTGACCGACGCGGGCAAGATCATCGTCGTCACGCTCACGGTCGTCTGGGTCCTCATGGCCGTCCCGGTCGCCGGCGGTCACCAGATCGCGGACGTCCCCGTCGCCGACAGCCTGTACGGCCGGACGGCGCTCGCGATCGCCCCCGTCTTCGCCCCCGCCGGGTTCGACGACTGGCACGCGTCCGCAGCGCTGCTCACCGGGTTCGTCGCGAAGGAGGTCGTCGTCGGGTCGTTCGCGCAGTCCTACGCGGTCGACGAGCCCATCGACGCCGGAGTCGCCGGAGACCTCGGCAGCCGGCTGCGCGCGACGTTCGAGTCGTCGTCCGGTGGGTATGCCGGGGCGGCCGCCGCGGCGTTCATGGTCTTCGTGCTCGCCTACACCCCGTGCCTCGCGACCGTCGCCGAGCAGCGCCGGCTGTTCGGGTCGCGCTGGACCTTCGGTGCGATCGGCGTGCAGCTCGTGATCGCCTGGACGGCCGCGGTCATCGTCTTCCAGCTCGGCCGGTTGCTGTGAGGGGCCGATGATGAGCGTCCTGACCGACGTCCTGCGCGAGGCGCGCGGCGGGGCCACGACCGACCGGATCGCCGCGAACCTCGGGATCGACGCCGGTCTCGCGGAGGCTGCCGTCGACCACTGGGTGCGGCTCGGCATCGTGAGCCGGTCTGCGGATGTGCTGGGTGCTACGGGCTGTCATGGGTGCGAGCCGACGCCGGGGCGGTCGCTGGCGTGCGCGGGGTGCGTGTTCGCGAAGCGGGCGCCGGGGCGCTGACGCGCTCCCGCACGGGCGGGGCGACCACGTCAGTGGCAGCGGCTCAGCGCCGGCGGCCCAGCAGCCGCATCGCGCCCGACACCCGCGGGTGCTCCTCGACCATGTGCTCCGCCGACAGCGCCGCGAGCTCATCGACCAGTCCGGGCAGCTGACCGGTCGACCCGTGGTGCCAGAGCAGCGCCACCGCGTCGGCCGGCACCACGACCATGGCCGTCCGAGGGTGCGCGAGCGCGTACGGCGACCCCGGCGCGTCGAACGCGAAGACCCACTCCAGCCCGGGCACGCGTGCGATGACGGCGTCCCCGACGGCGAGGCCGACGGCGGTCGTGGTCGGGAGCGGATCCCAGCGCAGGGAGGGCATGGTGTCGTGCCACGTCGTCATGAGCCCGTCGAGGTGACCGCCGAGCCAGGCGATGTCGGTCAGGTCGACCTCGGGTCCGCGCAGGAGCTCGCGAGCCTCACCGAGCCAGACGAGCTCGACGGGGTCGAGCGAGCGCACCGCGGGACGCAGCTCGGGGGCGGCACGTCCCGTGGTGCCCCGGGGTGTGGGCACGAAGGACCGGCGGTCGCGCCCGCGGTGTCCTGTGTCGCTCATGATGATTCCTATCGGCTCGTCGGGCCGTGAAGTGCAGGAGGAACCGGGGTGAATCTGGCCGCACCGTCGCGGTTTCGGGCGCGAGCACGCGCACCAGCCGGTCGGTGGGAGACTGCACGCGTGTCGACTGTGACCGAGCCCACGCACCCCGAGAACGCCCAGACCGCCGACCTCGTCGAGGGGTTGCGCGCTGCCGTGCGCGGGTCGGTCGACGACTCGCCCCGGCGCCGGGCCGAGTACTCGACGGACGCGTCCAACTACCGCGTCGTCCCGCAGGTCGTGGTCTTCCCTCGGGACACCGACGACGTGCTCGCCGCACTCGAGGTCGCCCGCGCGGTCGGCGTGCCGGTGACGTCGCGCGGCGGCGGGACGTCCGTGGCGGGCAATGCCATCGGGACGGGTGTGGTCCTCGACCTTTCCCGGCACGTCAACCGCGTCCTCGAGATCGACCCCGAGGCCCGCACGGCCCGCGTCGAGCCGGGTGTCATCCTCACCGATCTGCAGAAGGCCGCAGCGCCGCACGGTCTGCGGTTCGGCCCCGACCCGTCCACGCAGGCGCGCGCGACGCTCGGCGGCATGATCGGCAACAACGCATGCGGCCCCCGGGCGGTGGCCTACGGGCGGACGACCGACAACGTCGTGGACCTCGACGTGATCGACGGGCTGGGTCGCCGGTTCATCGCGGGTCGCGGCCTCGACCCCGTGCCGGGGCTGGACGCGCTGGTCCGGGCGAACCTGGAGACGCTCCGCACCGAGCTCGGCCGGTTCGGCCGGCAGGTGTCGGGCTACTCGCTCGAGCACCTGCTGCCCGAGAACGGCGCGGACCTCGCGAAGGCGCTCGTCGGCACGGAGGGCACCGTCGTGACGGTGCTCGGCGCCACGGTCAACCTGGTGCCTGTCCCGGCCGCGCCCGTGCTCGTCGTGCTCGGCTACCCGGACATGGCGTCGGCGGCCGACGTCGTTCCCGCGCTGCTCGCCCACGCACCGCTCGCGATCGAGGGCATCGACGCACGCCTGGTCGACGTCGTCCGGCGCGCGCAGGGGCCTCGGCGGTGCCCACGCTGCCGGCGGGCGGCGGCTGGATGATGGTCGAGGTCGGCGGCGCGACGCTCGACGAGGCTCTCGAACGCGCGCACGCCCTCGCGGCCGACGCCGGGACCGACGCGGTCGGCATCTTCCCGCCCGGCCCCGACGCCGCGGCGATGTGGCGCATCCGCGCGGACGGCGCGGGGCTCGCGGGGCGGACCGCGTCGGGCGCGCAGGCCTGGCCCGGCTTCGAGGACTCGGCCGTGCCCCCGCGAGGCTCGGCGCGTACCTGCGCGAGCTCGAGGCGCTCATGGCGTCGCACGGTGTGGACGGGCTCGCGTACGGGCACTTCGGTGACGGCTGCGTGCACCTGCGCCTCGACATCCCGCTCGAGCGGTCAGGCAACCCGCTGCGCGCGTTCATGACCGACGCCGCGCACCTCGTCGCGGCGCACGGCGGCTCGCTCTCGGGCGAGCACGGGGACGGCCGGGCGCGCAGCGAGCTGCTGCCGGTCATGTACTCGCCCGCCGCGATCGGCGCGTTCGAGGCGTTCAAGGATCTGCTCGACCCGCGGGACCTGCTGAACCCGGGGGTGCTCGTCCGGCCCCGGCCGCTCGACGCCGACCTGCGCCGTCCGCACGCGCGGCCGCTGCTCGCAGCGCCGAGCGGGTTCGCGTTCCCGCACGACGCGGGCGACTTCACGACGGCCGTGCACCGCTGCGTCGGGGTCGGCAAGTGCCGCTCGGACACGTCCGCGGCCGGCGGCTTCATGTGTCCGTCGTACCTCGCGACGCGTGACGAGAAGGACTCCACGCGCGGCCGGGCCCGCGTGCTGCAGGAGATGGCGAACGGGACGCTCGTGAACCGCGGCTGGTCGTCGCCCGAGGTGCACGAGGCCCTCGACCTGTGCCTGGGCTGCAAGGCGTGCTCGAGCGACTGCCCCGCGGGCGTCGACATGGCGCAGTACAAGTCCGAGGTGCTGCACCGTACATACCGCGGCAAGGTGCGGCCGGTCGCTCACTACGTGCTCGGCTGGCTGCCGCGCTGGATCCGTCTCGTGACCTCCGTGCCCGGGCTCGCGTGGCTCGCGAACACGGCGCTCGGGGTGCGGCCGATCGCGAAGGTCGTCCTCGCCGCCGGGGGCATGGACACGCGCCGGTCCATGGTCACGTTCGCGTCCACGCCGTTCCGCACCGCGTGGAAGCGCGACGGTGCGCAGAAGACCGTGATACCGGTCGGGACACCCGCCCGGCAGAAGGTCGTCCTGTGGACCGACTCCTTCAGCGACGGCCTCGCGCCGTCCGTCCCGCACGCCGCGGTCGCCGTGCTGACGGCCGCCGGCTACGAGGTGATCGTCCCGGACGAGGAGGCGTGCTGCGGGCTGACCTGGATCACCACCGGTCAGCTCGACGGCGCACGCAAGCGCCTCACGCACCTGCTCGGGGTGCTCGGCCCGTTCGCGGTCAACCGCATCCCGATCGTCGGCCTCGAGCCGTCGTGCACCGCGGTGCTGCGCTCCGACCTGCGCGACCTGGTCCCGGACGACCCCCGAGCCCTCGCGGTCGCGCGCGAGACACGCACCCTCGCGGAGCTGCTCACCGCGCCCGCCCCGGTCGGCCCGGGCGACCGGTGGACGCTCCCCGACCTGTCGGACGTCACCGCCGTCGTGCAACCGCACTGCCACCACCACTCGGTGATGACCTTCACGGCCGACCGTGCGCTCCTGACCGCGGCGGGCGCGCAGTTCTCGACGCTCGCCGGCTGCTGCGGGCTGGCCGGCAACTTCGGCATGGAGAAGGGCCACTACGACGTGTCGGTGGCCGTCGCCGAGCACGAGCTGCTCCCGGCACTGCGTGCCGCGGCCCCGGGCGACGTGTTCCTCGCCGACGGGTTCTCGTGCCGCACGCAGGCCGACCAGCTCGCCGACGTCCAGGGTGTCCACCTCGCGGAGCTGCTCGCGGCGCACCTGCCGCAGCGCGGTGGCGCTCGCGGTGGCGTCGCGCCCAGTGGCACAATGGCCTGATGCTCATCGCCTTCTCTGTCGCCCCGCTCGGTGCGGGCGAGTCCGTGACCGACGCGGTCGCCGACGCCGTCCGGATCGTCCGTGAGTCCGGCCTGCCGAACCGCACCGACTCGATGTTCACGACCATCGAGGGCGAGTGGGACGAGTGCATGGACGTCGTCCGACGTGCCACGGAGGCGGTCGGGCGGCACGGCCACCGCGTGAGCCTCGTGCTCAAGGCGGACATCCGCCCTGGTCACACGGGCGAGATCACCGGCAAGGTCGAGCGCGTCGAGGCCCGGCTCGCCGCTGAGTGAAGCCATTCGGGTGACGGTCGCCTGGGCCGAACGGTGGAGGCGCGGTCGGTCAGCCGCCAGCCGGCCCAACGGGACCTAGGTCCGTACAGCCAGGCATGGGAGACTTCGGTCCGGTGCGGTCCCGGCACGCCGAGGACCGCCGTCACCAGGCGCGTCCAGCGCCCCGCCGCTCCACCAGGAAGCCGGAACGCATGCCGATCTTCGAGCTCGACGAGGGCCGCCCTGTCCTCGTCCAGCCGATGCAGCCTGCTCCGGGGACGTTTGCGGCCGACAGCAGCGCGCTCGTCGCCGAGCACCTCGCGTCGCTCCTCGGTGAACAGCTCTTCCCCGTCCGCCTGCGCCACGGCGACGCTCCCGGCCCGCACCTGCTCGCGCTCGACACCACGGGCCGCCCGGTCGTCGTCGACGTCGTGCAGATCCTCGACGGCGAGAGCCTGGTCCGGGCGCTGCAGCATGCGGGCAACGCCGCACGCCTGAGCCGCGCCGACCTGCTGCGGACCTACGAGGGCGGCGCCGACCTGTTCGACGCCGACTTCCGCGACTTCCGCGACGAGGCGCCGCTGAGCGCCGCGCAGACGGGCCCGTTGCCCGGTGCGCGGCTGCTGCTCGTGTGCGCGGAGGTCGACCCGCAGGTCATGGATGCCGTCGCGTTCCTGCGCGAGCCGGGCCGGCAGGTCGAGGTCCTCCAGATCGGTGTCGTGCGCGGCGTCGACGGTCGGCGCTACGTGGACGTGTCCCCGCTCGTGCTCCGCCCGCCCTCGCTCCGCACCGTCGAGCCGTCGACGCTGCGGCTGGTCCGCCACCACGCCGCACCGGGCGACGACCTGGCATCGTCGCCCGTGTCGGCACCGCCGACGAGCCACGCCGCGATCCCGGTCCACGCGCCCGCTCACGCCGAGGTGCCAGCACCCGCGCCCGCTCACGCCCACATCCCCAGCCCCGCGACGGTCGCGAGCCACGCCCGGAACCCCGTCACCGCACCGACGCCCGCCGTCTCGGCCGGACCGCCGCCGCCGGCGGACTTCGGTGGCGCCTGGACCCCCGACGTCCTGCCGGGCCCCGCCGCGGTGCCCGCACTGGCGGCGCTCGTCAAGGGCCGCGGGGCCGTCGTGACCCTGGTGTGGTTCCGCGAGCGGCGCGGTCAGCGGCTGCACGCGACGCTCCGGCACGACGGGCTCATCGAGCTGCCCGACGGCCACGTCCACGCAAGCCCCGACGACGCCGCGGCCGACGCCGCGAACACGGAGGGCACGGTCGACGGCTGGCGCGCGTGGCGGCTCGGCGACGGCGGGCCGACGCTCGCGGAGGCTGCGGGCTCGCGCTGATGTCCGGGGCTTCCGCACCCCTGTCTCCGCCCGACGTCGTGGCTCTGCTCCGCGCCGCCGGATGCGTCTTCGCCGAGGACGAGGCGGACCTGCTGCTGGCCGCGGCGCGGACGCCCGCCGAGCTCGCTGACATGGTGGACCGACGCGTCCAGGGGCTGCCGCTCGAGCAGATCCTCGGCTGGGCGGAGTTCCGGGGTCTGCGGATCCTTGTGGATCCCGGGGTCTTCGTGCCGCGTCGACGGACCGAGCTCCTCGTCGCGCAGGCCATCGCCCTGGCCCCGGACGCCACCGTCGTCGTCGACCTGTGCTGCGGCTCGGGCGCGGTGGGCGCGGCGCTCCTGGCGGCGCTCGACGGGGCCGAGGTCCATGCCGCCGACATCGATCCGGCCGCCGTGCGCTGCGCTCGCCGCAACGTCGTGGGCCCCCGCGGCCACGTCTACGAGGGCGACCTCGACGCACCGCTGCCCGTCGAGCTGCACGGTCGCGTCGACCTCCTCGTCGCGAACGCGCCGTACGTCCCGACCGACGAGATCCGGCTGATGCCCCCGAGGCGCGCCTCCACGAGCCGCAGACCGCACTCGACGGCGGCACTGACGGGCTCGACCTGCACCGACGCGTCGCCGAGGCGGCTCCCCGGTGGCTGGCACCCGGTGGCCACGTGCTGATCGAGACGAGCGAGCGTCAGGCGCCCCGGACCGCCCAGCTCCTCGCCGACGTCGGCCTGGTGGCGCGGGTCGTGACCGACGACGATCTCGACGGGACGGTCGTCGTCGCCACGTGGCCCGACGGGGCCGCCGAGCAGTGAGCGCAGGTCACGCGTACGCGACCGACCACCGGCTGATCTCGGCGTAGAACCGTTCGCGCGCGGGTCGCGGCGAGAGTGTGAGGTCGTGCATGCCACCCGCGATCCGGACGACCGTCACGACCGGCCCGAGCTGCACGGCGCGGCGGGCGAGGAGCTCGACGTCGAGCACGACGTCGGACGAGCGCATGTCCTCGTTCCAGCGCGGGCTGATGAGCGTGCGGGCGGAGGCGAGCATGAGGATCGGCGCGTCGATGTCGAGCCCGCGGGCAACCCGGGCATGGCCGGCGATGACCGCGCGCAGCCAGCCGGCCCGGACCGGGAACGCGGGGCTCGGCCGCCAGCGGTCGTCGTAGTCCCACTCGCCGCCGTCGGACTTGCGCAGCGTGCGCGCGTAGTAGCCGGGGTCGATGTTCGGCATCGCGGTCTTCGGCTGGAACCGCGCGAGCTGCGCGATCGCGGGGCTCGAGACGTGCCGTGCCACGGAGGAGCCCTGCAGCTCGAGCCACGGGCTGTTGAGCACGAGGGCGCGGACGGCGCCCGGGTGGCGGTCGGCCCACAGGGCGGCGATGAGGCCACCGGTCGAGTGGCCCATGAAGGTCAGGTGCACGTGGCGGCCGAGGTCGCGGCGCATCTGGGCGAACGACGCGTCGATCTCCTCGTCGTACGTCACGAGGTCCTCGATGTACCCGGGTGTCTGGTGCTCGCGCAGGCTGCGCCCGTACTTGCGCAGGTCGAGCGCGTAGAACGCGATGCCGCGGGCGTGCCAGTACTCGGCGAGCTCGGTCTGGAAGAAGTAGTCGGACCAGCCGTGCACGTACAGCACGGCGCGCGCGGGGCGCACGGGCTCGTCGCTCGGCGGGACGTACCGCACGAGGCTCGCGACGACCTCGCCCTCGTCGTCGGGCGCGAGCTCGAGCGTGCGGACGCGGTAGTCCGGCCCGAGGACGTCCTGCTCCCACCGACCCGTCACCGCGGTCACACCTCGAGGACGATCTTGCCGAACTGGCTGCCGCGCGCGAGCCGCGCGAGGCCGGCGCGGGCCCGGGCCAGGTGGAACGTCGCATCGACGAGGGGGCGGAGACCCGTGCGGCCCATGAGCGCGAGCAGGTGCTCGAGGTCGTCCTTCGAGCCCATCGTCGCCCCGACGACGCTGATCTCGAGGAAGAAGATGCGCTGCAGCTCGGCGGGGCTCGCGTCGCCCGACGTGGCTCCGGCCACCACGATCGTGCCGCCGGGACGTACCGAGCGCACCGAGTGCGACCACGTCGCGGCGCCCACGGTCTCGAGCACGACGTCGACCTTGGCGGGCAGACGACCGCCGGGCTCGACGGCGGCCGCAGCGCCTAGCTCGACGGCACGCGTGCGCTTGGCCTCGTCACGGCTCGTCACGAAGACCTCGAGCCCCGCGGCCGCCGCCAGGAGCACCGCCGCGGTCGACACCCCGCCGCCCGCACCCTGGACCAGCACGCGCTGACCGGGGGTCGCCCGGCCGCTCGTGAACAGCATCCGGTACGCCGTCAGCCACGCGGTCGGGACGCACGCCGCCTCGACGAACGACAACGACGCCGGCTTGTCGACCAGGTTCCAGGTCGGCACCGCGACGCGCTCGGCGAGCGTGCCGGGGTAGCGCTCGGACAGGAGGCTGCGCGGTTCGTTCGGCCCGACGCCGTGACCGAGGGCGCCGCCGATGACCGCGTGCACGACGACCTCGCGGCCGTCGGGTGTCACGCCGGCGGCGTCGGTGCCGAGGATCATCGGGAGCTGTTCGGCACGCAGCCCGACGCCGCGCAGCGACCACAGGTCGTGGTGGTTGAGGGACGCGGCACGCACGTCGACGGTCGTCCAGCCCTCGCGAGCCTCGGGCTCGGGGCGCTCACCGACCTCGAGGCCGGCGAGCAGGGAGTCAGGGGACGCGTCGGGCGCGAACTGGGCGGCGTAGGCGGCGAGCATGCTCACAACCTACGGCCCCGAGCTCACAGGATCGGCAGGATCCGGCCGAGGTCCGGGACGGCGTCCGAGCTGTACTCCGGGGTCACGGCCTGGGCGAGCAGGTCGACGTCATAGGGGACCCGGCCCGTGGCGAGTCGGACCCAGATCAGCGGCCGCGTGATCTCGAGGTCCCAGCCGCCCCGCGCGACGACGACGTCGAGGAAGGCGTGCGCCACGATGTCGAGCGCGGTCCGGTCGATCGGGCCGACGCCCGCACCGACCCCGCCGTCGAGCCCGACCGAGGCCGAGCCGCGGCGGGCGAGCGACCGCTGGAGGTCGTCGGCGTGGACGACGAGCTCGATGAGCCGGGTCGTGACCATCGAGGACAGCAGGATCGGCCCGCGTCGGGCCAGGACCACGCGGTCGGACGGGCCGAGCCTCTCCAGGCGGTCGAAGGCTGCGGCGGCGAGGGCGTCGATCCCGGCCAGGGGATCGGCGGCGATCTCGGTCGCGAGCTCGTGGGTGACCGCCGAGATCTTGGCGGCGCCCGCGGCGTAGGACGCGATGTACTCGCCGACTGTCTGCGGCACCGTGCCGTCCGGCGCCGGCTCGCACGCGGCGAGAGCCGACATGGACCGCCCGACGTGGGCGATGAGGTCGGCGACCGTCCACCCGTCGAGCACGCTCGGAGCAGCGGTCGACGCCGTCTCCGCCACCGGGTCGAGCCAGCGGCGCAGCACCCCCCACTGGGTGCGCAGCGCGTCGGACAGCTCAGCGAGTTGCTCGTCGGTCAGCATGGGGACATCTTGCCGCAGACGTGGGCGAATGCCACGGCGGAACCGGTCAGGGCCGGACGCGCACCGGCTCGGCCAGGAAGTCGGAGACGATGCGCCCGACCTGGTCGGCCTCGATGAGGAACCCGTCGTGCCCGTAGTCGGACCGGATCGACCGGACCGGGCCGGCGCCCGGGATGCCGGCCGCGATGCGCTCGGACTGCGACGGGAGGAACAGCCGGTCGGTGTCGACCGCGACGACGAGGGCCTTCGCGGTGACGGTCGCGAGAGCCGCCTCGACCCCGCCCCGGTCCCGGCCGAGGTCGTGGGTGATCATCGTGCGGGTCAGCGTCACGTAGGTGTTCGCGTCGAACCGTCGCGCGAGCTTGTCGCCGTGGTGGTCGAGGTAGGACTGCACGGCGAACCGGCCGCCCTCGAGGGGGTTCTCGCCGCCCTGCGGGATGCGCCCGAACCGCTCGTCGAGCTCGAGCGCGCTGCGGTACGTCTGGTGGGCGATCTGCCGCGCGATGCCGAGACCGGTGTGCGGTCCCTCGCCGTCGGGCGCGTCGTAGTAGTCGCCGCCGGCGAAGCGGGGGTCGGCCTGGATCGCGGCGAGCTGCGTGTGGAAGCTCGCGACCTGGTCGCCGGACGTCTGCGCGGCGGTGGCGATCGCGGCGAGCCCGCGGACGCGGTCCGGTGCGGACACGCCCCACTCGAGCACGCGCTGCCCGCCCATGGAGGCGCCGATGACGAGGGCCCAGGCGTCGATCCCGAGCGCGTCCGCGAGCCGGACCTCCGCGTGGACCTGGTCGCGGACGGTGAGGTGCGGGAACCTGCTGCCCCACGGCCGCCCGTCCGGGGCCGCGGACGCCGGGCCCGTCGAGCCCTGACAGCCGCCGAGCACGTTGGGGGCGACGACGAAGTACCGGTCGGTGTCGATGGGCGCGCCGGGGCCGACGAGCGAGGACCACCAGCCGGGCGTCGGGTGACCCGGTCCCGCGGGCCCGGTGACGTGCGAGTCGCCGGTGAGCGCGTGCAGCACGAGGATCGCGTTGTCACCGGCCTCGTTGAGCGTGCCCCACGTCTCGTAGGCCAGGCGCACCGCCGCGAGACGGCCACCGGCCTCGAGCCGCAACGGTCCGATGTCGAGGAACTGGCGCCCGCCGGGCTCGTCGCCCTCGCGCCAGGCGCTGCTCGCGGGCGCCGCGACCGAACCCAGCCCGCGGGAGGCGGCTGAGGTCCGGGGGGTGCGCGAGCTCGACATGGGGGTCCAATCTACGGGCCGTACGGTCGGCCCGCCCAGAGGGACGGGCCGACCGTGCGGGTCGGGCGGTGGGGTCAGGCACCCTTGGCGGCCCGGAAGCCGGCGTCGAGGTCGGCGAGGATGTCGTCGATGTGCTCGATGCCGACGGCGAGGCGGACGAGGCCGGGCGTGACACCCGAGAGGGCCTGCTCCTCGGGGGTCAGCTGGCTGTGGGTCGTTGACGCCGGGTGGATGACGAGCGAGCGCACGTCCCCGATGTTCGCGACGTTCGAGTGCAGCTCGAGCGCTGACACGAACGCCTGGCCGGCGGCGGCGCCGCCCTCGATCTCGAACGCGAGCACGGCGCCGGCGCCACGCGGCACGTACTTCTGCGCGAGCGCGTACCAGGGGCTGGACGGAAGTCCGGCGTAGTGCACGGCCGTCACCTCGTCGCGGGCCTCGAGCCACGCGGCGACCTTCTCCGCGTTGGCGACATGGCGCTCGATGCGCAGCGACAGCGTCTCGATGCCCTGCGCGATGAGGAACGCGTTGAACGGCGAGATCGCCGAGCCGAGGTCGCGCAGCAGCTGCACGCGCGCCTTGAGGATGAAGGAGAGGTTCGCGCCGAACGCGCTGCCGACCCCGAGGTCCCGCGCGTAGACCAGGCCGTGGTAGCTCGGGTCGGGCGTGTTGTAGTTCGGGAACCGCTCCGGGTACTGGGCGTAGTCGAACGTGCCCGCATCGACGATGACGCCGCCGATCGCGGTCCCGTGGCCGCCGAGGTACTTCGTCGCGGAGTGCACGACGACGTCGGCGCCGAACGTGATCGGGTTGAGCAGGTACGGGGTCGCGATCGTGTTGTCGACGACGAGCGGGACGCCGACCTCGTGCGCGATCGTGGCGACCTCCTCGATGTCGAGGATGTCGGAGCGCGGGTTCGGGATCGTCTCGGCGTAGAAGAGCTTGGTGTTCGGGCGGACGGCGTCGCGCCACGCCTGCGCGTCGTGCGGGTCGGTGACGAAGGTCGTCTCGATGCCGAGCTTGGGGAGCGTGTAGTGCAGCAGGTTGTACGTGCCGCCGTACAGGCTCGGGCTCGCCACGATGTGGTCGCCGGCCTCGGCGATGTTGAGGATCGCGAGGGTCTCAGCGGCCTGGCCCGACGCGACGAGCAGCGCACCGACGCCGCCCTCGAGGGACGCGATGCGGTCCTCGACGACCGTCTGGGTGGGGTTGCCGATCCGCGTGTAGATCGGGCCGAGGTCCTTCAGTGCGAATCGGTCGGCGGCGACGCCGGCGTCGGGGAACACGAAGGAGGTGGTCTGGTAGATCGGCAGGGCGCGCGCACCCGTCGTGGGGTCGGGCGTCTGGCCGGCGTGGATCTGGCGGGTCTCGAAGGACCAGTTGTTGCTCATGGGGACTCCTGGGGCTGCGCGGGAGCAGCGGCCGATGTGCCGGACCGCTCCCGCAAGGGATGGGGAGGTGGTCGCACGAACGGGAGGGCGCCAGAGTCAGCCGGGAGGTGTCCGAGGGGGCCTGGAGGGGCCACCGGGGCCGGTGTGCGGGCGCAGCCGAAGTGCGTCGGTCAGCGACACATTCGGCAGGTCATGGTGCGAGCGTAGGGCGCGGGTGTCCAGCATGGGAAACCCCATCTCACGATGTGAGAACACGCTCGGCTCACGGCACCGCGCACGGGGGTTTCGGGTAGTTCGTCCAGAACCACAGCCGTGTGACTCGTGTGACGGGTGTGACTGGTGTTCACTTCTGGGATCTGCGCAGGTAGCGTGCCCTACGAGGCCCCTCCCGCGGCCTCAAGGTTCACCGCTGGGCAGACGAAGGACGTGACGTGGCACTTCGACTCGGGACGGTCAACGGACGCACGCGCGCGGCGGTCGCGACGCTGGCGGCCGCGGTCCTCCTCGT
Organism: Cellulomonas sp. WB94; assembly: GCF_003115775.1. Taxonomy (NCBI): domain Bacteria; kingdom Bacillati; phylum Actinomycetota; class Actinomycetes; order Micrococcales; family Cellulomonadaceae; genus Cellulomonas; species Cellulomonas sp. WB94. The sequence continues at coordinate 1,941,961 of NZ_QEES01000002.1, forward strand.
CGGTTCCGCGACCACCGGCTCGGCGGACCCGACGGCCCCGAGCGACCGGGACGTGCGCGCCGCGCAGCAGGCCGTCACCGCCGCGCAGATGTCGGTCGCCGAGATCGAGGTGCGGCTCGCGCAGCAGAGCGTCGAGCGCGACGCAGCCGTCGTCGCCGTCCAGGCGGCCGGCGAGAAGTACACGCAGGCCGAGTCCGACCGGGCCGCCGCCGCCGACGCCGCGACCGAGGCCGCCACGCGGGCCGCCGCCGCGGACGCCCAGGCCGAGACCGCACGCCGCTCCCTCGTCGCGATCGCCCGGCAGACCGCACGGTCGGGCGGCTCGATGGACACGATCGAAGCCGTCCTGTCCGCCGACGGGTTCCGCCAGGTCGTCGACCGCAGCACGACCCTCGCGCGCGTCGGCACCAAGGCCGACGAGGCGGTCCAGCGGTACCGGGCCGCTCAGCTCGTCGCGACCACGCTCCAGGCACGCGCCGACTCCGCAGTCGCCGCGCAGGCCACCGCGAGCGCAGCAGCCAAGGATGCGCTCGCCGCCGCCGAGGCCACGCAGGCCGCGTCCGACGCGGCGCTCGCCGCTGCGGCCGCCGAGCGTGACGACCTCATCGGGCAGCTCGCCGCGGCCCGCAGCACGAGCGCCGAGGTCGAGCGCGCACGCCAGGACCAGCTCGACGCCGACCGCCAGGCGCGCGCCGACGCCGCGGCCGAGGCGTTGCGACGCGCTGCCGCACCGGCCGCCGCGGTGACCACGGTCGCGGCCGCCGTACCGTCGGCCGCGACGTCACCCACCACCACGACGACCCAGCCGCCCGCGGCTGCCGCGCCTGCCGCCGCACCGGCCGCGCCCGCACCCGCCGTCTCGGCGCCGGCCGCTCCGGTGGCCTCTGCCCCGACGTCGCCCGCGACGACCACCCCCGCACCGACCCCGACGACCGCCCCGACGGGCGCGTACGGGCTCGGCACCGGCCGGTCCCGCGGCTCCGCGGACCAGGGTGCCGCAGCCGTCGCGTGGGCGTCGGCACAGGTGGGTCTGCCGTACGTCTACGGCTCAGCGGGCTTCGAGAGCTTCGACTGCTCCGGGCTCACGATGCGCTCGTGGCAGGCGGCCGGTGTCAACCTCGGCCGGACCTCGCGGGACCAGTACAAGCAGGTCCTGAAGATCAGCTACGACGACATGCGCCCCGGTGACCTGGTCTTCTACTCGACCGACCCCAACGACCCGGACGCGATCTACCACGTCGCGATGTGGATCGGCGGGAACCAGGTCGTGGAGGCCCCGCGGCCGGGTGTGCCGGTCCGGATCACGTCGATGCGCTGGGCCGCGACGATGCCGTTCGCCGGCCGCGCCTGACCCGAGGACCCGCCTCGCCGCTGGCTCGAGCCATGCGGCGCGGGCACACGCAGGTCCGGCACGGTTCCCCGCGCCGGACCGGAACAGCTCAGTGCATGTAGTAGCCGGTGTCGATCGCGCGCTGACGCGACCGCTCGATCTCGGCCTCGGCCTCGATGCGGTCGGTCCAGTGCGCACCCTCGACGGACTTGCCCGGCTCGAGGTCCTTGTAGACCTCGAAGAAGTGCTGGATCTCGAGGCGGTGGAAGTCGGACACGTCGTCGATGTCCTGGCGCCAGGCGGCGCGCTGGTCGCCCGTCGGCACGCACAGGACCTTGTCGTCGCCACCGGCCTCGTCGCGCATGCGGAACATCCCGAGCGCGCGACACCGGATCAGGCAGCCGGGGAACGTCGGCTCCTCGAGGAGGACGAGCGCGTCGAGCGGGTCGCCGTCCTCACCGAGGGTGCCCTCGATGAAGCCGTAGTCGTCGGGGTACCGGGTCGAGGTGAAGAGCATGCGGTCGAGGCGGATCCGTCCCGTCGCGTGGTCGACCTCGTACTTGTTGCGCTGCCCCTTGGGGATCTCGATCGTGACGTCGAACTCCACAGCTCTCCTCCGCAGGTGCGTGGTCGGCGCGCCGCGTCAGCGCGAGTCGGCACGCACGCGTGTCCGCAGGGCGGGTCGTGGTGCGGCCCGCCCCTCTTGTGTGCTTAGTGTGACGCACCGGAGGGCCTGCTGCGCCCCCCGGTCAGGACGGAGAGGACCGCAGATGGCATCGGGAGTCCGCGTGGTCGCCACGACGGCGCTCGTCGTGCTGCTCGCCGGCGGTGCGTACGCGACCGCCGACGCCTACGACGTCGTGCCGGGCATGGTCACTCTCGCTCCCGTCCCGGCGCCCCCGAACCCGTTCCCGACCGCGCCCGGTGCCGTGCCCGCGCCCGCCGTGACGGCGCTGCTGGGCGCTCTCGACCCCGCGGCGCCCGCACCGTCGCCCGCGCAGCTGCAGGGGATGGTCGCGGCCCTCGTCGCGGACGCACGGATGGGTGCGAGCACGGGGGTCGTCGTCGTCGACGGCCTCACGGGCGACGTGCTCGCGTCGAACGCCCCGGAGGTCCCGCACATCCCGGCCTCGACCGCCAAGCTCGTCACGGCCGTCGCGGCGCTCACGCAGCTCCCGGCCTCGACGACGCTGCCGACCCGCGTCGTCAAGGGTGCCGCGGGGCAGCTCGTGCTCGTCGGCGGCGGCGACATGATGCTGGCCGCCGGGGCGGGCGACCCGACGGCGGTCGACGGGCGGGCGGGCCTCGCCGACCTCGCCGCCCAGGTGGCCAAGGGGCTCAAGCTCGCGGGGACGACGACGGTCTCGCTCGGGGTCGACGACACCCTGTTCTCCGGCCCCGCGCTCAGCCCGACGTGGGCGGCCTCCGACATCGCCGCGGGGTACGTCGCACCCGTGACGGCGCTCGCGGTCGACGTCGCCAAGATCAAGGCCGGCGAGTACCCCCCGCGCTACCCCGACCCGTCGCTCGCGGCTGCCGGCCAGCTCGCCGCGCGCCTCGCGGAGCAGGGCATCACCGTGACCGGCACCCCGTCACGGGTCACCGCGCCGGCGGGGGCGGCCGAGCTCGGCGTCGTGCAGTCGGCGCCGATCGCGGACGTCGTGCAGTACTTCCTGCACACGTCGGACAACACGATCACCGAGGTCGTCGCGCGCATCGTCGCCGTGCACATGGGGCTGCCCGGCAGCTTCGAGGCCGCGAGCAAGGCGGTGCTGCGCGCAGCCTCCGAGCTCGGCCTCGACACGTCCGGGGCCACGCTCGTCGACGCCTCGGGCCTGGGAGCCGGCTCCGCGCTCCCGCCGCAGCTCCTCGTCGACCTCGTCCGGCTCTCGACCTCGCCGACGCATCCCGAGCTGCGTGAGGTCGCGACGGGCATGCCGATCGCGGGGCTCTCGGGAACGCTCGCGGACCGCTTCACGACGACGGCCGCGCGAGGTCTCGTGCGCGCGAAGACCGGCAGCCTGCCGCACGTGACGTCGCTCGCGGGAACGGTCGTCGACGCGGACGGACGCCTGCTCGCGTTCGCGGTCCTCGCGGACCAGACGCCCGACGGCGGCCAGTTGGCTCCGCGCGCGACCATCGACGCGTTCGTGACGACGCTCCAGGCGTGCGGCTGCCGCTGACCTGTCGGCCCTCGCGCATCGGCCCCGGACCCGCACAGGTCGGCGCGGGTCCGCGTAGGTACGGTGGGGGCGTGAACCAGGCCATGGGGGACGACGGGACGGACGCCGTGCGCGGACCCGTCGACTGGGACCTGGCCGCGCGCCTCTCTGGGCAGCTCGCGTCACCGGGCCCGACGGCGACCCGGGCCGAGCTCGTCGACCTCGTCACCACGCTCCGTACCGCCGCCCGGGCGGCCACCGCGCACGCCGCGCGCATCACCGAGCTCGTCCCGGCCGACGGAACCGATCCCGAGACCGACCCGGTCTCGCTCGTGCAGGTCGTGGACCGCCCGGGCTGGGCGCAGGCGAACATCCGGATGCTGGCTGCGATGACGGCGTCCGTCCGGGGCGGCGACGCGTCGACCGGCGTGCGGCTCGCCGGGGCCGCGCAGGTCGGCGGGGTCCTCGCGCTGCTCGCGGGCAAGGTGCTCGGCCAGTTCGACCCGTTCACCGCGGACGCGCGCGCTCCGCACGGCCGGCTCCTGCTCGTCGCGCCCAACGTGCTCCAGGTCGAGCGCGCGCTCGGCGTCGAGCCGGCCGACTTCCGGCTGTGGATCGCGCTGCACGAGCAGACGCACGCGCTGCAGTTCGCGGCGGCGCCGTGGCTCGCCGACCACCTGCGCGCGGGCGCGTCCGCGCTCCTCGACGACCTCGGGGAGCTCGTCCCGGGCGGGCTCGTGCCGGGCGCCGGTCATGGCGGGCGCGGTCACGGCGGGCAGGGGCGCCGCGGCCAGGACGGCGGCCCGTCCCTCGCCGACGTCGTCCGCATCGCCTCGCGCGTCCTCGTGGGGCCCGACGACGACGGCGACGCCGGGCTGCTCGGCCTGCTCTCGCCCGCCCAGCGCGCCCAGCTCGACGAGGTGGGCGCCGTGATGGCGCTCCTCGAGGGCCACGCCGACGTGGCGATGGACGCCGTCGGCCCCTCGGTCGTGCCGTCCGTCCGCCACATCCGGGCGCGGTTCGAGGCCCGCCGCGACGCCGGCGCGGCCTCCCACGGGCTCGAGCGCGTGCTGCGCCGGCTCCTAGGCCTCGACGCGAAGCTCGCGCAGTACCGGGACGGTGCGGCCTTCGTCCGCGAGGTCCGTCGGGCCGTCGGCACCGCGGGGCTCAACGCCGTCTGGTCCGCGCCCGAGCAGCTGCCCACCGCGCGGGAGATCGCCGACCCGCGTGCGTGGGTGCGTCGGGTCCACGGCTGAGCCGATGACCCGACGATGACCGGACCGGCGCCCGAGGTCGCCGCGCTGCGGTCGGCCGTCACCGCGGCGACCTCCGACCTTCCCGATGGCGCGCTCGTCCTCGTCGCCTGCTCGGGGGGACCCGACTCGCTCGCGCTCGCGGCCGCGGCGGCGTTCGTCGCCCGACGCAGCACCCGTGCCTCGGGGCGGGGGAGCGCCGGACCCCTGCTCCGCGCGGGCGCGGTCGTCGTCGACCACGGTCTGCAGCCTGGCAGCGCCGAGGTCGCGGCGGCGGCCGCCGCCGCGTGCCGCACGCTCGGCCTCGACCCCGTCGAGGTCGTCCGCGTCCACGTCACCGCGTCCGGCGGGCCCGAGGCGGCGGCACGCGACGCGAGGTACGCGGCCCTCGACGACACCGCCCGACGGCTCGGCGGCGCCGCGGTGCTCCTCGGCCACACGCTCGACGACCAGGCCGAGCAGGTCCTGCTCGGGCTCGCGCGCGGTGCGGGCGGACGGTCGCTCGCGGGGATGCCTGCCCGGCGCGGACTGCTGCGCCGCCCGCTGCTCGGTCTGCGACGCACCGACACGCTCGCCGCGTGCGCCGCCCTCGGGCTCGAACCCTGGCACGACCCGACGAACGTCCCGACGGACCCAGGTGCAGGGCCGCTGCGCTCCCGCGTGCGGGCGCACGTGCTGCCGGTGCTCGAGGACGAGCTCGGGCCGGGCGTGGCCCAGGCGCTCGCCCGCACCGCGGACCAGCTGCGCGAGGACGCCGACGCGCTCGACGCGCTCGCGGCCGACCTGCTGGCGGCGTCGCTGGTTGCCGAGGACGCACCGGCCGACGCGCCCGCGGGCGCGTCCGACGACGCGCGCGAGCCGGGCCGACCGCACGGGCCGGTCCAGCTCGACGTCGAGGTGCTGGCCGCGGCCGCTCCCGCGCTGCGTCGCCGGGCCCTGCGCGCCGCCGCGATCCGCGCGGGGGCACCTGCCGGGTCCGTGCACCGCACGCACGTCCTGGCCCTCGACGCCCTCCTGACCCACTGGCACGGACAGGGCCCGCTCGACCTGCCCGGGCTCCGGGCCGTGCGCGCGTATGGCAGGCTGATGCTTCAACCCGACCAGTGAAGAGAGTCGTCACGGTGGACCCTGTGGACATGGGCAGCGACCTGGAGCGCGTCCTCCTGACCGAGGAGCAGCTCGGTGCGCGCCTCGACGAGATGGCGGCGCAGATCGACGCCGACTACGTGGGCAAGGAGCTGCTGGTCGTCGGTGTGCTCAAGGGCGCGGTGATGGTCATGGCCGACCTCGTGCGCCGCCTGCACTCATCGGTGCAGATGGACTGGATGGCGGTCTCGTCGTACGGCTCGGGCACCAAGTCCTCGGGCGTCGTGCGCATCCTCAAGGACCTGGACGCCGACCTCACAGGCCGTCACGTCCTCATCGTCGAGGACATCATCGACTCGGGCCTGACGCTGTCGTGGCTGCTCGCGAACCTGCGCAGCCGCGGGCCGGAGACCGTCGAGATCGCGACGATGCTCCGCAAGCCGGACGCCGCGAAGGTCGCCGTCGACGTCAAGTACGTCGGCTTCGAGATCCCCAACGAGTTCGTGGTCGGCTACGGCCTGGACTTCGACGAGAAGTACCGGAACCTGCCGTTCGTCGGGACGCTGGCCCCGCACGTCTACGGGGCCTGAGGCCTGCGCTTCCTGCCCTGGGCGAACAGGCAGGGGAGTTCACACTCTCAGCGTGTAACTTCGATCCGACCAGTTCAGCGACCGGAGGGATGAAGGGGCACGTCCCCCGCCCATGACTCTCAAGAGACTCACTCGCGGCCCCGCCGTGTGGATCGCGCTCGCCGTCGTCCTCGTGTGGATCGGCGTGAGCGCACTCTCCGGCACGGGTGTCCAGCGCATCGACACGTCGGACGGCCTCAAGCTGCTCGCGCAGGGCAAGGTCGAGCAGGCGAAGATCACCGACGGCCTCCAGCGCGTCGACCTCACGCTGACCGAGGACTTCACGTCGGGCGACACCAACCTCGGCAAGCTGGTCCAGTTCTACTACGTGGTGCCGCAGGGTGCCACGGTCGTCGAGGCGATCCAGAAAGCGGACCCTCCGGGCGGCTTCAACTCCGACAACCCGCAGCAGTCCTGGTGGGGCAGCATCCTGACCCTCATCCTGCCGATGATCCTTCTGCTGGGCCTCTTCTGGTTCCTGATGTCGAACGCGCAGGGCGGCGGCTCGCGCGTCATGAGCTTCGGCAAGTCGCGCGCCAAGCTCGTCAACAAGGAGTCGCCGCAGGTCACGTTCGCTGACGTCGCGGGCGTGGACGAGGCTGTCGAGGAGCTCCAGGAGATCAAGGACTTCCTCGCCGAGCCCGCCAAGTTCCTCGCGGTCGGCGCGAAGATCCCCAAGGGCGTGCTGCTCTACGGCGCACCCGGGACCGGCAAGACCCTGCTGGCCCGTGCGGTCGCGGGCGAGGCCGGCGTGCCGTTCTACTCGATCTCTGGCTCGGACTTCGTCGAGATGTTCGTCGGCGTCGGCGCGAGCCGGGTCCGCGACCTGTTCGACCAGGCCAAGCAGAACGCGCCCTCGATCATCTTCATCGACGAGATCGACGCCGTCGGCCGCCACCGCGGTGCCGGCATGGGCGGCGGGCACGACGAGCGCGAGCAGACGCTCAACCAGATGCTCGTCGAGATGGACGGGTTCGACGTCAAGGCCAACGTGATCCTCATCGCGGCCACGAACCGCCCCGACATCCTCGACCCCGCGCTCCTGCGCCCCGGCCGCTTCGACCGTCAGATCGCCGTCGACGCGCCCGACCTCAAGGGCCGCGCGCGCATCCTCCAGGTGCACGCCCAGGGCAAGCCCATGGCCCCGCACGTCGACCTCACCGCCGTCGCCCGCCGCACCCCCGGCTTCACGGGTGCGGACCTGGCGAACGTCCTCAACGAGGCCGCGCTGCTGACGGCCCGCACGGGTGGCACGACGATCGGCGACCACGAGCTCGACGAGGCCATCGACCGCGTCATCGCGGGACCGCAGAAGCGCACACGCATCATGAAGGTCTCCGAGCAGAAGATCACGGCCTACCACGAGGGTGGTCACGCGCTCGTCGCGACGGCCCTGCGGTACACGGACCCGGTCACGAAGGTCACGATCCTTCCCCGCGGCCGCGCGCTCGGGTACACGATGGTCATGCCGACCGAGGACAAGTACTCCACGACGCGCAACGAGCTGCTCGACCAGCTCGCGTACGCCATGGGTGGGCGCGTCGCCGAGGAGCTCGTGTTCCACGACCCGACCACGGGTGCGAGCAACGACATCGACAAGGCCACCGAGACGGCCCGCAAGATGGTCACCCAGTACGGCATGAGCGAGGTCATCGGCGCGGTCAAGCTGGGGCAGGACTCCGGCGAGGTCTTCATGGGCCGCGACATGGGCCACGGGCGCGACTACTCCGAGTCTGTCGCGACGTCCGTCGACATCGAGGTGCGCCGGCTCGTCGACGCCGCGCACGACGAGGCCTGGGCGATCCTGGTCGAGTACCGCGACGTCCTCGACCGCCTCGTCCTCGAGCTGCTCGAGCGGGAGACGCTGAACCAGTCGGAGCTCGTCGAGATCTTCGCCCCGGTCGTCAAGCGCCAGCCGCGCGACGTGTGGCTCTCGAGCGTGGAGCGGGCCGTCTCGTCGCGTCCGCCCGTCATGACGCCGACCGAGCTCGCCGACCTGGCCGCGACCACCTCGCAGAACGGTCACATCGAGGTCGCCCCCGAGCCGACCGAGCAGGTCTGATCGGTGCCAGGCCGCGACCGCACCCTGATCGGTGAGTACGACGCCCCGCGCGTCGAGGCAGCCGTCCGCGAGCTGCTGCTCGGCGTCGGGGAGGACCCGGACCGCGAAGGTCTGCGGGACACCCCGGCCCGGGTCGCGCGCGCCTTCGCGGAGACCTTCGCGGGTCTGCGCCAGGAGCCCGAGGACGTCCTGACCACGACGTTCGACCTCGGCCACGACGAGATGATCCTCGTCAAGGACATCGAGCTGTACTCGACGTGCGAGCACCACCTCGTGCCGTTCCACGGCGTCGCGCACGTCGGGTACATCCCCGGCACGGACGGCCGCATCACGGGGCTGAGCAAGCTCGCGCGGCTCGTCGACGTCTACGCCCACCGCCCCCAGGTGCAGGAGCGGCTGACGAGCCAGGTGGCGGACGCCCTCGTGGAGTACCTCAAGCCGCGCGGCGTGATCGTCGTCATCGAGTGCGAGCACCTGTGCATGTCGATGCGCGGCGTGCACAAGCCCGGGTCGCGCACCGTGACGTCGGCCGTGCGCGGGCAGATGCGCAGCCCCGCGACGCGCGCCGAGGCGATGGCCCTCGTGCTCGCCCGCTGACGTACGGCCTAGGCTCGGCCCGTGAGCACCGGAGCGCGACCCGCACCCCTGCCTGACGCCCTCACCGGCCTGGGCCGCACGCTGGTCATGGGCGTCGTCAACGTCACCCCGGACTCGTTCTCGGACGGTGGCCGGTGGTTCACCCCGGGCGCGGCCGTGGCGCACGGCCTCGCGCTGATCGACGACGGCGCCGACCTCCTCGACGTCGGCGGCGAGTCGACCCGCCCTGGCGCGCGGCGCGTCCCGGTCGACGAGGAGCTCGTCCGGGTGCTCCCGGTCATCGACGCGCTCGTGGCGCGCGGTGCCACGGTGAGCGTGGACACGACCCGCGCCCGGGTGGCCCACGAGGCGGTCCGGCACGGTGCGGCGATCATCAACGACGTCTCGGGCGGCCTGGCCGACGAGGCGATGCACGAGGTCGTGGCGCAGACCGGTGCGGTGTATGTCGCGATGCACTGGCGCGGCCATGCGGACGTCATGGACACCTTCGACGACTACGTGGACGTCGTGGCTGACGTACGCCGCGAGCTCGCCGAGCGGGTCGCTGCCCTGCGCGCGGCCGGCGTGCACGACGACCAGGTCGTCCTCGACCCGGGTCTCGGGTTCGCGAAGCCGGGTGCGAGCAACTGGCCGCTGCTGGCCCGTCTGCCCGAGCTGGTCGCGGACGGCTTCCCGGTGCTGGTCGGCGCGTCGCGCAAGCGGTTCCTCGGGCACCTGCTCGCGCACCCGGACGGTGAACCGGCGCCACCGCTGGCGCGGGACGGCGCAACCGCGGCGATCAGCGCGCTGGCCGCCGCGGCCGGTGCCTGGTGCGTGCGGGTGCACGACGTCAAGGGCTCGGCCGACGCGGTCCGGGTGGCGGCGGCGTGGCGGGCAGCATCGACCGACCTGTCCACGGAGCCGTCGGCAGACCCCAGGAGGGCGCAGTGAGCATGCAGCCGGAGCGTCCGCTCGACCAGATCCGGCTCGTCGGCATCGCTGCTACGGGCTACCACGGGGTGTTCGCGCACGAGCGGCGGGGCGGTCAGACGTTCCTGGCCGACGTCGTCGTCCACCTCGACACGCGTCGCGCCGCGGCGAGCGACGACCTGGCCCGCACGATCAACTACGGCGAGCTCGCGGAGCGCGTCGCGGCAGTCCTGTCGGGCGAGCCGGCGGACCTCATCGAGACCGTCGCGGAGCGCATCGCGGCGACCGTCCTCGCCTACGGGCAGGCGTTCGCGGTCGACGTCGAGGTGCACAAGCCTCAGGCACCGATCACCGTGCCGTTCGCGGACGTGGTCGTGGCGATCCACCGGGACCGCAACCGACTGCCCGCGGCGGAGCCGTGGCGCCCGCCGGTCGAGTCGGCTCCGGTGCCCGCGGCCGCACCGGTGCGCGCGGTGACGGCTGCGTTCCCGCAGGTCCCGGTGCCCGCCGGGGACGCCGCGCCCGCGCCCTCGAGCACCGTCGCCGTGCCGGTCCCGTTCGCACGCGACGAGCCGGTCCTCGGTGAGCTCGTGAGCGACGCGCTCGACGAGGTGCCCGCCGAGCCCGTCGACGTCGTGCTGGCCCTCGGTGCGAACCTGGGGGCCGCGCAGCAGACGCTGCGCGACGCCGTGTCGGACCTCGCGCGCGTCCGGGGCCTGACGGTCGTGGACGTCTCGCCGCTCGCCCGGTCGGCCGCCGTCGGCGGTCCGGAGCAGCCCGACTACCTCAACGCGGTCGTCCTGGCGCGCACCACCCTGTCCGCGCGGGACCTCCTGCGGGCGACCCAGGCGATCGAGCAGCAGCACGGCCGGGAGCGCCTCGAGCACTGGGGTCCGCGCACGCTCGACATCGACCTCGTCGTGTACGGCACGACGCTCGCTGTGACGGACGACCTCGAGCTGCCTCACCCCCGTGCGCACCAGCGTGCCTTCGTGCTCGAGCCGTGGGCGCAGGTCGCACCCGACGCCGTCCTTCCGGGGCTCGGTGGCGGTCCCGTCGCGCTGCTCGCTGCGACGGCTCCGGACCGTGCCGGGATCCGCTGGCTCGCGCTCGACTGGCTGACGGCTCCCGTGCTGCCGGAGCCGGCGCCCGCGCCGGAGCAGGCACCCGCCCCCACGCCCGCCCCCGAGTCCGGTCCGATCACGACACCGGGCCCGACCCCGACTCCCGAGCCGGATGTCGCGTCCCGACCGACCCACGCCGCCGCACCCGCTGCCCCCGCCGCGCCCAGAGCGCCTGACGGCCCCGTGCCGCTCGCCTGGGCACCCGTCCGCGACACGAGCGAGGGCGCCCCGGGGAGCTGGCCGGCGTGATGCAGCGCACCCGTGTCCAGACGCTCGGGACGGTCGCCGTGCTGGTCGCGCTCGGCGGCTGGCTGCTGTTCCGGGCCCTGGCGAGCCGCGGCGTCGTGCCGCCGCCCGTCCCGTGGCTCGTCGTGGCGGTCGAGGTGGTCATCGCGGCGGTCGTGCTCGTGATGGGGTGGTCCGTCCGGCAGTACCTCAAGGGCAAGAAGCCCGACCTGGACCCGATCCGAGCGGCCCGCACCGCCGTGCTCGCGAAAGCGAGCTGCTACACGGGCGCCGTCCTGGCCGGCTGGTACGGAGCCCAGGTCCTCGCGGTCCTCGGGGACCTCGACATCGCGTCGCAGCGGTCGAGGGCCGCCGCCGCCGGTGTCGCCGTCGTCGGGGCGCTGGTCATGGCGGCCGTGGGGCTCGTCGTGGAGTGGTTCTGCCGGATCCCCCCGCCGGAGGACGGCGCGGGCGACTCCGGCAACCACTCCCGCGCCCCGTCGCCCGACCCGGCTGCGGGCTGAGCGCCGCACGGTCGGGATCGGGGGCGCGCCCCAGGTCACGCCAGCGGTGGAAGGATGAGCCCATGACGACTGCTGCCGGACCGTTCGACCCGGACGACGTGACCTGGACCCCGGTCTCGACCCGGCTCGCGCACGCCCGGCTCACCGTGACGGCCATCGTCGTCGTCGTCGGGCTCGCGGTCACCGTGCCGTTCGCCCTGCTCGTCGGCACGGCGTGGGCGTGGGCGCCTGCGGCGGTCGTCGCGGCGCTGGGGCTCTGGGCGGCGCTGCTGATCACCCGCCAGGTCCGCGCCATCGCGTATGCGGAGCGCGTCGACGACCTGCTGATCCGCAAGGGGATCCTGTTCCGTTCCCTCGTCGTCGTGCCGTACGGCCGCATGCAGTACGTCGACGTGACCGCGGGACCGCTTGCGCGCCGGTTCGCGATCGCCTCGGTGCAGCTGCACACCGCCGCCGTCGGCACCAACGCGACGATCGACGGGCTCCCGCCGCAGGAGGCCGCGCGGTTGCGTGACCGGCTGGCATCGCGCGGTGAGGCGAGGTTGGCCGGGCTGTGAGCACCCCCGTGCCGGGCTCCCCGGCGTCGGCGACCGATCCCGGCGGCCCCGAGGTCGCGTGGCGCCGCATGCACCCGATCACCCCTGCGCTCAAGGGGTGGAAGGCGCTCGTCGCGTTGCTCGCGATCGTGGCGTACAACATGACCGACAACATCCAGAACCTCGGCGAGCTCATGCAGGAGGGCCGGTGGCGCTACGTCGTCGCTGTCGTCCTCGCGATCGCCGCCGTCGGGTTCGCCTACGCGGCCGTCGCGTGGCGGGTGACGAAGTTCGTCGTCGACGACGAGGCAGTGCACCTGCACACCGGCGTGCTGTTCCGCCAGCAGCGCCAGGCGCGGCTCGACCGGCTCCAGGCGGTCGACATCGTGCAGCCGCTGCTCGCCCGGCTCACGGGTCTCGCGGAGCTGCGGCTCGAGGTCGCGGGCGGCTCAGGGTCGGCCGTCTCCCTGGCGTTCCTCAAGGAGTCGGAGGCCGAGTCGCTGCGGGCCGAGCTGCTCGCCCGAGCGGCCGGGCTGCGCGTGCGACCGGACGAGGCTCCCGCGGTGCGCGCGCCCGAGCAGCCGGTGTTCGAGGTGCCGATGCCGCGCATGCTGGCGTCCACGCTCCGCTCGGCGGCGACGGGGTGGCTCGCCCTGTTCGTCGTCGCGATCGTGGCCAGCGTCGTGGCGACCCGTGAGCTCGCTCCGGTCTTCACCCTCGTCCCCGCGGTGCTCGGCGTCGGCGGGGCGATGTGGACGCGGGTCAACCAGGGTGCGAACTTCCGGGCCGCGATCTCCCCGGACGGCATCCGGCTGCGGCACGGGCTGACGGAGGCGCGCGCCCAGACGGTCCCGCCGGGCCGGGTGCAGGCGCTGCGGTTCACGCAGGGTCCGCTGTGGCGCGGACCGGACTGGTGGCGCGTCGAGATGAACGTCGCGGGGTACGGCGGCGAGAAGGACCAGCAGACCGAGAACGTGCTGCTGCCGGTCGGCACCCGCGAGGAGGCGCTGCTGGCGCTGTGGCTCGTGCTGCCGGACCTGAAGGTCGAGGACCCGCGAGCCCTGCTGGACGCAGCGCTGGGCGGTTCGGGCGAGGAGGGCGGGTTCACCACCGTGCCGCGGCGCGCGCGCCTGCTCGACCTCGTGGGCTGGCGCCGCCGCGGCTTCCTGGTCACCGACCGCGCGCTGTTCGTGCGCTACGGCCGGATCGTGCGCCGGCTCGTCGTCGTGCCGCACGAGCGGACGCAGTCGCTCGCGCTCAAGCAGGGCCCGGTCCAGCGCAGGCTGCGGGTCGCGTCGATCGACGTGCACTCGACGGCCGGCCCGGTGCACCCGATGGTCGAGCACCTCGACGAGAGCGTCGCCGCGGCGCTGCTCGACGAGCAGACCGTGCGGGCACGCACCGCCCGCGCGGGCGCCCTGCCCGAGCAGTGGATGCGTCGACCGGAGGCCCTGTGACGTACGAGGGTCCGGCAGGGCGTCCGGGGCGCCTCGGCGTCGGCGTCGTGGGCGCGGGTCGGGTCGGTGCCGTGATCGGCAGCGCGCTGCGGGCCGCGGGGCACCCGGTGGTCGCCGTGAGCGCCGTGTCCGAGGAGTCGCGGGCGCGCGCCGAGACCATGCTGCCCGGCGTGCCGATCCTCGAGGTCACCGAGGTCGTCCGGCGCTCCGAGCTCGTGCTTCTCGCCGTGCCCGACGACGCGCTCGCACCCCTCGTCCAGGGCCTCGCGGGCGTGGGTGCCTGGCAGGCCGGCCAGATCGTCGTCCACACGTCGGGGCGGCACGGCGTCCGCGTGCTCGACCCCGCGCGCCCCGCGGGGGTCATCCCGCTCGCGCTGCATCCCGCGATGACGTTCACCGGCACCTCGCTCGACCTCAGCCGCCTCGTGGGCTGCGCGTTCGCGGTGACCGGTCCGGGCCCGGTGCTGCCCATCGGGCAGGCGCTCGTGGTCGAGATCGGTGGGGAGCCCGTCGTCGTCGCGGAGGAGGACCGCCCGCTGTACCACGCGGCCCTCGCGCACGGCGCGAACCACCTCGTCGTGCTCGTGGCCCAGGCGGGGCAGGCGCTCGCGGCCGCCGGGATCGAGGACCCGGGCCGCGTGCTCGGTCCGCTGCTCTCGGCCGCCCTCGACGGTGCGCTGCGCGCGGCCTCGACGTCCGCCGGGGCGATCACGGCCCTGACCGGCCCGGTCCGCCGCGGGGACGCGGACACGGTGCGGGATCATGGTGCGGTGCTCGACGAGCTCGGCGCACGCACGGGAGCGATCGACGTGGCTCCCGCGTACAGGGTGCTCGCACGGGCCGCGACGCAGCGCGCGCTCGCGGCGGGACTCGTCGGGCAGAGCGCGGCCGAGCGGCTGCTCGACGCCCTGGACGCGCACGGCGCGGGCATGAGCGGCGGCTCCGACGCGTTGACGCCGGAGGAGCAGCACGACCCGGGGACCGACCCCGGTGGCACGCGGGAGGACGACGAATGAACGCGCAGGACCGGCTCGAGGCCCCGGGCACCCCGGCGCTCGCGCGGACGCGGGACGAGCTCGCCTCGGCCCTGGCCGCTCAGGGCGCCCCCGGGCCCACCGCGGACGTCCGTCGTGGCCGGCTCCCGGCGCGCGCCGTCGTCATGACCATGGGTGCGCTGCACGCCGGGCACCTCGCCCTGGTGGCGGCGGCCAAGGCGTCGGCCCAGCACGTCGTCGTGACGATCTTCGTGAACCCTCTGCAGTTCGGCCCGGGCGAGGACCTCGACCGCTACCCGCGTGACCTCGCCGGCGACCTCGCGCTCCTGACCGGCCCCGGGCTGCTCGGCGCGGGCGACGTCGTCTTCGCGCCGGCCCCCGAGGTCGTCTACCCGGACGGTGACCCGGTCGTGCGGGTGAGCGCCGGCCTGTTCGGCGAGGTGCTCGAGACGATCGCGCGGCCGGGCCACCTGGACGGCGTGCTGACGGTCGTCCTCAAGCTGCTCCACCTGGCGCGCCCGGACGTCGCCCTGTTCGGGCAGAAGGACGCTCAGCAGGTCGCGGCGGTCCGGCGGATGGTCCGCGACCTCGACGTGCCGGTCGACGTCCGCGAGGTGGCGACCGTGCGGGACGCCGACGGGTTGGCGCTGTCGTCGCGCAACGCGTACCTGAGTCCGCCCGAGCGCACCCGTGCGTTCGCGCTGGGCCGCTCGGTGCGCGCTGCTCATGATGCTGCCGACCGGCCCGGCGCGACCCCTGCCGACGTGCGAGCCGCGGCCCGCGCCGAGCTCGCCGGTGCCGACGTCGAGCTGGAGTACGCCGAGCTCGTCGACCCTGCGACCTTCGAGGCGGTCGACGACCGGTTCGCCGGCCCGGCGGTGTTCGCCGTCGCAGCGCGCGTCGGCGCGACGCGCCTCATCGACAACGCGTGGGTCATGCTCGGCGACCCGACCGCGCGCACCCAGACCCCGGACCCAGCGACCGAGAACACTGCGACCGAGAACACCGCGACCGAGCGCACGGAGGCCTCCCGATGACATCTCTGCTCCGACCCATGCTGATCGGCAAGATCCACCGCGCGACGGTGACGCAGGCCGACCTGCACTACGTGGGCTCGATCACCGTCGACGCCGAGCTGCTCGCAGCCGCGAACCTCCTGCCGGGCGAGCAGCTCGACGTCGTCGACGTGACGAACGGCGCCCGCCTGACGACGTACGCGATCGCGGGCGAGGCCGGGTCCGGCCAGGTCTGCATCAACGGTGCCGCGGCCCATCACGTCCACCCCGGCGACGTCGTGATCCTCATGGCGTACGGGCTGCTGTCCGACGCCGAGGCCCGCACGTACAGCCCGCACGTCGTGCTCGTCGACCACGAGAACCGGATCGTCGCGCGCAGCGAGGACCCGGGACAGGTGCCTCCCGAGTGGACGGCGGAGTCCGGCCTCGAGCCGAGCGGCGTGCCGTTCAGCGAGGGACGCGGCCTGGTGCAGGGGTCGGCCTGGTGACGGTCCGCCTCGCTGCCCGCCTCGCGGCACCGGCGCCTGGCTGGACGGCGCAGGCCGACGCGATCGTCGTCGGTTCGGGGATCGCCGGCCTGACGGCCGCGCTCGAGCTGCGGACCCGTGTGCCGCGCGTGCTGCTCGTGACGAAGGGAGTGCTCGCGTCGGGCTCGACCGTGTGGGCCCAGGGCGGCATCGCTGCGGCGCTCGACCCGGAGGACTCCCCGGCCGCGCACCTGCAGGACACGCTCGTCGCGGGCGCCGGTCTGTGCGACCCGCGGGCCGTGGAGGTCCTGGTCACCGAGGGTCCGGTGCGCGTGCGCGAGCTCGTCGGTCGCGGCGCCGTGTTCGACCGGGCGCCGGACGGGGAGATCGCCCTGACCCGTGAGGGCGGCCACCATGCCGACCGGATCGTGCACGCGGGCGGGGACGCGACGGGCGCGGAGGTCTCGCGAGCGCTGGTCGCCCAGCTCGAGGCGGTGCTCAGCGACCCGGGCATCGAGGTCATCGAGCACGCCCTCGTGCTGGACGTCCTGACGGGTCCGGCGGGCCCGGACGGCCGGCCCGGTGCGGTGTGCGGCGTGACGCTGCACGTCATCGGGGCGGGCTCACGCGACGGGGTCGGTGCGGCGCTCGCGCCCGCGGTCATCCTCGCGACCGGCGGCATCGGGCAGGTGTTCCGCTCCTCGACCAACCCGGTGCAGGCCACGGGGGACGGGATCGCGGCGGCGCTGCGTGCGGGGGCGGTGGTCGGCGACATCGAGTTCGTGCAGTTCCACCCGACGGTCCTGTGGCTCGGCGCGGGGGTCCGGGGGCAGCTCACGCTGGTCTCGGAGGCTGTGCGCGGTGAGGGTGCCTACCTGCTGGACACCGACGGCGTGCGGTTCATGACCGCGGTGCACCCGATGGCCGAGCTCGCACCGCGGGACGTCGTCGCGCAGGCGATCGTCCGGCAGATGGCGTTGACCGACACGGACCACGTGCTGCTCGACGCGCGGCACCTCGGCGCCGACTTCCTGCGCCACCGGTTCCCCACGATCCACGAGCGGCTGCTCGAGCACGGCATCGACATGACGACCGATCTGGTGCCCGTCGCCCCCGCGCAGCACTACCACTCGGGCGGGGTCGTCACCGACCTGGTCGGCCGCACGACGGTGAGCGGGCTCTACGCGGCCGGCGAGGCTGCATGCACCGGCGTGCACGGGGCGAACCGGCTCGCGTCGAACTCGCTGCTCGAGGGGCTCGTGTTCGCGTACCGCGCGGCGCGGGACGTCGCGGCGAGGGTCTCGTCGGGCGAGCTCGTCCAGGCTGACCCTGTCGAGAGGCCAGGACCGGCCGTGCTCGTCGCAGGCGCGGCCCGCTCGCGCATCCAGCGCGCGGCGAGCGACGGCCCCGGGGTCGTGCGCTCGGCCGACGGCCTGCTCGCGGCGGCCCACGTCCTGGAGACGGTGCGGACCGACGCGCACCTCGCGCCCGGCGGCCCGGCGGGGACATCGACGGGTCTGCTCCCGGTCGTCGCCCGCCCGCAGGCGGCCGAGTGGGAGACGACCAACGTGCACCAGGTCGCGTCGGTGCTCACCGCGACCGCGCTCGAACGCACGGAGAGCCGTGGCGGCCACTTCCGCAGCGACTACCCGGTGCCCGACCCTGCCTGGCTGCACCGGCTCGAGGCCAGCCTCGACGCGGACGGCCGGCTCGTGACGCACCGGGTCACGGTCGGCGAATGAGCGACCTCGACCTCACCCCGCTCGACCCCGCCTGGATCGCCCGTGCCGTGGCGACCGCGCTCGACGAGGACCTCGGCCCCGAGCCGGGGCGTGACGTGACGACGCAGGCGACGATCCCTCTGGACGATCGCGGTGTCGCGCACCTCGTCGCCCGCGCGGCCGGCGTCGTCGCGGGACTCGTCGTCGTCCCCGCGGTGCTCGACCAGGTCGCGCGGCGGCTCGGCCTGCCGCCCGCATCGTGCGAGCAGCGTGTCGCGGACGGCTCACGCGTCGTGCGCGGGGACGTCCTCGCGGTCCTCGCGGGACCCGTCCAGGTGCTGCTCGTCGCGGAGCGCACGCTGCTCAACCTCACGTCGCGCGCGTCCGGCGTCGCGTCGCACACCCGACGGTGGGCCGACGCGCTCGAGGGCACGGGCGCCCGCGTGCTCGACACCCGCAAGACGACCCCCGGCCTGCGGGCGCTCGAGAAGTACGCGGTGCGCTGCGGCGGCGGCACCAACAAGCGCATGGGCCTGTACGACGTCGCGATGATCAAGGACAACCACGTCGTGGCGACGGGCTCCGTCTCGGCCGCGGTCGCCGCGGTGCGGGCGAGGTTCCCGGACGTCGCGATCCAGGTCGAGGCCGACACCCTCGACCAGGCCCTCGAGGCGCTCGACTCGGGCGCACGGTTCCTGCTGCTCGACAACATGCCGACCCCGCTGCTGCGGGAGGTCGTCGCAGCGGTCCGGGCCCGCGAGCCGCAGACGGGCCGTGTCGAGCTCGAGGCCACCGGGAACCTCACGCTCGACCGGGCCCGTGAGGTGGCGGGCACGGGCGTCGACTACCTGTCGGTCGGCGCGCTGACCCACTCGTCCCCGATCCTCGACCTCGCCCTCGACCTGACCCCCGCACCGCGGTCCTGAAGCAGGGCTGATGCCCGCGCGACGACTCGTCGGACGCCTGCCCGACGCGCGCACGGCGGGCCGGGGGCCCTGCGCTCGGTAGCATGGCGCGGTGAGTCACAGCGGGCCCAGTGGGGTCGAGGAGTCGGTCGAGGATCTTCCCGAGCAGATGCGGGTCCGTCACGAGAAGCGCGCGCGGCTGCTCGAGGAGGGTGTCGCGCCGTACCCGGTGTCGGTGCCACGCACGCACACGATCGCCGAGGTGCGGGCCGCGTACCCGGATCTCGAGCAGGGGACCGAGACGACGGACGTCGTCGGCGTCGCCGGTCGCGTCGTGTTCCTGCGCAACACGGGCAAGCTCTGCTTCGTCACGCTGCAGGACGGCGAGGGCAACCGGCTGCAGGCGATGCTCAGCCTCGCGGACATCGGCGAGGAGCGGCTCGCCGCCTTCAAGTCCGACATCGACCTCGGCGACCACCTCTTCGTGCACGGTCACGTCGGCTCGTCGCGGCGCGGCGAGCTCTCGGTGTTCGCCGACGCGTGGCAGCTCGCCGCGAAGGCCCTGCGCCCGCTGCCCGTGCTGCACAAGGAGCTCTCCGAGGAGGGGCGCGTCCGGCAGCGGTACGTCGACCTGATCGCCCGGCCGGCCGCGCGGGAGACCGCTCGCCAGCGCGCGGGCGTCGTGCGCTCGCTGCGGGAGAACTTCCACCGGCGCGGCTACCTCGAGATCGAGACGCCCATGCTGCAGACGCAGGCGGGTGGCGCGACGGCGCGCCCGTTCGTCACGCACATGAACGCGTTCGACATGGACCTGTTCCTGCGCATCGCGCCCGAGCTCTACCTCAAGCGCGCCGTCGTCGGCGGCATCGAGCGCGTCTTCGAGATCAACCGCAACTTCCGCAACGAGGGTGCGGACTCCACGCACTCGCCCGAGTTCGCGATGCTCGAGGCGTACGAGGCCTACGGCGACTACGACACGATGGCGGCCCTCACGCGCGACCTGGTCCAGACGGCGGCCCGTGACGTCCTGGGGACCACGACGATCACGCTGCCCGACGGCGAGGAGTACGAGCTCGGCGGCGAGTGGGCGCAGATGACGATGTACGGGTCGTTGTCGGAGGCGCTCGGCGAGGAGATCACGCACGACACCTCGGACGCGTACCTCAAAGAGCTCGTCGACCGCTTCGACCTCCAGATCGACCCGGCCCGCATGAATCACGGCAAGCTGGTCGAGGAGCTGTGGGAGCACCACGTCGGGAAGTCGCTTTTCGCGCCGACGTTCGTGCGCGACTTCCCGGTCGAGACGAGCCCGCTCACCCGCGACCACCGCTCGAAGCCGGGCCTCGTCGAGAAGTGGGACCTGTACATCCGGGGATTCGAGCTCGCGACCGCCTATTCGGAGCTCGTCGACCCGGTGATCCAGCGGCAGCGCTTCGAGGCGCAGGCGTTGCTGGCAGCGGCGGGCGACGACGAGGCGATGTCGGTCGACGAGGATTTCCTCACCGCGGTGGAGTACGCGTTGCCGCCGGCCGGTGGCATGGGAATGGGCATCGACAGGCTCCTCATGGCGCTCACAGGATTGGGCATCCGCGAGACGATCCTGTTCCCGCTGGTGAAGCCGCAGGCATGAGCAGCCACGACGCCGCGGTGGTTGCCGCCCTGCGGCTGCGGGACGGAGGTCACCACCGATGAACGCGTTCTGGTCCGTCTTCGCGGCCGTGGTCCCGTCGATCGGCGTGGGACTGCTGTTCTGGCTCGCCCTGCGCTCGCTCGTGAATGCCGACCGTACGGAACGCGCAGCGATCGCGCGCATGGACGCCCAGGAGCGCGAGGCCGCCACCCCGGCCATTCCGCCCGCGGCGGATTCGGATTCCTGAGCGTCAAAGCCGCCCGTTCCCTTTGACGGTCGAATCAAAGGGTGTCATGCTTCCGGTGATCAGTTCTCATGCACGTCGTTCACCCGGGAGAGAACAATGGCACAGAAGGTTCAGGTCCTGCTCGTCGACGACATTGACGGCGGGACGGCCGACGAGACGGTCACATTCGCCGTCGACGGCGTGACCTACGAGATCGACCTCACGGCAGAGCACGCAGCCGAGCTCCGCAGCTCGGTCGCCACGTGGGTCGGCCACGCACGCAAGGTCGGCGGGCGCACGTCGACGGCTACCGGCCGCCCGGCGCGCGGTCGCCGTGGCACGGGTGTCGACGCGGGCGCGATCCGCGAGTGGGCCAAGGCCAACGGGCACCACGTGTCCGAGCGCGGACGCATCTCCGCCGGGGTCAAGGCCGCGTACGACGCTGCGCACTGACCGACACGCACTGACCGATAAGCCCGAGTGACCCCGCGGCGCAGCCGATCACGGGCACACTGAGGACACAGCGGAGCCCGGCACCCGTCGAGGGGTGCCGGGCCCGACTCGTGCCACTTGCCTTAGTGACCGGTTTCGAGTCGGTTGAGGATGGCGCGGGCGGTCTCGGTGAGGTCGGGGTCGAGGGTGAGGCGTTGGCCGTTGATCTCGATGGTTGCTGAGCGTGCGGTGCGCAGGGCCTGGACGATCTTCTTGATGCTCATGCCGGTGAGGTCTTGCAGATGGCGGGCGACGGCCAGGGCGGCGAACACCACCGTCAGGTGGGCTTCGATGGCGTCGCGTTGGTGGTGGAACACGGGCCGGGCTCGTAGGTCGGACTTGGTCATGCGGAACGACTGCTCGACGTGCCATAGGTCGTGGTAGGCCGCGATGACCGCCGCGCCGTCCATCGTGGCGGTCGGCAGGTTGGTGACGTAGCCCTTGAGGCCCGCCAACTGGCGGGCCCGGTCGATGGTGGCCTGGTCGAGTTCCTTGGTGGCTCCGGTGATCTTGAGGAACCGGGCCTTCTTCAACGGGGCGCGGCCGTCGGCGATCTTCTCGGCCCGGTCGATCATCGCGTTGATGGCCTTGTTGTCGTGCTGCTCGCGGGCGAACTTCCACTGGTAGACCACCCGCCGGGCCCGGGCCGCCTTGCCGGTGCCCATGTCCCGGGTCGATTCCAGGACCTGCCCGTCGGTGAAGTAGTTGCCGTGCCGTTCGAAGTGATCGGCCAGGTCGTAGGGGGCCCGGGTGATCCGCGAGCCGACGATGAAGCAGAACCCGGCGTCCTCCAGGGCGTTCAGGTTGCCCGCCGAGAGCATCCCGGCGTCGGCGACGACGACCAGGTCCGTGACGTCGTGCCGCTTGCCGAACGCGGTCAGTACGGGGATCAGAGTGGTCGTCTCGGCCTTGCTGCCCTCGAACAGGTGCACCTCGAGCGGGAACCCGCCCGGGTCGACCAGCAGCCCGACCTGAACCTGGGGGTCCACGCGGTGCTCCTTGCTCATCCCGACCCTGCGCAGCTCGTCCTCGTCCGGCCGCTCGAAGTGCAGCGTCGTCACGTCGTACAAGATCAGGACCGATGTCCCGGTGGTGCGGACCGAGTGCGCCCACGCGGCCCTGGCCAACGTGTCGCGGTAGTCCTGGGCCTGGCACCGGGCCAGCGACCGGAACAACGTGCGCAGGCTGACCGCCGGTGCGTCGAGTTCGTCCAGGACGCGGACGACCTCGGCCTTGGAGGTCGGCTCCACGATCCGTGCCAGGACCATCGCCCGGAACCCGTCATCGCCCAGGACGTCGAACCCCAGCCGGGTGTATTCGCTGGTCAGGACCTTCCACAACAGGTCCGCGGAGGTCCCCACGACCCGCCCACCTGCGGCGACGGCCGCAGGACGCCCACCGGCCGCCGGCGTCGCCGGCTGCAGGAGCAGTTCCGGTTCGGCGGTCCAGTCCGCGACGTCGTCCATCCGCGCCGGGACCACCAACAGGTCCCCGAGGTCCAGGGCGTCTTGGCCTGGGGACAGCCGCTCACGCGCTACGGCCAGCAGCAACGCGAGCTCGGCATCGCTATGCGCTGACCCGACGTGCTCGACCTGTTCGACCTGCCGGCCCCGGCGCGTGACGATCTGGACCGCGACCGCTCCCGAAGCGGTGCGGACCTTGCGCACGAACCGCGAGACCACCCCCGAAGGCTTGCACGACGAGGTTCTTAGTGACCACATCGCACCCGAGCGCACAACGAAACAGCAGGTCAGCGACCCGCGCCCACCCTCGAGGACCGAACGTGGCACGAGTCAGGCCGGGCTCCGCTGTGTCGTGGGCTCCGCTGTCGTGGGAAACGCTGTGTCGGCGGCGCCCCGGCCGCGGTCAGGCCGGGCGCGTCCCGGTGAGCTCACGGACCGCCGCGTACTGCGCGCGGACCTGCGGGGCCGCGTCGGCCTGGTAGACCTCGGCGCTGCCGGCCGCGGTCCAGGCGGGCGGTGTCGCCGCGCCGGACAGCACCCAGGCCGCCTGCCGCGCGGCACCGTCGGCGACGTACTCGCCGGGCGTCGGGACGGCGACGTCGAGACCGAGCACGCTTGGCGCGATGCGGCGGACCGCCTCGGACTGCGCGCCGCCACCGATGAGGAACACCCGCTGCACGGGCACCCCCTGGGCGACGAGGGCGTCGAGCCCGTCGGCGAGGGCGCAGAGCATGCCCTCGACCGCTGCGCGGGCCAGGTGGGCCGGCGTGGTGTTCGCGAGCCGCAGTCCGTGCAGCGCCCCGGTGGCGTCGGGCTTGTTGGGGGTGCGCTCGCCCTCGAGGTAGGGGACGAGGACGAGCCCGTCGGCGCCGGCGGGGGCCGACAGCGCGAGCGCGGAGAGACCCGCGTGGTCGACGCCGAGCATCCGGGCGGCCGCGTCGAGCACGCGCGAGGCGTTGAGCGTGCAGGCGAGCGGCAGGAACGCGCCGGTCGCGTCGGCGAACCCGGTGACGAGCCCCGACGCGTCGGCCGTCGGGACGGCGGAGATCGCCGAGACGACGCCCGACGTGCCGATCGAGATCGCGACGTCACCGGGGGTGAGGCCGAGGCCGAGCGCCGCGGCCGCGTTGTCCCCGGCGCCGGCGCCGAGCGCGGGTCGCAGGGCTCCGAGGGCCGACGTCCCCGCGCGCTCGCCGGGACCGACGACGCGCGGCAGCACCGCGTCGTGGCCGAGCGCGAGCGAGAGCAGGTCGCGGCGGTAGTCGTCGGAGATCGGCGACCAGTACCCCGTGCCCGAGGCGTCCGAACGGTCGGTCGTGAGCGCGGCCAGGGCCGCCGCGGGGTCGCTGCTGCCCGGTCCGTGGCCGGCGAGGCGCCAGGTCAGCCAGTCGTGGGGGAGGGCCACCGCGGCCACGCGGGCGGCGTTGGCGGGCTCGTGGTCGCGCAGCCAGCGCAGCTTGGTCACGGTCAGCGACGCAACCGGGACCGAGCCGATGGCTGCGGCCCAGGCGGCAGCGCCGTCACCGTCACCGGTGGCGCCCAGCTCGTCGATGAGGTCGAGCGCGGACTGCGCGGAGCGGGTGTCGTTCCACAGGAGAGCGTCGCGGACGACCGCGCCGTCGGCATCGAGCGCAACCATGCCGTGCTGCTGACCGCCGACGGAGATGGCCTCGACGTCGTCCAGGCCTCCCGCGTCGGTGATCGCGACCTGCAGGGCGTGCCACCAGCGTGCGGGGTCGATCTCGGTGCCGTCCGGGTGCGAGGCGCGCCCGGAGCGCACGAGGGCGCCCGTCGCGGCGTCGCGCACGACGACCTTGCAGGACTGGGTGGACGAGTCCACCCCGGCGACGAGCGTCATTGTCGGGTCTCCATCTGGCGAAAGGCGCGACGCCCGCACCCGGTGCGGGTGCGGACGTCGCGGTCGAGCGGGGTGTGTCAGTGCTGCGTGCGGGTCAGCGGGCGCCGAGCGCGTGCTCGAGCGCGAGCTGGTTGAGGCGGACGAAGTGGAAGCCGCGCTTGGCGACGTCCTCGACGTCCAGGTCTTCGAACGTCGAACGGTCGTTCAGCAGGTCGTCGAGGGTCTCGCCCTCGGCGATCGTCGGCTGGGCCAGCTCGTAGACGCCGGCCTCCTCGAGCGCCGCCTGGACCTCGGGGTCGGCACGGAACGCGAGCGCGCGCTCCTTGAGGATCAGGTAGGCCTGGATGTTCGCCGCGGCGGACTCCCAGACGCCGGCCATGTCCTCGGTGCGCGACGGCTTGTAGTCGAAGTGACGCGGGCCGTCGTAGCGCGGGCCGCCGCTGGGGAAGCCGTTCTCGATCAGGTCGACCGTGCCGAAGGCGGAGAACAGGTCGCCGTGGCCGAACACGAGGTCCTGGTCGTACTTGATCGACTTCTGGCCGTTGAGGTCGATGTGGAAGAGCTTGTTCGACCACAGCGCCTGGGCGAGGCCGCCCGTGTAGTTCAGGCCGGCCATCTGCTCGTGACCGGTCTCCGGGTTGAGGCCGACGATGTCGCCGTGCTCGAGCTCGGCGATGAACGCGAGCGCGTGGCCGACCGTGGGGAGCAGGATGTCGCCGCGGGGCTCGTTCGGCTTGGGCTCGATCGCGATCTTGAGGTCGTAGCCCTTGTCCTTGATGTAGCCGGCGACGGTGTCGATGCCCTCGCGGTAGCGGTCGTGCGCGGCCTTGAGGTCCTTGGCGGAGTCGTACTCCGCACCCTCACGCCCGCCCCACATGACGAACGTCGCGGCACCGAGCTCGGCGGCGAGGTCGACGTTGCGGACGACCTTGCGCAGGCCGTAGCGGCGCACGCGACGGTCGTTCGAGGTGAACGCGCCGTCCTTGAAGATCGGGTGGCTGAACGTGTTGGTCGTGACCATCTCGACCGTGATGCCGGTCTCGTCGAGCGCGCCCTTGAAGCGCGCCAGGATCGCGTCGCGGGTCGCGGCGTCGGAGCCGAACGGGACGACGTCGTCGTCGTGGAACGTCACGTGCGCGACGCCCAGCTTCGCGAGCTGGTGCACCGACTCGACCGGGTCGAGGGCCGGCCGGGTCGCGTCTCCGAACTGGTCGCGTGCCTCCCAGCCGATGGTCCACAGACCGAACGAGAACTTGTCTTCAGGGGTGGCCTTGCGCGCCATCGGGCTCTCCTCCACGAGATCCGCCAAATTTGTTGTACGGATGAACTTATGCAACTGAGGCGCTAGGGTCAAGTCATGCCGGACCACCAGATGCCCGAGCCTGGCCGGAGCACGGTGCGGGGCAGATCGACGGACGACCTCCGCCCCTGGTCATCGGGGATGTCCGGACCGATCGTGCCTCGCCTGCCGGCGGGGCCGTCCGCGGGATCGTCCTCTGCGCCGCACCACGCGGGGGCACGCGTGCGGACCGCGGGACGTGCGGCGCGGCAGGAGTCGCTGCGCGAGCACAACCTCAGCCTGACGCTGCAGAAGGTGATCGACGCCGTCCGTCCCGTCTCCCGTGCTGACATCTCGGCCGCGACCGGGCTCGCGCGCGCGACCGTGTCAGGGCTCGTGGACCAGCTCATCGACGCGTCGCTCGTCATCGAGCTCGCGGCCCCCATCACGCTCGAGGCCCGCCGGGTCGGTCGCCCCGCCGTCCCCCTCGCGCCGGCCCGCGGCACCGTGGCGGGGCTCGGCATGGAGGTCAACGTCGACTACCTCGGCGTGCGCGCCGTCGACCTCGCCGGTCGGGTGCTCACCGAGGTCGTCGAGATCGACAACTTCCGCAACAGCCGGCCGGAGGTCGTGCTCGACCGGCTCGCGCGCACCGCGGGGCGCGTGCTGGCCAACCTCAGCGCCGACGGCGTCCGGGTGGCGGGTACCGCCCTCGCGCTGCCCGGTCTGGTCGACCGGGTCACCGGTCCGCTGCGCTACGCGCCGAACCTCGGCTGGCGGGACGTGGACGTCGTCGGGCTGCTGACGGCCCACCCGGTGCTCGCGGGCTTCCCACCCTCGCTGGCCAACGAGGCCAACCTGGCGGCGCTCGCCGAGGCGGTCGCGCGGCGCGACGGGGGCCGGGCGAGCTTCGTCTACGTGTCGGGCGAGGTCGGCATCGGTGGGGCCATCGTGCTCGACGGCGAGATCTTCGCGGGTCGGCACGGCTGGAGCGGGGAGATCGGGCACACGGTCGTCGACGCGTTCTCCACGGCCGAGGCCGACGACGGCACAGCCCGTGCCGGTCGTCGGACGCTCGAGGACTACGCCGGTCAGGACGCCCTCATGCGCCGTGCGGGCCTCGACCCGACCGCACCCCTCAGCGATCTCGTCCACGCCGCCGAGGCGGGCGACCCTCGTGCGCTCGAGTCCTTGCGGCGCGGCGGCACGGCGCTCGGTGTGGTGCTCGCGAACATCGTCAACGTGGTGGACGTGGGCATGGTGGTGCTCGGCGGCAGGTTCTCGGAGGTCTACCCGTACGTGCGCGAGGCTGTCGCGGAGCAGCTCGAGCGGTGCGTGATCTTCGCCCCGTGGTCGCCGGTCGAGGTGCAGGTGGCACGCGCCGGGGAGTACCCCGCGATGACCGGGGGAGCGATCTCCGAGCTGCGGACGGTCGTCGCCGACCCCGTCGCCTGGGTGGCCGAGGGCGCCTGAGCGATCGGCGCCGATCCTTGCCGTGACTCAGATGTTGCGCGATCGTGACCTGTTTGGGGCCCGATGTGGCTTGCGCTGCGTTGGGTTCACGTCCTAAATTCAGCGCAGCAACAAATAGAGCCACACGGCTCGCAGCTCGACGACGGAGCGGCACGCAGGTTCATCGGAGGCCCTGCGCGTCCACCGTCGACGGGGGCGCACTGGTGCGCTCCTGACGCCGCCGGGTGGTCCGGTCGGTGGGAGGAAGGATCAGACAACGATGTCGCTCAGGAAGACAAAGATCGTCGCGGCGGTTGCTGGAGCTGCGCTCCTGCTCGTCGGGGCCAGTGCGTGCAGCAGCACGCGGGACACCACCTCGGGCTCGACCGGCGGCAGCACTGCGGCCGCAGCGGGCGGCCTCATCGGTATCGCGATGCCGACCAAGAGCCTCGAGCGCTGGAACAACGACGGCGCGCACCTCGAGGAGCTCCTCAAGGCGGCCGGCTACACCACGAGCCTGCAGTACGCCGACAACAAGGTCGACCAGCAGATCACGCAGCTGCAGAACATGATCAACCAGGACCCGAAGGTCATCGTCGTCGCGTCCATCGACGGCACGGCGCTCGGCCCGGTGCTCGCACAGGCCAAGGCCAAGAAGATCTCCGTCATCGCGTACGACCGCCTGATCAACGGCACCGCGGACGTCGACTTCTACGCGACGTTCGACAACTACAAGGTCGGCCAGCTCCAGGGCGAGTTCATCGAGACCCAGCTCGGCCTCAAGGACGGCAAGGGCCCGTTCAACCTTGAGCCCTTCGCCGGCTCGCCGGACGACAACAACGCCAAGTTCTTCTTCTCCGGCGCGTGGGACGTCCTCAAGCCGTACATCGACAAGGGCCAGCTCGTCGTCCCCTCGGGCAAGGCGCCCGCGTCGGACGCCGACTGGACCAAGATCGGCATCCAGGGCTGGAAGTCCGAGACCGCGCAGTCCGAGATGGACAACCGCCTCAACTCGTTCTACCAGGACAAGAAGGTCAACGTCGTCCTGTCCCCGAACGACTCCCTCGCGCTGGGCATCGAGCAGTCGCTCGACTCGCAGGGCTACAAGGCCGGCACCGACTGGCCCATCGTCACCGGCCAGGACGCCGACAAGGCCAACGTCAAGAACATGCTGGTCGGCAAGCAGTCGATGACGGTCTGGAAGGACACCCGCACGCTGGGTGACCAGGTCGCCAAGATGGTCGACCAGATCGTCAAGGGCGAGACGGTCACGGTCAACGACGAGAAGACCTACGACAACGGCAAGAAGGTCGTCCCGACCTACCTGCTCCCGCCGCAGGTCGTCACGAACGACAAGGCTGACATCTCGAAGTCGCTCGTCGACTCGGGCTTCTACAAGGCCGCAGACCTCGGCCTCTGAGAAACCCCAGCGTTGGCTGCCGGGACCGCACCGCGGGAGGATTCTCCTGGGTGCGGCCCCGGCAGCCGCGCAACCCATCCCGACGACAGCAGACGGCAGGCTCAGATGTCGACCGACAACACCATTCTTGAGATGCGCGGGATCACGAAGCTCTTCCCCGGCGTCAAAGCACTCCAGGACGTGACGCTGACCGTGACCCGCGGCGAGGTCCACGCGATCTGCGGTGAGAACGGCGCCGGCAAGTCGACCCTCATGAACGTGCTGTCGGGCGTGTACCCGCACGGCACCTACGAGGGGGAGATCCTCTTCGAGGACCAGCTGTGCGACTTCCGGACGATCCGCGACAGCGAGCACCGCGGCATCGTGATCATCCACCAGGAGCTCGCGCTGAGCCCGTACCTGTCGATCGCCGAGAACATCTTCCTCGGCAACGAGCAGTCGGCGCGCGGCGTCATCGACTGGAACAAGACGAACGCCGAGGCGGCCAAGCTGCTCGCGCGCGTCGGCCTCACCGAGGCGCCGGACACCAAGATCAAGGACATCGGCGTCGGCAAGCAGCAGCTCGTGGAGATCGCGAAGGCGCTGTCCAAGCGCGTCAAGCTGCTGATCCTCGACGAGCCGACCGCGGCGCTGAACGACGAGGACTCGGCCCACCTGCTCGACCTGATGCGGAGCCTCAAGGGCCAGGGCATCACCTCGATCATCATCTCCCACAAGCTCAACGAGATCGCCGCGATCGCGGACCGCACGACGGTCATCCGCGACGGCAAGACGATCGAGACCCTCGACATGCACGGCGCCGAGCCGATCACCGAGGAGCGGATCATCCGCCCGATGGTCGGACGGTCTCTCGACGACCGCTTCCCGGACCGCGAGCCGAACATCGGCGAGGAGGTCCTGCGGATCGAGGACTGGACGGTCCACCACCCGATCGACCAGGGCCGCAAGGTCGTCGACGGTGCGTCGATCAGCGTGCGCCGGGGCGAGGTCATCGGCCTCGCCGGGCTCATGGGCGCGGGCCGGACCGAGTTCGCGATGAGCGTCTTCGGTCGGACCTACGGGGCCAACGCCTCGGGCAAGGTCTTCAAGGACGGCAAGGAGATCCACACGCGCACGGTCGGGGAGGCGATCGCCCACGGCATCGTCTACGCGACCGAGGACCGCAAGCGGTACGGCCTGAACCTCATCGAGGACATCAAGCGCAACATCAGCGCGGCGGCGCTCGGCAAGCTGTCCCGGCGCGGGGTGGTCGACCGCGAGGAGGAGGTGCTCGTCGCCGAGCGGTACCGCAAGGAGCTCAACATCAAGGCGCCGACGATCGAGGCCCTCGTCGGCAAGCTCTCGGGCGGCAACCAGCAGAAGGTCGTCCTGAGCAAGTGGATCTTCGCCGACCCGGACGTGCTCATCCTCGACGAGCCGACCCGCGGCATCGACGTCGGTGCCAAGTACGAGATCTACACGATCATCAACCGCATGGCCGACGCCGGTAAGTCGGTCATCTTCATCTCGTCCGAGCTGCCCGAGCTGCTCGGGATGTGTGACCGCATCTACACGCTGAGCCAGGGTCGTGTGACCGGCCAGCTCCCCCGGGCAGAGGCGACGCAGGAGTCGCTCATGCTGCTCATGACCAAGGAGAAGGAAGGGACGCCGCGATGACCGCCGTCACCGAATACCTCGGCAAGAACGTGCGCCAGTACGGGATCTGGGGCGCGCTCGTCGCGATCGTCATCCTGTTCGAGATCTTGACCAACGGCCTGCTGCTGATGCCGAACAACGTCGCGAGCCTGGTGCAGCAGAACGCGTACGTGATGATCCTGGCCATCGGCATGGTCATGGTGATCGTGGCCGGCCACATCGACCTGTCGGTGGGCTCGGTGGTCGCCTTCATCGGCGGCCTGGTCGCGATCATGATGGACAAGTGGGGCCTCCCGTGGCTCGTCGCGGTGCTCCTCGGCCTCGTCGTCGGTGCGCTCGTGGGCGCGTGGCAGGGCTACTGGGTCGCCTACGTCGGGATCCCGGCGTTCATCGTGACCCTGGCCGGCATGCTCATCTTCCGCGGGCTCGCGATCGTGCTCGTCGGGACGACGATCGCCGGGCTCCCGCCGGGCTTCAACGCGATCAGCAACGGGTACCTGCCGAACTCCTTCGGGTTCATGGCTGGTCGGGACGTCGTCACGGTGACGATCGGTGTCCTCGCCCTGGCCGGTCTCGTGTACTCGCAGGCGCGCGCCCGCCGGACCCTGCGCAAGCACGACCTCGCGGTCGAGCCGTTCCCGGCGTTCGTCGGCAAGCTCGTCCTGTTCGCGCTCCTGCTCGGCTACCTCACGTGGCTGCTCTCGGGCAGCAACGGCATGCCGATCGTCCTGATCATCGTCGGCGTCCTCATCGTGGCGTACACGTTCGTCCTGGGCCGGACGGTCTTCGGTCGGCACATCTACGCGATCGGTGGCAACCTCAACGCCGCGATCATGTCCGGTGTCAACACGCGTCGGGTCAACTTCGGCGTGTTCGTGAACATCGGCGTCCTGGCCGCCGTCGCGGCGATCGTGACGACGTCCCGTGCCGGTGCGGCCGTCGCGGCAGCCGGTGACAGCTACGAGCTCGACGCCATCGCCGCGTGCTTCATCGGTGGCACGGCCGTCACCGGCGGTGTCGGCAAGGTCTCGGGCGCCATGATCGGTGCGCTCATCATGGGCGTCCTGAACATGGGCCTGTCGATCATGAGCGTCGACCCGTCGTGGCAGAAGGCCATCAAGGGCCTCGTGCTGCTCCTCGCGGTGGCGTTCGACCTGCTCAACAAGCGTCGCGCCGGCGCGAGCTGACCGACACCCCCGCTCGACCCCGACGCCGGGCCCCGCACCATGCGGGGCCCGGCGTCGTCGTACCGGCCCACCTAGGATTCGCGGGTGACCAGCGAGCGCACGTCCCTGTGGATCGGCACGTACCCCGCGGCCGGTGCCGGCGCCCCGGCGGGCCACGGCGAGGGGGTGTGGCGGGTCGACCTCGACGCCGCGTCGGGGACCCTGGGGGCCGCCGCACTGGTCGCGGTCACCCCGTCGCCGTCGTTCGTCGCGACGCACCCGTCGGGCCGGGTGCTCTACGCGGTCGGCGAGGTGACCCGGGGCACGGTCACCGCGTTCGCGGTCCCGGCCGACGACCCGGCACCCCGCCCGATCACCGCGCTGGACGTCGTCGGCTCGGGGGGCGCCGACCCCTGCCACCTGCTGCTGGCCCCCGACGCGCGCACCTTGTACGTCGCGAACTACTCGTCGGGCACGCTCGGTGTCCTCCCGCTCGACAGTGAGGGGCGGTTCGCCGCCGAGGTCCTCGCAGAGCGCGGCCCGGTGCAGGTCTGGGGCCACGAGGGCTCGGGGCCCGACGCGAGCCGGCAGGAGGCCTCGCACGCCCATTTCGTGGCGATCGCCCCCGGCGGGCTGTTCGTCGTCGTGGCGGACCTCGGCACGGACGAGCTGCGCCGGTACGCGCGTGACCCCGCGACGGGGCTGCTCAGCCCGGCCGGGATCGCGGCGACACTTCCACTGGGGACGGGCCCACGCCACCTGGTGTTCGCTCCGGACGGACGCACGGTCTACGTGGTGGGCGAGCTCGACGTGAGCGTGTGCGTGCTGGCGTGGGACCGGGGCACGGCATCGGGCACGCTCGTGCAGCAGCTGCCGGCAGGTCCGCCGGCGGGCCCGCTCGGTACGGAGCCTGGCAGTGCCGCGGGCCGCCGGGTGCTGCCGTCGCACGTCGAGCTCGACGGTGAGCGGCTCGTCGTCGCGGTGCGCACGAGTGACGTCCTCGTCGGGTACGCGGTGTCCGCGGACGGCTCGCTCGTCGCCGACGGTGCGACGCCGGTGCCGGGGGCGTGGCCGCGGCACTTCGCGGTCGTGGACGGGACCGTCGTGGTCGCGGCGCAGGTGGGCGATGCTCTCGTCGCGCTCCGGCCCGGTGAGGGTGCGGCGGGGTGGGTCGTCTCGGCTGTCCTGCCGATGCCCGCGCCCGCGTGCGTGGTCCGGGCGGTGTGAGCCCGCCGAGGGTGAGCGCGGCCGGGTGCCGGGCGACATGGACCGGGGCGCCAGGAGCCAGGCGCGGGGTGACAATGGGGCAGGTGATGTCCTCGACCGACCAGGCGCGCCGATCCCGATCCCGATCCCCGCAGGAGCCTTCGTGAGCCTCGAGCAGCCGCGCGTCGCGATGCTGTCGGTGCACACGTCACCGCTCGACCAGCCGGGCACGGGTGACGCGGGCGGCATGAACGTCTACGTCTCGGAGCTCTCGCAGGCGCTGGCCCGACGCGGCGCGCGCGTCGAGATCTTCACGCGCGCGACGTCGTCGGCCCAGCCCGAGACCGCGGTGCTCGAGGGCGTGGACGCGCACGGCACGCCGCTCACGCCCGAGGGTGCCCGCGCGGTGCTGCTGGCCGAGGGCGTCGAGCCCGGGGTCGTCCCGCCGGTGCTCGTGCACCACGTGCCCGCAGGCCCGTTCGAGGGGCTCGACAAGAACGACCTGCCCGGACAGCTGTGCGCGATGACGGCCGGCGTGCTGCGGTCGGAGGCGGCACGCAGGCCCGGCTGGTACGACGTCGTCCACTCCCACTACTGGTTGTCGGGCCAGGTCGGGTGGCTCGCCGCCGACCGGTGGGAGGTCCCGCTCGTGCACACGATGCACACCATGGCGCGCGTGAAGAACGCGGCGCTCGCCCCGGGGGACACCGCCGAGCCCAACGGCCGGATCGTCGGGGAGGAGCAGGTCGTCGCGGAGGCCGACGCGCTCGTGGCGAGCACGGCCGAGGAGGCGCTGGACCTCGTCGAGCTCTACGACGCCGACCCGGCGCTCGTGCACGTCGTGGCCCCGGGCGTGGACCTCGAGGTGTTCAGCCCCGGTGGACCCCAGGCCCGTGCCGAGGCGCGCCGAGCCCTCGGGTTGCCGCTCGACCGGGACATCGTGCTGTTCGCCGGCCGCGTCCAGCCGCTCAAGGGCCCCGACGTGCTCGTGCGGGCCCTCGGCCTGCTCGCCGCGACCGGGCGCCCCGTCCCGATGCTCGTCGTCCTCGGCGGGCCGAGCGGGCGACCGACGGCCGTCCGTGAGCTGTCGGCCCTCGCCGCCACGACCGGCGTCGGCGACCACGTGCTGCTGCGGCCGCCCGTGCCCCGCACCGAGCTCGCCCAGTGGTACCGCGCGGCCGACGTCGTGGCCATGCCCTCGCGGAGCGAGTCGTTCGGCCTGGTCGCCATGGAGGCGCAGGCGAGCGGGACGCCGGTGCTCGCGGCTGCCGTGGGCGGGCTGCGGTCGGTCGTGACCGACGGCGTCTCGGGGACCCTCGTCCCCGGCCACGACCCGGCAGTGTGGGCGGACGCGATCACGGACCACCTGGCCGACGCCGGCCTGCGCGCACGGCTGGCTGTCGGCGCCCGGCAGGTGGCCGAGCGGTTCGGCTGGGACGCCGCGGCCGAGCAGGTGCTCAAGGTGTACGCGCTCGCCGACGCCCACCGCCGCGCCTGACGGGGCCGGACGGAGGACCGTTCACGGGCCGAACGTCCCCGTCCACCCCCTGCCTCGTGCGGCAGGATGAACCCATGACCTACACCCTCGTGCTGCTCCGCCACGGCGAGAGCGAGTGGAATGCCAAGAACCTGTTCACCGGCTGGGTGGACGTCGCGCTGTCCGAGAAGGGCATCGCCGAGGCCGTGCGCGGCGGCTCGCTGCTCACGGACGCGGGCGTGCTCCCCGACGTCGTGCACACGTCCCTCCTGCGCCGCGCCATCACGACGGCGAACCTGGCCCTCGACGCGGCCGACCGGCACTGGATCCCGGTCAAGCGCAGCTGGCGCCTGAACGAGCGCCACTACGGCGCGCTCCAGGGCAAGGACAAGAAGCAGATCCGCGACGAGTACGGCGACGAGCAGTTCATGCTCTGGCGTCGCTCGTACGACGTGCCGCCGCCCCTCGTGGAGCTGGGCTCGGAGTTCTCGCAGGACACCGACCCGCGGTACGCCGACGCCCCCGTCGTGCGGGCCGAGTGCCTCAAGGACGTCCTCGAGCGCGCGCTGCCGTACTGGCACAGCGACATCGTCCCGGACCTCCAGACCGGCAAGACGGTGCTCGTCGCCGCGCACGGCAACTCGATCCGCGCCATCGTCAAGTACCTCGACGACGTCGACGACGAGACCATCGCGGGGATCAACATCCCCACGGGCATCCCGCTGCGCTACGAGCTCGACGAGACGACGCTCAAGCCGGTCGTCAAGGGTGGCGAGTACCTCGACCCCGAGGCCGCCGCCGAGTCGATCAAGGCCGTGGCGAACCAGGGCAAGTAGTCAGGACGCACGTAGTCAGGACGCACTGAACCCCCGCGCCGTGGGCGCGGGGGTTCAGTCGTGCCTGGGGCCGTGCGGCCGAGCCCGATCCCAGTGAAGGAGTGCTCAGCGCTCGCCGCGGAGGTCCTCGGCGAAGTCGCCCGTCACGAGGTAGGTCACGCGGCGCGCGATCGACACGCCGTGGTCGCCGAACCGCTCGTAGTAGCGCCCCGCGAGGGTCACGTCGACGGTCTCCTGCGGGGTCCCGGTCCAGCCGCCGCCGAGCATCGCGGTGAACGTGTCCTCGTGGAGGGCGTCGAGCAGGTCGTCGTCGCGCTCGATCTCCTTGGCGACGTCGAGGTCGTGCGTCCGCAGGAGCACCGAGGTGCGGCTCGCGACGCGGGTTGCGGCGTCGTGCATCTCCGCGAACGCTCCGGTGAGGCCGTGCGGGATCGCCTGGCGCGGGTAGCGCAGCCGGGCGACCTGGGCGATGTGCCGGGCGAGGTCGCCCATGCGCTCCAGCGTCGCGCTCATCCGGAGCGCCGAGACGATGATGCGCAGGTCGGTGGCCACGGGCTGCTGCTGGGCGAGCAGGAGGATGCATCGCTCGTCGAGCTCGCGGTTGATGGCGTCGATCGCGGCGTCGTCGGCGATCACCGACTCGGCGAGCTGGAGGTCGGCGGTCAGCAGCGCCGTCCCTGCCCGGTCGATGGCCTGCTCGACGAGCCCGCTCATCGCGGCGAGGTCGTCGCCGAGCTGCCTCAGCTCGTCGTCGAAGATCTTGCGCATGTGTTCCCTCTCTCAGTGCCCAGGCCCCAGGATCCCACCATGAGATGAACGTCGTCCTGCTCCCAGGTGAACATCAGGCGAGCGACCGGTGCGCACGTGGGTTCGGCGGTTCGCTGACCGTACTCTGACGATCGTGCAAGGAATCCAAGGCGCGGCGGTCGTTCTCGCGGGGCTGCTCGGGCTCGTGACCGGCGGAGGTGCCGCGCTCGCGTTCCGTTTCAGCGAGCGCGCGCAGCACACCGTGCCGGAGCAGCCTCTCCCCGAGCTCGACGAGGGGCTCGTCCGCGTGCTCGCGGTGCTGCGCTCGGCGGCGGTCGTCCTCGACGCCGACGACCGGGTCGTCCGCGCGAGCCCGCCCGCCTATGCGCTCGGCGTCGTGAACGACGGCCGGATCGTGCACGCCGCGATCCGCGACCTCATCGCGGACGTGCGCCGCACCGGGGCGATCCGCGACGAGGAGCTCGAGCTGCCGCGCGGCCCGCTCGGCCGCGGCACCCTGATGCTGCAGGTCCGGGTCGCGCACGTCGGCCCCGATCACCTGCTCGTGCTCGCCGAGGACCGCACCCAGGCGCGCCGGCTCGAGGCCATCCGCCGCGACTTCGTGGTGAACATCTCCCACGAGCTCAAGACGCCGGTCGGTGCGCTGTCGCTGCTCGCGGAGACTGTCCAGGACGCCGCAGACGACCCCGACGCGGTCCGCCGGTTCGCGGGCCAGATGCGCAAGGAGGCGACCCGGCTCTCGGCGCTGGTCCACGAGATCATCGAGCTGTCGCGGCTGCAGGTCGCCGGAGCGCTCGAGGAGATCTCAGCGATCGACATCGATGCGGTCATCGCCGAGTCGGTGGATCGTGCGCGGACGAACGCGAGCGCGAAGAACATGGTCTTCGACGTCGGCGGTGCGTCGGGGGCTGTCGTGTTCGGCGACCACGGCCTCCTCGTCACCGCGGTGCGCAACCTGCTGGACAACGCCGTCGCCTACTCGCCCGAGGGCACCCATGTGGGCGTCGGGGTGCGGATCGTCGAGGGTCTCGTCGAGATCGCGGTCGTGGACCAGGGGATCGGGATCGCCGCGGACGAGCAGGACCGGGTGTTCGAGCGGTTCTACCGGGTCGACCCTGCGCGGTCCCGGGACACCGGCGGCACGGGCCTCGGCCTGAGTATCGTCAAGCACGTCGCTGCTGATCACGGCGGTGACGTGACCGTCTGGTCGAGACCCGGACGGGGCTCGACCTTCACCCTGCGACTGCCCCAGGCGGTCGTACCCGAGCACGACGAGGGCCTCGACGGCCCCGCGCAGACAGGAGCCACCCCGTGACCCGCATCCTCCTGGTCGAGGACGAGGAGTCGTACCGCGATCCGCTGACCTACCAGCTGACGCGCGAGGGCTTCGAGGTCGTGACCGCGGCGACGGGCCCCGAGGCGCTGGTCGCGTGGGAGGACGGCGGCGCCGACCTCGTGCTCCTGGACCTGATGCTGCCGGGGATGTCGGGGACCGAGGTGTGCCGGTGGCTGCGCGCGCGCAGCGACGTGCCGGTCATCATGCTCACCGCGAAGGACGGCGAGATCGACAAGGTCGTCGGCCTCGAGCTCGGCGCGGACGACTACGTGACGAAGCCCTACTCGTTCCGCGAGCTGCTGGCCCGGGTGCGGGCGGTCCTGCGCCGGGGCTCGATCGGGACAGCCGAGCCCGTGACCGAGCCCGACGACGGCACGCTCGAGGTCGGTCCGGTCCGCCTGGACGTCGAGCGGCACACGGTCCACGTGCACGGGGAGCTCGTCGCGTTCCCGCTCAAGGAGTTCGACCTGCTCGAGCTGCTGATGCGCAACGCCGGCCGTGTGCTGACCCGCGGGCAGCTCATCGACCGCGTGTGGGGGTCGGACTACGTGGGGGACACCAAGACCCTCGACGTGCACGTCAAGCGCGTGCGCGCCAAGATCGAGACCGACCCCGCGAACCCCGTCCTGCTGCAGACGGTCCGGGGCCTCGGCTACAAGCTCGCCGACGTCGCAGCGTCCTGACGGCACTTCGTCGACCATCGTTCACCCTGCGTTCACCTTCCGCGGGCCTCCAGGTCACTTGTCCTGCTTAACGTCTGCCATGCACCGCGGCCTCCGTGCTGCGGGGGCATCTGACGATGAAGCTCCAGGAGAGGGATTCCCGTGAAGGTTCGGCAGTTCGCACGACTGGCCAGTCTGGCCGGCGTCGTGCTCGTCTCGTCGCTGACGCTCGCGGCCTGTGGGTCCGACAACAACGCCGTCGCAGGCGAGAGCTCGGCGGCCCCGACGGCGGGCACGGCGACCTCGGCCGCCGCGGCGCCCGCTGTCGACTGCGGCACCGGCGGAACGATCAACGCTGAGGGCTCGTCGGCGCAGAAGAACGCGATCGAGCAGGCCATCGCGTCGTTCGCCGACGTGTGCCCCGACATCACCGTGAACTACAACCCGACCGGCTCCGGTGCGGGGATCACGCAGTTCACCGCGGCGCAGGTCGACTTCGCCGGCTCGGACTCGGCGCTCAACGCCGACAAGGGTGAGGTCGCCGCCGCGGCTGCCCGCTGCGCCGCCAACCCGGCCTGGAACCTGCCGATGGTGACCGGCCCGATCGCGGTCGCGTACAACCTCGCGGGCGTCGACAAGCTGGTCCTGAACGCCGAGGTCACCGCGAAGATCTTCCGCGGCGAGATCGCGACTTGGAACGACCCGGCGATCGCCGCGCTCAACACGGGCGTCACGCTGCCGTCGGACGCGATCCACGTCTTCTTCCGCTCGGACGAGTCGGGCACGACCGACAACTTCACGAAGTACCTCAAGGCCGCCTCGAACGGCGCCTGGACCGACGAGCACGCCAAGGCGTGGCCGAAGTCGGGTGCCGGTGAGGGTCGCGAGAAGTCCGCTGGTGTGGCCGAGGGCGTCAAGACGACCCCCGGTGGCATCTCCTACGTCGAGTGGTCCTACGCCAAGGACAACAAGCTGGGCATCGCCCAGATCGACAACGGCTCCGGTGCTGTCGAGCTGAACGCCGAGTCGGTCGGCAAGGCTGTGGCCTCGGCGAAGGCGGCCGGTGAGGGCAACGACCTGCAGCTCAAGCTCGACTACGCGACCACGGAGGCCGGGGCGTACCCGATCATCCTGGTGACGTACGAGATCGTCTGCTCGAAGGGCCTGGACGCGAACCTCACGACCGGCGTCAAGGCGTTCCTCACGCACTTCGCCTCGGCGGACGTGCAGAAGAGCCTCGTCGACATCGGCTACGCGCCGCTGCCCGCCGAGGTCCAGGCGAACGTCGAGAAGGCCATCGCGGCCATCGCCTGAGCCTGACCTACGCTGGAAACCGCCGTACCTGCCTGACGCCGTCGTCCTGGTCCCTCCTCGAGGGGCCGGGACGACGGCATGGGGCAGCACCGAACACTCCACCCGAAGGATGGCGATGGTGACCACGACCAGCCCGCAGCCCGACGTCGCCCTCACGGGTGGCCGACGGCGTGGGCCGGACCGGATCTTCCGTGGGCTCGCGGTCTCCGCGAGCGGGATCGTGGTCGCGCTCGTCGTGATCGTCGGCGCGTTCCTGGTCACGAAGGCGGCTCCGTCGCTCGCGGCCGACACGGCCAGCTTCCTCGGCTCGCGCGAGTGGGACGTCGCCGACCCGACCAACCTGCGGTTCGGCATCGCCCAGCTGCTCTGGGTGACGGTCATCTCGTCGATCGTCGCGATGGCGCTCGCGGTACCGGTGGCGATCGGCGTCGCGCTCTACCTGACGCACTACGCGCCCGCGCGGGTGGCCAAGCCGTTCGCCTACCTCGTGGACCTGCTGGCCGCCGTCCCGTCGATCGTCTTCGGGCTGTGGGGCGCCCGGGTGCTCATGCAGTACGTGCAGCCGTTGCAGGACTTCCTCAAGCGCATCTTCGGGTGGTTCCCGCTGTTCGCCCCGACGTCGGTGCAGGCGGGCACGATCTTCCTCGCGTCGATCGTCCTGGCGATCATGATCCTGCCGATCATCACCGCGCTGTCGCGCGAGGTGTTCCGGCAGACGCCGAACGAGCACAAGGAGGCCGCGCTCGCGCTCGGGGCGACCCGCTGGGAGATGATCCGCGTCGCCGTCCTCCCGTTCGGCCGGCCCGGTGTCATCTCGGCGGCGATGCTCGGCCTGGGTCGCGCACTCGGCGAGACCATCGCGGTCACGATCATCCTGTCGACGACGTCGGGCGCGTTCAGCTGGTCGCTCTTCTTCGGCGGCGAGACGTTCGCGTCGAAGATCGCGAACGCGGCGTCCGAGTTCGACACCCCGTCGAAGACCGGCGCCTACATCGCGGCCGGGCTCGTGCTCTTCCTCCTGACGTTCGCGGTCAACGCCATCGCCCGCATCATCATCGAGCGACGGAAGGCCTTCTCCGAATGAGCGCCGTGACCTCCCTCAGCCAGAGCGCGACGCCGGCCGGCCCGGGCGCCCCCGCGCTGGGTGACCTGAGCAGCCCGGCGAGCGCCTCACGCCGCGCCAAGGACCGCGCCGCGACCATCGCGATGCACGCGGCGTTCGGCCTCGCGCTCGTCCCGCTCGTCTGGATCCTGTGGACGGTCATCTCCCAGGGCTACCAGATGCTGCTGACGTCCCAGTGGTGGACGAACTCGCAGCGCGGCGTCACCGTCCGTGACTTCGGCGGCGGGGCGTACCACGCCATCATGGGCACCCTTCTGCAGGCCGGGGTCACGGCGGTCATCTCCGTGCCGATCGGCATCCTGACCGCGATCTACCTCGTCGAGTACGGGCGCGGGGCCGCGGCGCGAGCGGTGAGCTTCATGGTCGACGTGCTCACCGGCATCCCCTCGATCGTCGCCGCGCTGACCATCTACGCGCTGTGGATCTCGACGTTCGGGCTGTCGCGGGTCGGCTTCGCCGTGAGCCTGGCCCTGGTCCTGCTGATGGTCCCGACGATCGTGCGGTCGACCGAGGAGATGCTCAAGCTCGTCCCCAACGAGCTCCGCGAGGCGTCCTACGCCCTCGGGGTGCCCAAGTGGAAGACGATCATGCGGATCGTCCTGCCGACGGCCTTCTCGGGCATCCTCACCGGCGTCCTGCTCGGGCTCGCGCGCGTCATGGGCGAGACCGCGCCGCTCCTGATCCTCGGTCCGTACACGAAGTCGATCAACCTCGACCTCTTCAGCGGCAACATGGCCTCGCTCCCGACGATGATCAACCAGGACCGCACCGAGTTCCTCGACGCCGCGGTCCAGCGCACGTGGGGCGCAGCCCTGACGCTGATCCTCGTCGTCATGCTCCTCAACCTCGCGGGCCGACTCATCGCCCGGTTCGGGAAGGTGTAGCCGTGCCCACCCGAACAGGCGCGCTGCCGAGCACCGCGCGCACACTGGACCCGACCCCCGCACCTCGAAAGGAGCGCTGACCGCTGTGGCCAAGCGCATCGACGTCAAAGACCTCAACGTCTACTACGGGGACTTCCGTGCGGTCGAGGGCGTGACCCTCGGGATCGACGCCCGGTCTGTGACCGCCTTCATCGGGCCGTCGGGCTGCGGCAAGTCGACGTTCCTGCGGACCCTCAACCGCATGCACGAGGTGCTGCCCATCGGCCGCGTCGAGGGTCAGGTGCTGCTCGACGGCGCCGACCTGTACGACAAGAACGTGGACCCGGTCGCGGTGCGCCGGACCATCGGCATGGTGTTCCAGCGCCCCAACCCGTTCCCGACGATGTCGATCTTCGACAACGTGGCCGCCGGGCTGCGCCTGAACGGCACGAAGAACAAGGCCGAGCTCATCGAGGCGGTCGAGACGTCGCTCAAGGGCGCCAACCTCTGGAACGAGGTCAAGGACCGCCTCGACAAGCCCGGCGCCGGGCTCTCGGGCGGTCAGCAGCAGCGCCTGTGCATCGCGCGGGCGATCGCGGTGCGCCCGCAGGTGCTCCTCATGGACGAGCCCTGCTCGGCGCTCGACCCGATCTCGACGCTCGCCATCGAGGACCTGATCTCCGAGCTGAAGAACGACTACACGATCGTGATCGTGACCCACAACATGCAGCAGGCCGCACGCGTCTCGGACCGGACGGCGTTCTTCAACATCGCGGGGACCGGCAAGCCGGGTCGGCTCATCGAGATCGACGACACCGCGACGATGTTCTCCTCGCCGCGCGAGAAGGCCACGGAGGACTACATCTCGGGCCGCTTCGGCTGAGCCCGGTCAGCTCGCCTTCGGGGTCGGGACGAGCGTCGCGTACTCCGGCAGCGTGCTGTCGAGCACCGGGACCGAGACGGTCAGGCTCCCGCCCGGGCCGGTCTCAACGGTCAGCGGGGTCACGCCACCGGGCGCGTTCGCCGTGGTGAAGGTGAGGGCCTTGCCGGTGTCGCCGCCCAGCAGGACGGTCGAGGCGGCGTCGACCTTCACGGTCCCGACCGCGACGGTGCCCGACGTCAGGGTGACGGTGACCGCGTCGGTGCCACGGTTCGTGAGGGCGCCCTGCAGGGCCCCGGGCGCGCCCTCGGCGCTCGCCAGGACGATGAGGTTCTCCGCGGTCACGTCGCCGAGCTCCGCGCGGACGCCGTCCGACGCCGAGTACGCCTTGGCCGTGGTGATCTCGTTGGTCGCCGAGCAGCCGGACAGGGCCAGGCCGGCGAGGGCGACGACGCCCGCTGCAGCGAGGCGGTGACGCAAGGACGAGCGGGCGCGGATCACGGGTTCTCCTCGTTCGCTGTGCCTGGTCGGCACACATCGGTCGGCACACATCTCTCGCGAGCTG
The DNA here is from genome assembly GCF_003115775.1 of Cellulomonas sp. WB94. Classification (NCBI taxonomy): domain Bacteria; kingdom Bacillati; phylum Actinomycetota; class Actinomycetes; order Micrococcales; family Cellulomonadaceae; genus Cellulomonas; species Cellulomonas sp. WB94. Next base: position 1,984,610 of record NZ_QEES01000002.1, read on the forward strand.
CCGGCAACACATTAGCGGTCAGAGGGTCCGATGCGCCTCGTCCGGGACCCTCCCGCGACGCCCCACCGGTGGGGCGAGCGGCGTCGCACCGACGGCGAAGAACTCGCTCGGCTGCCTCTGACCTGCACAAACGTTCTCGACGGGCCCCCGGGAGGCCCGCTGAAACGTGATAGAATGGGCATCCGCGAAAGGGGACACCCACAGATGACTTTCACTGTAGGGGAGACGGTTGTCTACCCGCACCACGGTGCAGCATTGATCGAAGAGATCAAGACCCGAACGATCCGTGGCGAGGAGAAGCTCTACCTGAAGCTCAAGGTGGCGCAGGGCGATCTGACGATCGAGGTCCCGGCGGAGAACGTCGATCTCGTCGGAGTGCGTGACGTCGTCGGCCAGGAAGGTCTCGACAAGGTGTTCGAGGTCCTGCGTGCGCCGTACACCGAGGAGCCGACCAACTGGTCTCGCCGGTACAAGGCGAACCTCGAGAAGCTGGCCTCGGGCGACGTCATCAAGGTTGCCGAGGTCGTCCGCGACCTCTCGCGTCGCGACGCCGACCGTGGGCTGTCTGCCGGCGAGAAGCGCATGCTCGCCAAGGCCCGTCAGATCCTCGTCTCGGAGCTCGCGCTCGCGGAGCACACCGAGGAGGAGAAGGCCGAGGCCATCCTCGACGAGGTCCTGGCGTCCTGACGGCCGCCTGACCGCGTCCTGACGACCGTTCCCGTGCCGGGAGTGATCCCTGCGGCCGTGGCAGCGCTGTGACCAAGGCGGTGCTGTGACGGTCGTCGCGATCCTCACGTCTGCCGGGAGCGGTCGCCGGCTCGGTCACCTGCTGCCGAAGGCGCTCGTCGAGCTCGGCGGGGTGCCGCTCGTGGTGCATGCTGCGCGCGCTCTCGTCGGCTCCGGGCTCGTGGGGCTCGTCGTCGTGACGGCACCCCCGGAGCAGCTCGCGGAGTTCACCGCGGTGCTCGGCGCTGAGATCGACGGCGTCCCGGTGCGGGTGGTCGCCGGAGGATCGACCCGGCAGGCGTCTGTCGCTGCGGGCATCGCCGTCGTGCCGGACGGCGCGGAGGTCGTCCTGGTCCACGACGCCGCGCGTGCGCTCGTCCCGCCCGAGCTCGTCGTAGCCGTCGTCGAGGCCGTCCGCGCGGGACACCCCGCCGTCATCCCTGGGCTCGCGGTGACCGACACGATCAAACGGGTCGACGCCCGGGGCGGCGTCGCCGAGACGGTCCCGCGCCACGCACTGCGGGCCGTCCAGACCCCCCAGGGGTTCGCGCCCGACGTGCTCGCCCGTGCCCATGCGGCCGGAGCCCACCTCGGTCTCGACGAGGCGTCCGCGGCGTCCGACGACGCCGGCCTCGCCGAGGCGATCGGCGTGAGGGTGTGGGTCGTCGACGGCCACGAGGACGCCTTCAAGATCACGACCCGGCGCGACCTCGCGGTGGCGCAGGTCGTCCTCGCGGAGCGCGCGAGGCTCGCCGGCCCGTCGGACGCCGGAGCTGGTGCCGGTGCGGACGACAGCGCCCCCGACAGCGCCCTCGACAGCGCGGAGACGCAGCGATGACAGCCCTGCCACGCACCGGTCTCGGTGTCGACGTGCACGCCTACGACCCCGACCCCGCGCCCGACGCCGTCCTGCACCTCGCCGGCCTCGCGTGGCCGGGCGAACGTCCGCTCGCGGGCCACTCCGACGCCGACGTCGCCGCGCACGCCGCAGCCGACGCGCTGCTGTCGGCGGCCGCCCTCGGCGACCTCGGGTCGAACTTCGGGACGGCCGAGCCGCAGTGGAAGGGTGCATCAGGCACGGCGTTGCTCGCCGAGGCCGCGCGTCGGGTCCGGGCGGCCGGGTTCGAGATCGGCAACGTCGCGGTGCAGGTGATCGGCAACCGGCCCCGGCTGTCTCAGCGGCGCGCGGAGGCCGAGGCTGCGCTGTCCGCGGCCGCGGGTGCGCCGGTGAGCGTGTCGGCGACGACCACGGACGGGCTCGGACTGACGGGTCGCGGCGAGGGCATCGCCGCCGTGGCGACCGCGCTCGTCGCGTCCGTCGACTGACCCGCGGACCGACCCGCGGATCGACCCGACGCGCGACGCGACAGCGTCCCGGCCGGTCGGGCACCGAGCACGACGCCCGTCACGACGAGCGACCCGAGCGCGATCTCGACGAGCGGTGTCGGCTCGCGCAGCAGGAGCCATGACGCCGCGATGCCGACGACCGGCACGAGCATCGAGAACGGCGCGACGACGCTCGACGGGTGCCGGGCCATGAGCGACGTCCACACCCCCGACCCGACGACCGTCGCGATGACGACGGTGAACAGCAGCCCGCCGAGCGCGAGCGCGCCCTGACGCGTCCCCAGGGTCGTCAGCGACGTCCCGATCGCGTCGGGCCCCTCGACCGCGAGCGACAGGGCCAGCAGGGGGAGCGGCGGGACGACCGACATCCACAGCGTCAGGCGGAACGGCTCGGCCGCGCGGGCCTGCCGGTTGGCGAGGTTGCCGAACGCCCATCCGAGTCCGCCGCACAGTGTGAGCACGACGGGGAGCAGGGTGGCGCCGCCGCCGAGACCGGAGCGGTGGACGGCGATCCCGACGAGCCCCAGCACGGCCAGGCCGATGCCTGCGGCCTGTGGGGCACGGAGCCGCTCATGCAGGAGGACCCCGCCGAGCAGCACGGTGAACGGCGCCGAGGACTGCAGGACCAGCGACGCGAGCCCGGTCGGCATGCCGGTGGCCATGGCGAGGTACAGGAACACGAACTGCAGGACGCCGAATCCGAACCCGTAGCCGAGGATCCAGCGCCACGGCACAGCCGGACGCCGGACGAGCAGCAGCGTCGGGACGGCGATGAGGCTGAAGCGCACGGCGACGAGGAAGAACGGCGGGAACTGCTCGAGCGACAGGTGGATCGCGGGGAAGTTCAGCCCCCAGCACAGTGCCACGAGGACGGCGAGGAGACGGTCGCGCAGCGGCATGGGAGCGAGCATGCGCCCAACCGATCGTTGAGCACCATCGAATCTTCCTGACAGGTCGTTGTAGCGTCGCTACATGGACCCTGCTTCGCTCGAGACCCTGCGGGCTGTCGGCACGCACGGCGGGGTGACCGCTGCGGCAGCCGTCCTGCACCTGACGCCCTCGGCGGTGTCCCAGCAGCTCGCGCGGCTGCAGCGCGAGGTGGGTGTCGCGCTCACGGAACGCGTCGGCCGCGGGCTGCGGCTCACCCCGGCCGGGCAGGCCCTCGCGGCTGCGGCGGTCGACGTCGCGGTGGCCCTGGAACGGGCCCGCGCGGCGACCGACGCCTACCTGGCCCGGCCCGAGGGTACGGTGCGCGTCAGCTCCTTCCAGAGCGCCGCGCAGATGTTCCTGCCAGGGCTCCTGACGCGCGTCGCGGCCCACGGGGGGATCACCCTGGAGTGCACCGACGAGGACGTCGCGCAGGACGACTTCGCCGCGCTCACGGACCGCATGGACATCGTCGTCGCGCACCGCCCCGACCGCAGCCACGACTGGGCCGCCGGTGGCGTGCCGGTGCACGTGGTGCCGCTGCTGCGCGAGCCCCTCGACGTGGCCGTCCCCGTCGGGCACCGCCTCGCGGGCCGCGTCGACCTGCGTCCCGAGGACCTCGTCGACGAGGGGTGGATCGCGGTGCGGGAGGGGTTCCCCGTCGCGACGGTGCTGGCAGCCGTCGCGACCCGGTCGGGCTCCGCCCCGCGCATCACGCACCGCATCAACGACTTCCACGTGGCGGAGGCCATGGTCGCCGCTGGTCACGGGATCGCGCTGCTGCCGCGGTATACCTCGGGGCGCGAGCCGGGTGTGCGTCTCGTGCCGCTCGCGGGGGTGCGTGCGGGCCGGCGGATCGATGCGCTCGTGCGCGTCGACCGGGCCGAGCGGCTCGTCGTCCGGCACGTGCTCGCGGAGCTGACGGCGCTCGCCGCCGAGATCGACGGCCGGTCGCGCGAGCCCGGTGAAGCGTCGGTGCAGCCCGGCGGGTGACGTCTGCGGAAGGGGCTCGCGAGTCGGGCGGATGTCCGGTACCGTCCGGTTCCGTGACGACGGCGTACCAGACCCCGACAGGATCGGTGGAGCGAGTCAGGGAGCTCCCTCAGCGCACCCCGGCAGCCCCTCGGGTCCGTCTGCGGGTGCGCGTTCCGGCCGACGTCCTGTCGGCCGCGATGGGCGGGCTGGCGGCGCTCGACGAGACCGGCGGCACTCTGCTCAGCCAGGACGTCCTCGCTGCCGCACCGCCGCTGGCGCCCGGGATCGAGCTCCGCCGGGTCGCTGCGGCCGCCCGCCGCGCCACGCTCGACTGAGGACGCTAGGGCAGGAGGACGAGCTTCCCGCGGGCGTGTCCCGCGATGCTGTCGCGGTGCGCCTCAGCCGCATCCTCGAGCGGGTAGGTGCGCGCGACCGCGACGATGAGCTGTCGGTCGGCCGCGAGCTCGACGAGCTGGGGGATCGCCGCCGCACGGATCGAGGTGCCGGGGTCGGCCCCTGGCCCGTTGCCGAGCAGCTGGATCCCCAGGCCGCCCGCCCGGCCGAAGCCGGCGATCGTCGCGATGCGTGAGCGGTCGGCGACGAGCTCGACCGAGACATTGAGCGACTCGTCGGTGCCCACCGTGTCGATCGCGACGGTCACGGGTCCGAGGGTGCCGGTCGCCTCGCGGACCCGGTCGGCGAGGCCCGGCCCGTACGTCACGGGTACGGCGCCGAGCGCGCGCAGGTCGGTGTGGGCCGCCTCGCTCGCGGTCGCGACGACCTGGGCGCCGCGGAGGCGGGCGAGCTGGACGACGAATCGCCCGACGCTGCCCGACGCGCCGTGCACGAGCACGACATCGCCTGCTCCGACCCCGGTCTCCTCCAGGGTGTGCCAGGCCGTGGCGCCGGTGAGCAGCAGGCCCGAGGCCTCGGCCCAGGAGACCTGCGCGGGCTTGGGCGAGAGGCGCGTCACGGGCACGAGGACGAGCTCGGCGTAGCCGCCGACGACCCCGGTCGCGATGACGTGGTCACCGACGGGGATGTCCTCGACATCGGGCCCGACGGCGAGCACGACCCCGGCGACCTCGAGCCCGAGCCGGATCGGCAGCCGCGCGGGGTCGGTCCCGAACAGCCCGCTGTAGAGCTTCCAGTCGATCTGGTTGACGCCCGCGGCGCGCACGTCGATGAGCACCTCGCCCGGACCGGGCTCGGGGACCGTGACGTCGACGACGGACAGGACCTCGGGACCGCCGTACGCGGTCGCAACGACAGCTCGACTCATACGGGCGTAACGCGCCGCCGCCGGGTCGTGTTCCAGCGGCTCCTGTTCCGGTACGTCGTGTCTCAGCGGCCGTGGTCCGGCTCAGGTCGACGGCAGCCAGACCCGCATCGTCGACGGACCGCGGTTGGCCCAGTCGTGGTACGCGATGAGCGGGGCCTCGACCAGGGCGGTCATCCGCCGGTCGCCGTCCGGGCCCGCGGCCTCGTACGGCCAGTCCGCCGATGCCGGGACGTCGACCTCGAACTGCGCGACCACGTGCCCGTCGACCTCCCGCACGGAGTCCAGCGACGTGAGCCGCACGTGCCCGACGTCGGCGTCCCGCATCACGCCGGCCCCGGCGAGGTCCACCGACTCCAGGCACAGCACCTCGGGGCCGCGCTCGACGGCGACGCACCCGCGCACCGCATCGATCCGCGGATCGGGGACCACGACGCGGGGCCCGACCGGCAGCTGGAGCTCGACGACGTCGCCGGCCGTGAACTTCCGGGTGACGCGCGCGGTGCCGGGGTCGACCGTCACCGGCGAGTCGTCATCGGGCGTGGTCAGGGTCGCGCCCGCGGCCCACCCCGGCACGCGCAGGCTCAGGGTCCAGGGCTCCTCGTGCGACGTGCGGACGACGACCCGGATCCGGCCGTCGTGCGGGTAGTCCGTCTCGACGTCGACGTCGAGGGCGCGGCCGTCGGGCAGGTGCGTGCGGATCTGGGCCGGCGCGTACTGGTGGACCTGCAGGCCGGTGTCGTCGACCGTCGCGACGTAGGCGGCCAGGCTCGCCAACGTCCGGGCGACGTTCGGCGGGCAGCACGAGACGGCGAACCAGGGCGCGCGCAGCGACGAGGTCGCGCGGGGCACCGCGACGTCGGTCGCGGGCACGGTCCCGGGTCGACGCTGGTGCAGCGTGTTCGTGTAGAAGAACGCCGTGCCCTCGTGCGCCGGGGAGGTTGCGACGACGTTGTACAAGGTGCGCTCGATGAGGTCGGCGTAGCGGGGCAGGGCCTGCGCGAGGAGCAGCCGCCACGAGAACATCACCGAGCCCACGCTGGCGCACGTCTCGGAGTACGCGCGGTCCGGCGGCAGCTCCCAGTCGTCACCGAACGACTCGCCCGAGTGGTGGGCACCCTGGCCGCCCGTGATGTACGTGCGGTGCGCGACGGTGTTCTCCCACTGCGTGGTGAGCGCGGCGAGCAGGTCGGCGTCGTCGGTCTCGATCGCGACGTCCACCGCGCCTGCCGCGAGGTAGTTGGCCCGCACGGCGTGGCCGTCCAGCACCGTGGCCTCGCGCACCGGGACGTCGTCCTGGTAGTACGAGCGACCGAGCTCGATGTCCGCGAGGGTGCCGGTGCCGCGCCGGGCGACGAACAGCGCGGCCTGGTCCACGTACCGCTGCTCGCCCGTCGCGCGACCCAGCTCGGCGAGCGCCGGCTCGATCTCAGGGTGACCGCACACACGCTGCAGGCCGTCGGCGCCGAACGTCGCGCACACGTGGTCGGCGGCGCGCCGGGCGATGTCGACGAGGCCGTCGGTCGCGGCGGGGCGGGTGCGCAGCCGGGCGACGGCCGCCTGGAACATGTGTCCGAAGCAGTACAGCTCGTGACCCCACTCGAGGTCGCTGTACCGCGCGCGCTGTCCGGGCCGGCCGAACTGGGTGTTGAGGTACCCGTCGGGCTCCTGGGCCGCGGCGATCCGCGCGACGAGGCTCGTCAGCCGCGCTTCGACGTCGGCGTCGCCGGACCGCCCGACCTCCCAGGCCATCGCCTCGAGGAGCTTGTACACCTCGGAGTCGGAGAACTCCCGGCCCCCGCGGTGCTCGGCGACGGTGCCCGCCGCGGCGGCGTCGAAGTTGCCGATCCAGCCCTCGTGCTCCATCCAGTACTCGATGTGCGCGAGCGTGGCGCGGCCGTTGACGGCCTGCCTGCCCGCCCACACACCACCCGTGATCCGGACCTCGTCGAGGCCGAGGGGGCGCAGCGCGCCGTGGGAGGGGACGACCGGGGTGGCGACCGCGTGGGTCGTGCTGGTGAGGTTCACGATCATCCCTTGAGTGCGCCGGACATGAAGCCGCGCACGTAGTGCCGTTGGAGCAGGAGGAACAGCAGGATGCAGGGGAGCGCGAGGACGACGACGCCGGCCTCCGTCGCGCCGTAGTCGATGACGCCCTGGACCTGCACGCGCAGGTTGGAGACCGCGAGGGGCAGCGTCATCCGGTCGGAGTCGTTGATGAGGATCAGGGGAGCGAAGAAGTCGTTCCAGGCCGCGAGGAACGCGAACAGCCCGACGGTGATGAGCCCCGGGGTCACGGCCGGGAGCAGGACACGGCGCAGCGCCATGAACGACGAGCACCCGTCCACGAGCGCCGCCTCGTCGAGCTCGCGGGGGACGGACTCGAACGAGATCCGCATCATGAACGTCGAGAACGGCAGCTGGAACATCGTGAGCACGAGCGAGACGCCGACCAGCGAGTTCTGCAGGCCGACCTTGTTCAGCAGCACGTACAGCGGGATCAGCAGCGTCGCGTACGGGACCATGAGGATCGCGAGCGTCAGCATGAACAGCAGGTTCTTGCCGGGGAACCGGAACCGGGCGAACGCGTAGCCGCCGAGCGTCGACACCGTGAGCGTGAGCAGCACGGTCAGCAGGGACATGAACGCCGAGTTCGCGAGGTACTGCCAGATCCCGGCCTGGTAGTGGGCCAAGGTGATGTAGTTGCCGAAGCCCCAGCCCTTCACCTGACCGGTCCCGGCGAGCGGCGAGACGGACGCCACGGCGGTCCAGACGAGCGGGAACAGGAAGATCACGGCGAGTCCGCCGGAGAACACCCAGAACGGCGTGCGCAGCGCGACTCCGGCCAGGGTCGTCGGGGGTGCACCGTGACGGACCGGCCGTCCCTCGTGGGGGAGCTCCAGCTGTGTGCGGGTGGCGATGGTCATGAGTCCCCCTCAGCTCTCGTCCGACGTGCGGAACGCCCGCAGCTGAACGACGTTGATGACGACGAGCGCAAGGAGCACGATCACCGACAGCGACCCGGCGACGCCGAGGTCGTTCTGGCCCTGGAAGGCCATCGAGTAGATGAGCTGCACCACCGTGATGGTGCTGTTGTCCGGACCGCCCTTGGTCAGGATGTAGAACTGCTCGAACGCGAGCAGCGAGCCCGTGACGCACAGGATCGTGGTGAGGGCGAGCGTGGGCTTCAGCAGGGGGATCGTGATCCGCCGGAACGTGTCCCACCGGCCGGCGCCGTCCATGCGGGCCGCCTCGTACAGCTCGCTCGGGATGGCCTGGAGGCCGACGAGCATCAGGAGCATGTAGAAGCCCGCGTACCGCCAGACGATGAGGAACAGGGTCGAGAACAGGGCCGCGTCGGGCGACCCGAGGAACGTCAGCCCGAGCCTGCGCATCGTGGGGGCGAACGGGCCGGCGAGCGGGGAGTAGAGCACGTAGAACAGCAGCGACGCGGACGCCAGGCCGAGCGCGCTCGGCACGAGGAACGATGCGCGGAGCAGTCCCTTCCAGCGCGACGACTCCTGCACGAGCAGCGCGAGGCCGAGACCGAGCGCGATGAGGAGCACCGTCGCGAGCACCGTGTACTTCAGCGTGAAGGTGATCGACTCGGCGAAGAAGCGGTTCGAGACGGCCTTGCGGTAGTTGTCGGGGAAGTTGATCCCCTGGTCGCCCGAGAGCAGCGGCCACCTCGACGCGCTCATGCGGAGCACGAGCCCGAGGGGGAGGACGAAGAGCAGGAGCACGAAGAGCGCGGTGGGCCACGCGTAGGCCCAGCCACGGGCGGGCCTGCCGAACCGGCGGCGCGCCGACTGGCGGGTTCGGACGCGGGGGAGCTGGGGGACTGTCGCTGGCTGGGCGGACATCGGGGACCTCTCGGGCAGGGTCGGCGGGTGCCAGGTCGGTGTCGGGCCTCGGGCCCCGGTGCGTCGGTGGGTGGGCACCCACCGACGCACCGGGAGCGGGAGAGCTACTGCCCGAGCACCGCGGTGATCTCGTCGTTGTCCTTGTCGACCGTCGTGCCGTCACCCAGCACCGCGTTGCGGATCAGGGTGAGCCACGGGCTGCTCGGCGCGTTGAACGCCTGCTGGAAGTTCAGCGCGACGGGGGTGTCGCCCTTGCCGGCGACCTCGTTGATGGTGACCAGGCGCGGGTCCTTCGCGGCGAACTCGTTGTTGGAGAAGTCGCTGCGCGAGACGACGTCGTTGTCCTTGGCGAGCACGCCGACCTGGGCCTCCTCGGACATCATCCACGAGAGGAAGTTCCACGCCTGCGGGGTGTTCTTCGAGTCCTTCGAGACGCCGATGCCGTCGCCGCCGACGAACGTCGAGGCGCCGCCGTCGGGCCCGGGGATGCCGGCGACGCCGACGTCGAAGCCCGTGGTGGAGGACAGCAGCGTGGCCGGGTAGAACATCAGGCCGACCTTGCCCTGGGTGAACCCGGCGGTCCAGGTCGGTCCGGACTCGTCCTTGGACGACGGCAGCACAGCCCCGGAGTCCCAGAGGTCCTTCCAGGTCGTGTAGACGCTCTTGGCGGTGTCGCTGTTGAGCAGCGACGACGTGCCGTCCTCGCTCATGACCTGGTCACCGGCGGCCCAGATGCTCGGGAACCAGGTGAAGACGAGGCAGCCGCCGCAGTTGAGGCCGGTCGCGGTGCCGTAGGTGTCGGGCTTGTTGAGCGCCTGGATCGCCTTGGCGTCCTTGGCGTACTCAGTGAGGCTCGCGGGGGCCTTCTCGGGGTCGAGCCCGGCCTCCTTGAACAGGTCCTTGTTCCAGAAGAGCATCGACAGGTCGAGCACGAACGGCAGGACGTGCTCCTTGCCGTCCAGCGTGCCGGCCGCGAGGTGGCCCTTGTTGATCGTGTCCTTGTAGCTCAAGCCGTCGATCTGCGTGGTCAGGTCCTGGAACAGGCCCTGCTGGACCCAGTTGGGCACGTAGACGATGTCAGCGGCGAACAGGTCCGGGAGACCGGACGACCCGGCGGCCGCACCGACCTTGGCGACGTAGTCGTCGTTCGGGACGACGGTCAGCTTGACCTGGTTCTTGTGGCCGGCGTTGTAGGCCGCGACGAGCAGCTTGGCCTGCTTCTCGAGGGGTGCGCGGGTCCACAGGGTCAGGGACGTCCCGTCGTCCGTCCCGTCGGCGCCCGCCGTGACTGCGGCGCTGCCCGAGGCAGGGGTGCTGGGGGTGTTCGAGCTGCTGCACGCCCCCAGGGCGACCAGCAGGCCTGCCGTCACGACCCCGGCGGCCAGGCGCGTGCCCGCCGACCGGGAATGGATCATCCTCATCGTGTCTCCTCGTGCTCATCGTTGAGCGGGTGCCGGGGGCGGCTCCGCGGTCGAACTTGCGAAAACCTTGTCGAGGTCATCACTGCCCTCGGACGTGTCGTGCATCGTGCGGTGCGTTCTCTGCAGCTCTGCGACAGGCACGCGCGGCTCCTGCGCCGCGCACCGTGTCCCCGAAACCGAGCCGAAAAGGTTTTCTGAATGTAGTTCGGGCGTGGATGTGTCGTCAAGGCCCTCGCCCAGTTACAGTTCGATCACGACCGACGCGGGAGGTGCGGGGTGCAGGTGACAGGCGACCGGCACATGAACCGCGCCGTGACGCTGACCGACGTCGCCCGCCTGGCCGGGGTGTCCGTCGCGACGGCCTCCAAGGCGCTCAACGGACGCGACCAGGTCAAGGACTCGACGCGTGCGCGCGTCCAGGAGGCGGCGGCCCGCCTGTCGTTCAGCCCCAACCGGCTCGCGCGCGGCCTGCTCGCCGGACGCAGCGGGACGGTCGGCCTGCTCACGAGCGACCTCGAGGGTCGGTTCGTCATCCCGATCCTGATGGGCGCCGAGGACGCGTTCGGCTCCGGCCAGGTCAACGTGTTCCTGTGCGACGCGCGCGGCGACGCGATCCGTGAGCGGTACCACCTGCGCGCTCTGCTCGGCCGACGCGTCGACGGGCTCATCGTCGTCGGGCGCCAGACCGACCCGCGCCCGTCGCTCGGCCGCGACATCGGCGTCCCCGTGGTCTACGCCTACGCACCGTCGGACGACCCCGCCGACCTGTCCCTCGTCCCCGACAACGTCGGTGCCGGCCGGCTGGCCGCCGAGCACCTCCTCGCGTGCGGTCGGCGCAGGATCGGCCACATCAGCGGCGAGCACGCGTACGCCGCCGCACGGGACCGGGCCCAGGGCGCGAAGGAGCGGCTCGCGCAGGAGGGGCTCGAGCTGGTCGGCGACGTCATGTACGGCGAGTGGTCCGAACGGTGGGGTCGGGACGCGACCGCGATGCTGCTCGCCCAGCACCCCGAGGTCGACGCCATCCTGTGCGGCTCGGACCAGATCGCCCGCGGCGCGCTCGACACTGCCCGGGACCTGCACCGCACCGTGCCCGACGAGATCGCCGTCATGGGGTTCGACAACTGGGAGGTCCTCACGACGAACGCCCGCCCGGAGCTGACCAGCATCGACGCGAACCTGCAGCATCTCGGTCGCACCGCGGCGCAGCGGGTGTTCGCCGCGCTCGAGGGCATGGACATCGGCTCCGGGGAGCAGGCTCTGCCGGGTCGCCTCGTGATCCGGGGCTCGACCGTCGCCCGACGGTGACGGCCACGCACGTGACGGCCGTGCAGGAACGGCTCAGCGCACCGGGCCGAGCACCCGGTCGAGGTAGTCGTTGGTGAACACGCCCGTCGGGTCGGCCTCCGTGCGCACTCGCTGCACGTCGGCGAACCGGGGGTAGAGCTGCGCGAGCCGGTCGGCGTCCAGCCAGTGCAGCTTGCCCCAGTGCGGACGACCGTCGAAGCCGGCCATGATCCGCTCGACCGCGCGCAGGTAGCGCACGTAGGGCAGGCCGATGTACTGGTGCACCGCGACGTACGCGCTCTCGCGCTGGTACGCGGTCGACAGCCACACGTCGTCGGGCGCCGCGAACCGCACCTCGACGGGGAACGGGATGCGCACGCCGGTCGCTGCGAGCCAGCGCTCGATCGCCGCCAGGGCCGGGCGGACGGCGTCGCGGGGGATCGCGTACTCCATCTCGCGGAAGCGCACGCGCCGCGGTGAGGCGAAGACCTCGTACGACGGCGACGTGAAGGTCCGGGCCGAGAGCGCACGCGCAGCGATCGCGTTGACCCGCGGGGTCAGGCGGGGGACGGCGGCCGTCAGGTGGTTCGTCGCGGCGAAGACCGCGTTCGAGAGCAGCTCGTCGTCCACCCACGCGCGGACCGGGCCGAGGGGTTCGAGGTCGTCGTCGGGCACGCGGTTGTTGCGCTTGGTGAGCACCCGGCGGGTGTGCGGGAACCAGTAGAACTCGAAGTGGTCGTTGGCCTCGACGAGTCCGTCCGCGCCGGTCAGCCGCTCGAGGACGGCATCGAGCGCCGACGGCTCCTCGACGGCGCGCAGCCGGAACGCCGGCACGACGTCAAGAGTCACGGCGGCGAGGACGCCGACGCTGCCGAGCCCGAGGCGCGCCACCTCGAACAGGTCGGGACGCTCGTCCGGCGAGGCCTCGACGACGTCACCCTGAGCGGTCACGACGCGCACGCCGACGACCTGCGACGCGAGCCCGCCGAGCCGCACGCCCGTGCCGTGCGTGCCGGTGGAGATCGCGCCCGCAATGGTCTGCCGGTCGATGTCGCCGAGGTTGCGCATCGCGAGCCCGCGGGCTGCGAGCGCCACGTTGAGGTCGGACAGGCGGGTCCCCGCCCCGACGGTGACGTGCGCGGTGCCGCCGGGTTGCGGCGTGACGCGCTCGATGCCGCTGATCGCGTCGAGGTGGACCTGCACGCCGTCGGTCACGGCGGCGCCCGTGAACGAGTGGCCGGCTCCGACGGCGCGCACCCGGAGGCCGTCGGCGCCCCGGACGGTCGCGGCGAGCTCGTCCAGGTCACGAGGGTGGGCGACGCGCGCCGGGGTGGCGGTCTCGGTCCGGGCCCAGTTGTGCCAGACGCCGGACGGGTTGCTGCTGCTCATGGTGGAGACCATCGTTCTGGTCGGCCGTCCAAGTCAAGTGCTCAGATCTCTTGACTACTGTCATGGGGCGGGATGAAATTGACGCACAGGGCGTGCACGCGCTGTCGGGGCAGGTCCTCGGCCAGGCGTGGGTGCGGAGATGGGGGGGAACCATGAGTCGGATGCCGGTCGCGGAACGACGCGAACAGCTGATCGAGGCGGCGCTCCGCGTGGCATGCCGGGACGGCATCGACGCCGCCACCGTGCGTGCCGTGGCTGCCGAGGCAGGCGTGTCGCTCGGGGTGGTCCACTACTGCTTCCTCGACAAGGACGAGCTGCTGCGAGCCGTCGCCGCGGCCATCACCGAGCAGAACGTGGCGGGCATCGGCGACATCACCGACGCGACCGACCTGCGCAGCCTGCTCGAGGCGGCGGTCATGAACTACTGGGCCGGGATCATCTCGAACCGCGGCGCGCAGCTGCTCAGCTACGAGCTGACCACGACCTCGCTGCGGCACTCCGAGATGGGCCGCGTCGCGATGGACCAGTACGACGGCGCCTGGAGCGCGCTCGAGGTCTTCCTCCAGCACATCGAGGAGGGCGCCGGCATCCGGTGGAAGGTTCCGCACCGCCAGCTCGCCCGGACCATCGTCGCGGTCGTCGACGGCTTCACCCTGGGGTGGCTCGTCGACGGCGACGCCGAGGCCGGCAGGCAGGGCATGCTCGGCTTCGCCCGGTTCCTCGAGTCGCAGGCCGAGGCAGCACCGGGCGCCAGCGGCGACCACGCGAAGCACACCGGGCACGTCGGGCACGGCGGGCACGGCGAGGGCGAGTCTGCGCGGACCGTGCGGCACGTCGTCGAACATGCGACCCTGCCCGCGTGACCTTGCCGCACACCGCGCCGCACCCGGGTCACCTCACGTCGTCCCGCGACCGGCGCGCCCGGGTCGCGGTCGCGTCCGCGTTCGGCGCCCAGGGCCTCGCCTACGCCGGGCTGCTCTCGAGCCTGCCGGGCTTCAAGGACCGCTTCGGCATCGGTGACGACGCCGTCACGTTCGCGATCCTCGGGGTCGGCATCCTGGCCGCGGTCGGGACGATCGTCGCCGAACGCGTCGCGCGTGGTGCGGGCGGCAGCAGGTCGGTGCTCGTCTCGGGCCTCGTCACGGTGGCGGTCGCCGTCGTCGTCATCGCGCTCGCGCCGCACGTCGCCTTCTTCTTCCTCGGCTTCGCGATCTACGGCCTCGGCCTGGGGCAGGTCGACGCCGGGACGAACATGCAGGCAGTGTCGCTGCAGCGCACCTACGGGCGCAGCATCGTCACCGGGTTCTACGCCGCGTGGTCGGCGGCGGGCGTGCTCGGCGCGCTGTACGTGTCGGCCTACGCCCACTACGACGTCCCGCAGCAGGTCGCGCTGCCGGTGCTCGCGCTGGTCGTCCTGGCGGTCGCTGTCCTGGTCGTTCGGGCCGCCTGGCGCTCCCACGACGCCCCGTTCGAGGTGAGCGCCGAGGAGGCCCGCGCCGCCCGGGCGCTGCCCTGGTCCGGGATCCTGATCCTCGGCGCGGCCGTCGTCGCCTACTACGTCGTCGACACGGCGTCCTCGACGTGGGGGACGATCTACGTCGCTGACGTCCTCGATGCGGGGCACGACGTCGCCCCGTTCGGCTACGCCGCGTACGTCGGCACGACCCTCGTCTCGCGGCTCACCGGGGACTTCGCGGTGCGGCGCTGGGGCCGCGTCGCGGTCATCCGGGCGGCCGGGCTGCTCGGCACGGTCGGCCTGCTCGCCGTCGTGCTCGCGCAGTCGGCCGCCCTCGCGATCGCCGGTTTCGCGCTCACCGGGATCGGCCTGGGCGTCGTCGCGCCGCTCTGCTTCGCCGCGGCCGGGGCGCTGTCGCCCGCGCACGCCAACGCCGTGATCGCCCGGCTCAACAGCTTCAACTACCTCGGGGCGATCCTCGGTGGGGTGCTCGTCGGGGCCATCGCCTCGGGGTCGACGCTGCGGTTCGGGTTCGTCGTGCCACTCGTGCTCGCGGGCGTCATCATCCTGCTCGCCCCCGGATTCGCGGTCGGTCCGGGCCACGGTCCCGGCCCCGAGATCCTCGACGAGCCCGCCGATGTCGCCCCTCGCTCGGAGCCGGTCGAGTGAGCACCCTGGGCCAACGCCTCGACGAGGCGACGCGCGGACTGCCCGCACCGCTCGCGGTCGTCGACCTCGACGCGCTCGACGCCAACGCGACCGACCTCGTCCGGCGCGCTTGCGGCGTCCCCATCCGGGTCGCGAGCAAGTCGGTCCGCGTCCGCCACGTCCTCGACGCCATGCTGGCGCGGCCGGGCTTCGCGGGGGTCATGGCGTTCTCGCTCCGCGAGGCGCTGTGGCTCGTCGAGCAGGGAGTCACCGACGTGCTGGTCGGCTACCCCACGGTCGACACCGGTGCCCTGCACGACCTCGCCGCCGACGAGCGCGCGGCCCGCGCCATCACGCTGATGGTCGACGACGTCGCCCAGGTCGTCATCGCCCAGCGCGCCGCCGGTCCCGGGGCGCACCCGCTGCGCGTCTGCCTCGACGTCGACGCGTCCCTGCGCCTCGACCTCGGACCTCTCTCGACCCACATCGGCGTCCGCCGCTCACCCGTCCATACCCCGCAGCAGGCCGCCGACCTGGCCCGCGCGCTCGCGGACCGCGACGGCATCGACGTCCGCGGCGTCATGTTCTACGAGGCCCAGGTCGCCGGCCTGCCCGACTCCGGCCCGCTCATCCGTGCCGCCAAGCGCGCGTCCGTCGCCGACCTCGCCCGCCGCCGCTCCCGCGTGGTCGACGCCGTCCACCAGGTGCTCGGCCGCCAGCTCGAGCTCGTGAACTCCGGCGGCTCCGGCTCGATCGAGTCCAGTGCCGCGGACCCCGTCGTCACCGAGGTCACCGCCGGCTCCGGCCTCTTCGTGCCCACCCTGTTCGACGGCTACCGGGCCTTCGCGCCGCGACCCGCCGCGTTCTTCGGGCTCGACGTCGTCCGCGTCCCCGCACCGGGCTACGCGACCGCGTTCGGCGGCGGGTACGTCGCGTCCGGACCGTCGAGCCGCTCGCGACTCCCCCGACCGGTCGAGCCCCACGGCCTCGCGCTCACGAGCCGCGAGGGTGCCGGCGAGGTGCAGACGCCCCTGCGCGGATCGGGTGCCGACAAGCTCGACGTCGGTGACCGCGTGTGGTTCCGGCACGCGAAGGCCGGGGAGGTCATGGAGCGGTTCGACGCGGTGCACCTCGTGCGGGGGACCGTCGTCGAGCGGACTGTGCCGACGTACCGCGGCGACGGGCGGACGTTCGGCTGAGGCAGCGCTGCCGCTCCCTCCTCGCTTGCCGGTGACATCCGCTCGCCAGTTACGTTGCGACTTGAAGTTAGGAGTGCTGCTCCGCCGCGTCCTTGCTCGCGACCGCGACCGGAGCTGTTTCCACGGTGACCTCCGCCCGATCGAACAACTCGGTCGCGCTATCCCAGCCGTCCACCACGCCCGACGTTTCGAGGATGATCTTGGCGAAATCGCCAGCACGATCCGGCTCTGCCATGCACGCACGGACCATCGTCAGCAATTGAAGCCCAGAGATGAGGCAGTGATTGCGCTGCTCAGAGTATGGCATCATCTGAGCCGGAAAACTCAGTTCCGTTCGCTTGTCTAGCGGCAATTCCCGCCATGCGTTCACAACTAGAACGCCCTTGGCGGGTCGACCTTCGGCCATTTCCGCCGAGACCCACTTCTCCAACTGTGCCGCGTGCTTCTCGGATGCGCTCTTCGCTACCCCTTTAACCTCAACGACGACTGCGTTCTCCTCCCAGCTGCCGCGCAGATCACTTCTGCCTACGTCACGTCTCTCCACATCGAATCCTAGAACGGCGAAAGCCTTTTCAACCTGACGCTCCAGCGCTGCTCCTGTGCCTGTGACTAACAACTTCCATTGGTCATCGGCGGCTTGGTCCGCTCTGAGCGCTTCTAGCTCTTCCTCAATCAGGGCTGCCGCAACTTCAGCTTCGGCCTTGCGCCCAGCACGCTGCACCTCGGATTCGAAAAGGAAGTCGTGGGCCCAATCCGGTTGACTCGCGTCGGGGCTCCCTGTTAGGCCTCGGATCCACTCCAGCAGAGCGGCATGGTGCTTCACCAAATTCTCTTCGGATGGCAAGAGGTCTGGCAGTAGGATCAGCAGCCCGTCAGATGCGGATCGCAAGAGTGCTCCCACGACTTTTTTCGTTCCTCGCACGTAGAACAACGGATGCATTTCATCGACGAGATCAGTTATCACAGCGCGATAAGACCATGATTCGCGAGTCGCCTTAAGAAGGGCCGTCGCCAATTCGTTCGCCGCAACGATCGATTCGCCGGAACCCAGTTCTAGCCTGAGCGGCAGCGGGGCCGCGTGCCAGAGATCGACCATCGCGACAATACGCGTTGTTTGGCGATTTCTGCCGGTGCCCGAATATCGGCGTTCGCCCGTGTCTGCGAAAACCTTGACGTCGCTAGGAGTGAATATCGCGAGCGTTCGACCCAATTGAACGAACTCGATGAATTCTATCCTCCGTCGTTCCAGGTCTCGGCGGAGTGCGGCGGAGTCTGAGGGGCTGAGCGAGGGGTAGCCTTCGAATTCCGAGTACGTCTCGTATGTATCCCTTGTGTTCTGCGGGTCCCAGACTACAAGGTCGTAATCAAAAAGTGAGACGTCCGACCGGAACTCGGTTGAGTTCTCGTCGGGAAGCCCAAGTTCGCAGTCAAGGCTCAGGATGCGCATAGCCCCATCCTGCCGGTCCAGGCGGCCCGCGGCAGGCGTGTTGGCAACTTGTCGGGTTGCCGACCCAGGTCCAGCCGCTACAGCCCCAGCCCGCCAAGGACCACCGTCGTCTGGCTCGTGAACTCGCCCGTCAGCTTCGGCAGCGCCCGCCCGATCGCCGCGCGCGTCTCGGCCAGCTGCAGCGAGGCGTCGTGGTGTGCGGCGCTGTCCCAGACCTCCGTGACCCAGATGAGGTCGTCGTCGGTGGTCGAGGCGCCGACGATGTACGAGAGGCAGCCGGCCTCGCGCAGGCCGGCGCTGGCGGAGAGCAGGATCGCCACGACGTCGTCCCGGTGCCCGGGCGTCGTTCTCATCGATCCGATGTATCCGTACGGCACGGCTTCTCCTCGGTGGCGCTTCGGGGATGGGTTCACGGCACATGGTGGACGACACGTCCGACACGAATGCGCAGACCGCGCCGCAGGGCCGCCGTCGGGCACGAACCCGCAGGCGGCGGGGCGAGACCGTAGACCCCGGTAACCTGGGGGCGTGAGCCTGCGCCTATATGACACTGCGACGCGTGAGGTGCGCGATTTTGAGCCCGTAGTGGCAGGCGAGGTCGGCATCTACCTCTGCGGCGCGACCGTGCAGGCACCCCCGCACATCGGGCACGTGCGCTCCGGTGTGGCGTTCGACGTGCTCGTGCGGTGGCTGCAGCGCAGCGGGTACCGCGTCACGATGGTCCGCAACGTCACCGACATCGACGACAAGATCCTCGCGAAGTCCGCCGCCGCCGGTCAGGTGTGGTGGGCGTGGGCGATGGAGAACGAGCGGGCGTTCACGGCCGCGTACGACGCGCTCGGCGTCCTGCCGCCGACGTACGAGCCGCGCGCGACGGGTCACGTGCCCGCGATGGTCGACCTCATGGAGCGGCTCGTCGCGAGCGGGCACGCGTATGTCGCGGGCGAGGGCGACGTGTACTTCGACGTGCGCTCGTACCCCGACTATGGCTCGCTGACGAACCAGCGCCTCGAGGACATGGTCCCGGCGCCGGACGGCGCGCCCGCCGACGACGACGGCGACCTGGTCGCCAAGCACGACCCGCGCGACTTCGCGCTGTGGAAGTCGGCGAAGCCCGGCGAGCCCACGACCGCCTCGTGGCCGACGCCGTTCGGGCGTGGACGGCCCGGCTGGCACCTCGAGTGCTCCGCGATGGCGCAGCGCTACCTGGGTGACACGTTCGACATCCACGGCGGCGGCCTGGACCTGCGGTTCCCGCACCACGAGAACGAGCAGGCGCAGTCGCGCGCGGCCGGTTACCCGTTCGCGCAGTATTGGCTGCACAACGGCTGGGTCACCCTGGGCGGCTCGAAGATGAGCAAGTCGCTCGGCAACGGGCTGCTCGTGAGCGTCATCCTCGAGAGTGCCCGCCCGGCCGTGCTGCGCTACGCGCTGACCGCCGTGCAGTACCGCTCGATGCTCGAGTGGACCCCGGACACCCTGGCCGAGGCCGAGGCGACGTGGAACCGGCTCGCCGGCTTCGTCGAGCGCGCCACCGAGCGGGTCGGGGTCGTGGACGACGACGAGATCGCACGCACGGCCCTGCCCGACGCGTTCATCCGGGCGCTCGACGACGACCTGAACGTGCCCGCTGGCCTCGCCGTCGTGCACGAGCACCTGCGCGCCGGCAACACGGCCCTCGCGGACCGGGACCTCACCGAGGCCCGGGCCGCGCTGGTGGCCGTCCGGGGCATGCTCGACGTGCTCGGTCTCGACCCGGCCGGCCCGCAGTGGGGCGGTACCGGAGCCGACGCCCGCTACGCAGTCGCGCTCGAGCAGGTCGTCCAGGCCGAGCTCACCGCCCGTGCGGAGGCTCGCGCAGCGCGCGACTTCGCCACGTCCGACGCGATCCGGGACCGGCTCGCCGCCGCCGGCATCGTCGTCGAGGACTCCGCGACCGGCGCCCGCTGGTCGCTCGCAGCACATCGCACCGAGGACGAGGACTGATGACAGGGAACTCGCAACGACGGGGCGCCACCCGCAAGCCGGGATCGAAGAAGGGCCCCACCGGTGGTACCGGTGGCAAGGGACGCCAGGCGCTCGAAGGCCGCGGCCCGACCCCCAAGGCTGAAGAGCGTCCGTACCACGTCGCCGCCAAGCGCAAGCTCGCCAACGAGAAGGCCGCGGCCACGTCCGGTGGCCGCGTGAGCGGACCGACGCGTCGGACGGGCGCGCCCACAGGACGCGTGCCGGGTGCCGGTGCCCCGCGCAGCGCCTCGCGTGGCGCGGCGGGGACCCGCGGCGGCAAGGGTGTCAGCGCGACGCACGAGATCGTGTCCGGTCGGAACTCGGTGGTCGAGGCGCTCCGCGCCGGGATCCCCGTCACGACCGTCTACATCGCGACGCGCATCGAGGCCGACGACCGCACCCGGGAGATCTTGCAGGCCGTCGTCGGCCGCGGGTACCCGCTGCTCGAGGTCTCCAAGCCCGAGCTCGACCGTCTCACCGACGGCTCGGTGCACCAGGGCGTGGCGATCCAGGTGCCGCCGTACGAGTACCGCGACTCCGACGACCTGCTCGACGCCGCCGCTGCGTCCGGGCGCCCGCCGCTGATCGTCGCGCTCGACGGCGTGACCGACCCGCGCAACCTCGGGGCCGTGCTGCGGTCCTCGGGCGCGTTCGGCGTGCACGGCGTCGTCGTCCCCGAGCGTCGCTCGGCCGGCGTGACCGCCGCCGCCTGGAAGGTCTCGGCCGGCGCCGCGGCGCGTGTGCCCGTGGCCCGCGTGACCAACCTCGTGCGGGCGCTCCAGGCATACCGCGAGGCGGGGTGCTACATCGTCGGGCTCGACGGCGGCGGCGACACCCCCATCGGGGACCTGCCGTACGCCGGAGACCCGCTGGTCCTCGTCGTCGGCTCCGAGGGCAAGGGCCTGTCGCGGCTCGTCCGGGAGAACTGCGACGCGATCGCGTCCATCCCGATCAGTGCGGCGATGGAGTCCCTCAACGCCGGGGTGGCCGCGGGGATCGCCCTGTACGAGGTCGCTCGCCAGCGCACGGTCTCGGCCGCTCAGGCCTGACCTTCGCCCGCCTGACAGCTTGCCTGACGCGCCCGGTCCGACTCACGTCGGGCCGGGCGCTCGTCAGTCCGCCCGGACCACCGGGATCATGTCGGTGTCCTCGCGCAGGTCAGCGGCGGAGATCCCGAGGATCGCCTGCTCGTCGGGCCGGTGCGGGAGGATGTGCTTCACGTAGCTCTTGACTGCCTCTTCCATCGGCACGTCGCGCCCCTGCTGCTGCGACAGGAACCAGCGGTGGTCGAGCAGCTCGTGGAACACCTGGGCTTGCTCGAGCTTGCCGCGCAGGTGGCGCGGCACGGCCCGGACGGCCGGCTCGAAGACGCCGGTGAGCCAGTCGTGGGCGACGAACGGCTCGTCCTCGTTCTGGCGGTCCGTGGCCGCACGGAACGCGTCGAGGTCGTTGAGCAGGCGCCGCGCCTGGTTCTCCTCGACGTCCAGGCCCGTGAGGCGCATGAGGCGACGGGAGTGGTGGCCGGCGTCCACGACCTTCGGCTGGATCCGGACGGTCGTGCCGTCCACGTCCGTCGTGATGTCGAGCTCGCCGACGTCGAAGCCCAGGTCGTTGAGGCGCTCGATGCGCTTCTGGACGCGCCAGGACTCGCCGCGACCGAACGACTCGGCATCCGTGAGCGCCGCCCACAGCTCGCTGTACCGCTCGACGAGCATCCCACCGATCGCGACCGCGTCGGTGTCCTCGTCGAGGAACTCGCCCGCCTGCAGGTCCATGAGCTCGCCGATGATGTTGACCCGGGCGATCTCGAGGTCGTAGCCGCGCTGGCCGTCCGTGAGCGAGTCGTGCAGGTCGCCCGTCTCGGCGTCGACGAGGTACGCGGCGAACGTCTCGGCGTCGCGCCGGAACAGGGTGTTCGACAGGGACACGTCACCCCAGTAGAAGCCGATGAGGTGCAGCCGCACGAGCAGCACCGCGAGAGCGTCGATCAGGCGCGTGGCCGTGTCGGGCTGCAGCGACTGGCTGAACAGCGCGCGGTACGGCAGCGAGAACTGCAGGTGCTCGGTGATGAGCACGGCCTCGAGCGGCTCGCCGTTCGGGTCCGAGCGCCCCGTGATGACTCCGACGGGCTCGACGCTCGGGACGTCGATGCGGCTCAGGGAGCGCAGCAGCTCGTACTCGCGGTACGCGACCTCCTCGCCGATCTCCTTGACCGCGATGACGCGGCCGGACAGGCGGGCGAAGCGCACGATGTGGCGCGAGATGCCGCGCGGGAGGGCGGCCAGGTTCGCTGCGGGCCAGTCCTCGAGGGGGATGTGCCACGGCAGGTCGAGCAGGGCCGGGTCGGGCGCCGCCGTCGTGATCTGCAGCCGCTGGGAACGGGGACTCATGGGAACGATTCTCTCAGAGAGACCTGACATCGCGACGACACGGTCCACACCGACGACGCGATCCGCGCCACCGTCACCGAACCCGAGAATGCCGACGGGGCGGGCCCGGCATGTGCCGGACCCGCCCCGTCGTCGTGCGTGAGCTTGTCAGATGTCGATGCGCGCACCCGAGGCGGCGTGGAACAGGTGCTGCTCGCCGGGACGGATGAGGACGGCGATCGTCTCGCCCTTGGCGGGAACCTGACGCGGGTCGACGCGGACGATGACCTGCGCGTCGCCGGCACCCGACGTGATCGACGCCGCGGCGCCGAACTCGTTGGTCAGCGAGCCGTAGACGAACGCGTCCGAGCCGAGCTCCTCGACGAGGTTGACCTCGACGGGGATCGAGTCGGGCGTGCCGGCGGGGACGACGTCGAGCGCCTCCGGCCGGAAGCCGACGATGAGCTGGTTCTTGTCCTCGGGCGTGAGGCCCGAGACGACCGTGCGGGGGACCGCGATGCGGGCGCGCCCGAT
Source organism: Cellulomonas sp. WB94 (assembly GCF_003115775.1). NCBI lineage: Bacteria > Bacillati > Actinomycetota > Actinomycetes > Micrococcales > Cellulomonadaceae > Cellulomonas > Cellulomonas sp. WB94. The sequence goes on from NZ_QEES01000002.1 coordinate 2,007,484, forward strand.
CTGAGCGAAGCCCTCGAGCACCGGGAACGTCCCGATGTTCATCGCGGGGGAGCCGATGAAGCCGGCGACGAACACGTTGGAAGGCGTGTCGTACATGTCGCGCGGGGTGCCGACCTGCTGCAGGACGCCGTCCTTGAGGACCGCGATGCGGTCACCCATGGTCAGGGCCTCGGTCTGGTCGTGCGTGACGTAGACGGTCGTGACGCCGAGGCGGCGCTGGAGCGACGCGATCTGCGTACGGGTCTGGACACGAAGCTTGGCGTCGAGGTTCGACAGCGGCTCGTCCATGAGGAACACCTGGGGCTGACGCACGATCGCGCGGCCCATCGCGACGCGCTGACGCTGGCCACCCGAGAGGGCCTTCGGCTTGCGGTCCAGGTACTCGGTGAGGTCGAGGATCTTCGCGGCGTCCTCGACGCGCGAGCGGATCTCGGCCTTCGGGGTGCCCGCGATCTTCAGGGCGAAGCCCATGTTGTCAGCGACGGACATGTGCGGGTACAGCGCGTAGTTCTGGAAGACCATCGCGATGTCGCGGTCCTTGGGCTGCACGTCGGTGACCTCGCGGTCGCCGATCAGGATGCGGCCGGCGTTGACGTCCTCGAGTCCCGCAAGCATGCGGAGCGAGGTCGACTTGCCACAGCCCGACGGGCCCACGAGGACGAGGAACTCGCCGTCCTCGATGTGCAGGTCGAGCGCGTCGACTGCGGGACGCTCCGTCCCGGGGTAGATCCGTGTCGCGTGGTCGAAAGTCACTGTTGCCATGATGAAAATCCCTCCACCGGCAGGTACGTGCCGGACGATCCGTAGTGAGAGGTGCCAGAAGTGTCGCCGCTGACACGGAACGAGGGTTGGACATCGTGTGTGCTGCCACGCACGGCGTCGTCGCCCTCGGTCCTGGACCAATCCTGCCATACCGCGCCCCCGGCGCGTCCAGGACTTCCTGCGGGACCTGCGTCGGTCCAGGTCAGCCGAGCACGAAGGTCTCGCGGCCGTCTTCGGTGGCCCCGATGAGCTGGCGACCGAACGGCCACACGAAGGTGACGGAGGGCGGGAGCGGCGCCTCCCAGAGGCGTCGCCCGTCGTCGGTCGCGAACGCCACGAGCCTGTCCGGATCGGTGGGGGACGTCTCCGATGCCAGGATCGAGCGGCCGTCGGTGGCCACCGAGCTGTCGGGGCCCGAGGTGAGCGGCACGACCCACAGCGTCTCGCCGCTCCTCGCGTCGATGGCGTACAGGTGGCCCCCCGAGGTACGCACGTAGAGCCGCCCGTCGAGCAGGAGGGAGCTGGCGCTGACCGAGACGTCGCTCGACCACGCAACCTTCCCGGTCGTCATGTCCCAGGCGACGAGCCGGTCGCTCATGGTGAACAGCAGGTCCGGGGCCGAGCCGTCGTCCACCTGCAGTGGCACCGGCAGCTGGTCGTACGCCGCGCCCAACGACCCGTCGCCCATGACGATGCGCATGGTCCGGGAGATCGACGTGGACGATCCGTAGTCGACGACGGCGATCTGATCTCCCCGCAGGATCTCCACCCCGGTGCGATGACCGGGGCCCACGTGGTTGACCACGTCGCCGGTCGACGAGAGGACCCAGACTTCGCCCCCCGACGCGGTGACGGCGATGTGGTCGCACACGACGGCAACGTCCAGGCCCGACGCGTCCTGCGACCAGGCGTCCGGCAGTGCAGGGGCCAGCGGGTCGGACGACTCGAACCGCCAGCTCTCGTCGCCGCTGAGCGGGTCCTGCCCGACGACGACGAGATGGCCGGCGTCGCTCCGCGAGGCCACCACGGCGAGCCCGTCGAGCAGGCTCAACGACAGGGCTGACGAGAGCGGCTCGCTGTGCTGCGCCACCTTCTCGCCGGTCGACGGCTCGAGCACGACGAGGCGCGCGAACGTCGCGGGGACGGGGGTCACGGTTCCGTCGGCGTTGTCCAGGCGCGCGGCGTCGGAGACCAGGCAGACGACCTGCGGCGACTCCGCATCGTCGTCGACCGAGCATGCAGGTGCACTGTGCACACCCCTCGGCCGCACCGGGGGGATCGCGACGCTCAGGACCGTCGACCACACCACCTCGCCTGTCCGCGTGCGGACTGCACGGGCTCCGCGAGTGCCTTCGTCGTCGATGTACGCCCCGATGCTCAGGTCACGGAAGGCTCCGCCTGCCAGGGAGTAGACCGTCAACCAGTCCGTCGTGGACCAGAGGACGCCGATCGACGCGTCCACCGGTGCGAGCACCCCGGGGACCGCCGCAAGTCGGGCGAGGTTGGCGCGCTCGCGTGCGTCGATCACCCCTTGGGCGCCCAGGAGGGCGACGGCGATGGTCGTGGTGACCCCGAGCGTCCAGTACCTCCGCCGTCCCCGCCGGCCGGTGGCCGCAGGGGCGATCGGCGCGCCGGGGGCGCTCGCGTCCGGCCCCGCACCCTCGCCCGGCTCGTCCGGCAGCTCGACTGGCTGCATGACCTCGCGGCCCATACCTGCAACCTACGACTTCGCCCGGTTCCGGCAAGGCGGTTTCAGCCGAGCACGACGGCCGGGCCGCCGCCGTCGGGCGTCCCGATGAGGTGACGGCCGAGCTGCCACACGTTGGTGATCGAGTCCGGGAGCGGCGCCTCCCAGACGCGGTGACCGTCGACGGGCGCGAGTGCGACGAGCGTGCGGCTGCCTGTCGCCAGCGTCTCCGGCGCCAGGATCGACCGACCGTCGGTGTAGACCGGGTTGCCCGTGAGTCCGCCGAGCGAGACCTCCCACAGGGTCGCGCCGGTCGCTGCGTCGAGCGCGAGCACGTGCCCGCCCGAGCTCCTGGCGTACAGCCGGCCGTCGAGCAGGACGGCGGTCGTGTCGGCCGCGACGCTGCTGGCCCACGCGATGTCCCACGTCGTCATGTCCCACGCGACGAGCCGGTCGCTCGAGGTGAACAGCAGGTTCGGCACCGAGCCGTCGTCCACCGACAGGGTGATGGGCTGCTGGTCGGCCGCGATGCCCATCGACGCGTCGCGACCGACGATCCGCATGGATCGCCCGGTCGGCGTGGACGTGTCGTAGTCGACGACACCGATCAGGCCCGCCCGCAGGACCTCGAGCCCGGTGCGGCTCCCGGCGGGCTCCTGATCGATCACGTCACCCGCACTTGAGAGCACCCAGACCTCGCCGCCTGACGCGGTGACCGCGACCTGGTCGGCCACGACGCCGAGCGTGAAGCCCGACGGGTCCTGCGACCAGGCGTTCGGCAGCGCAGGGGCCAGCGGCAAGGGCGACTCGAACCGCCACTGCTCGTCGCCCGTGCGCGGGTCCTCACCGACGACGACGAGGTGGCCGGTGCTGCTCCGCGAGGCCACGATCGCGACCCCGTCGAGCACGGCCACCCACGCGGCCGACGACGCCGGCTCGTCGTGCTGTGCGAGCACCTCGCCGGTCACCGGGTCGAGGACGACGAGCCGCGCGAACGTCGCGGCCACGGCAGTCGGGACTCCGTCGGCGCTGCCCAGGACCGCGCCGTCGGACACGAGGCAGACGACCTGGGGCGTCGGGGGTCGCGCGTCGAGCGTGCAGGACGGCCAGGTCCCCGAGGTCCCCGCCTGCGCGGCAGGGTCCGCGGCGCTCAGCAGCGTCGACCACACGACCTCGCCCTTCCGCGGGCGGATCGCCCGGACCGTGCGGTCGCCGGTCTCGTCGAGGTACCCCCCGATCATCACGTCGCCGAAGGGCACGCCGGTCAGGGCGCTGAACGTGGACCAGTCGCTCGACGACCAGAGGGTGTGGATCGACGCGTCCACCGGTGCGAGGACCCCGGGGATCGACGCGACATGAGCGGCGCGGGCGCGCTCGCGGGCGTCGAGCACCACCTGGGTTCCGACGAGTCCGACGACGACGGTCGCGGCGACCGCGACTGCCCAGCGACGGCGCCGCATCCACCGGCGGGCGGCGGCAGGGTCGGTCGTCGTGCCCGAGCCGGTCGTCGTGCCTGCGTCAGGAGTGTCCGCGTCGGCCGCGGCGCCGGAGTCGTCCGACAGCTCGACCTGCTGCATCGCCTCGCGCCCCATGCTGGAAACCTAGGGCCTCGGGCGGTACCGGCATGCGGGTTCAGCCCAGCGCCACCATCTCCAGTCCCGACTTCGTGTACCGGGTGCCGAACGCTCGCCCGTGCACCTCCTGGAGGTTGTCGACGTGCGCCGGCAGGGCGGCCTCCCACAGCCGTCGTCCGTCGGCGACGTCGAACGCCACGAGGTGCGACGCAGGGACGCGCTCGACGACCACGAGCACGCGACCGTCCGTCAGCGCGACGGCGAGGCTGGACTTGAGCTGCGCCGGTGAGGTCCAGAGCACCGCGCCGGTCGCGGCGTCGAGCGCGACGACCGAGTCGTGGGTGGCGGAGTAGAGGGTGTCGTCGAGCAGGAGGACCGTGCGACCCGTGTCGGCGCCGCTGCTCCACCGGCGGTGGCCCGTCGCGGCGTCCCACGCGATGAGCGGTGCGCCGTCCGTGAAGACGAGGCCCGGGGCGCTGCCGTCGTCGACCGCGAGGTTCACGGGCTCGCCGTCGAACGTCTGCCCGTCCCGACCGTCGACGAGCAGGGTCGTCCGGGCGCCGATCGGGCCCTCCGCGGTCCGCAGCGCGGGCAGGCCGACGCGCGCCAGCTCGAACCATGTCGATCCACCGTTGCCGGGCAGCTCGCGCTGCAGCACGCCATCGGGGGACAGGAGCCACAGCTTCTGCGACCACGAGCCGACGATGATGCCGACACCGACACCGACGCCGGCCACGTCGAGACCGAGGCGCTCACCCGCGCGGGCCTCGAGCGGCGCCGGCGTCGTGAACGTCCACCGGACCTCGCCCGTGCGCGGCTCGGTCCCCGTCACGACGCCGTGCCCGTCATCGCCGACCCAGGCGACGACGACGAGGTCCTTCTCGACGGCGAGCGTGGACGACGGCGGGGTCGCGCGCTCGGCGATCAACGACCCGGTCCGGGGGTCTACGACGACGACCCGTGCCCGCTGAGGCGCCGACGACGTGGGGGCGATCGTGCCGGTCAGGGGCGCGTACTCGTCCAGGACGAGGCACACCACGACGCCCTGGGCCGACACGCACTCCGGAGGGCGGGCGGCATCGGCGGGAGTCGTGGGATCGGCGCTGCTGACCGGGAGCGACCAAGCCGTGGCACCGGTCTGCGCGGAGAGCGCCTCGACCGCCTGGCTCCCGTCGGCGTCGAGCCGACCACCGATGAATCGGTCGGCCAGGAGCACGCCGCCGGTCACCGCGCTGCTCGCACCGGCGTCGGACCGCCACAGCTCGTGGATCGACGCGCTGAGCTCTCGCACGACGCCCGGCAGGGCGCGGTCCCCGCTGAGCCTGGCGCGCTCGCGCGCGTCGAAGACCGTCTGGGTGACGGCGAGCCCGCCGAGCAGGACGGCGACAGCTCCCGCCGCGAGCGGCCACGAACGGCGCAGGCGCGCCTGGGCCACAGCCAGGTTCGAGGTGGGGAGCTCCTCGCGCTCGTCCATCTCGACGTCGTGCATGTCCTCATGCCGCGCCATAGTCCGCAACCTACGCGGGCACCGGGCGGTGCGCCGGTCAGCCGAGCGCGCTGACCGCGTCCCCGTGGAAGTACGAGCGCTGCAGGGCGACGATCCGGCCGCCGACCACCGTGAGGTCGGTGGTGTCCTCCGGGAGCATGCTGGCCCACATCCGCGCGCCGTCGGTCGGGTCGAACGCCACGAGGCGCCGGGTCGCCGCGGTCTCGAGCAGGAACACGGCACGACCGTCGCTCACGACCGTCGGGAGGTGGCTGCTGCCTGCGGTCATCAGGACGCGCTTCTGCCACAGGAGCGCGCCGCTGGTCGCGTCCAGCGCGCGCAGCCCGATCTCGGTGGACTGGTACAGCCGAGCGTCGAGCAGCACGACGTTACCCACGGCGCTCGACACCGGGACGGACCAGCGCTCCTCGCCGGTCGCGGCGTCCCACGCGGTCAGCTGCGAGCCGCCGGTGAACACCAGGCCGGGCGCTGTGCCGTCGTCGACGGTGGGGGTGACGACGTCGCCGCGGATGGCCGGGCCGGCGGTCGACACACCGTCGCCCGCGAGCACGGTCAGGTTCGGGCTGCTCGCCCCGGACCACGTCTGCAGGGCGACGACGCCGGCGCGGGGAGAGACGAGGGCTGCCCCGGCGACGTCGGTGACCTCGCGCTCGAGGGTGCCGTCCGACGACAGCAGCCACGCGGCGCCCTGCTCCGACCCGACCAGGACGTGCCCGTCGAGAGCGCTCAGGAGCACGTGGGGCGGCCGGTCGGCGGTGGCCGGCAGGGCCTGCGGGGTCGTGAACGACCAGCGGGCCTCGCCCGTGGCGGGGTCGGTCGCGGTGAGGATGCCGAGCCCGTCGGACGTGACCTCGGCGACGTAGGCGACGCCGGCGTCGACCGCGAGCACCGACGACGGCGCCGCGGGCCGCTCGGCGGTGACCGCGCCCGTCGCGGGGTCGACGACGACGATCCGGGCGCTGCTGGGTTCAGGGGACGTCGAGGAGGCGCCGGCGTCCGGCGTCACGTAGCCCGACAGGACGAGGCACACGAGGGTGGGGGAGTCCGAGGCGGTGCCGGTCGGACCGGCGAGGCCGCACGTCGCGGGGGGGAGCGGGTCCCCGGTCGCGGCGGGCTCGGGCGCGGCCAGCACCGTCGACCAGGTCGTCGCTCCGGTCTCGGGGTCGACCGCCTCGATCGTCCGGGTGCCGTCTGCAGCGACGCCAGCACCGACCCACGAGCCGTCGACGACCAGCGCGCCCTGCACGAGCTCGACGCTGCCCGGCAGGTCGCGGTGCCACTTCTCGGTCACCGACGCGTCGGTCGTCCGCGCCACGCCCGGCAGCGCCTGGATGCGGCTGAGGTGGCTGCGATCGCGCGTCGCGAGCGTGGCCTGGGTGACAGCGAGCACGGCGACCACCCCGACGGCCACCGGCCACCAGCGCCGCGCCCGTCCGGCGAGCCCCGCCCGACCGCTGCCCGAGGGCGGCACAGCGGACGATCCGTCGTCGTCGTGACGCACGACGTCCCGTAGCCCGCCCTGCAGTGTCATGGGATGAAATCTACCCGTTGGTCAGGAGGGCGTCGCCCCGGCGAGGGCACCCACGAGGGCCGTGAGCGCCTCGACCACGTCGTCCGGGCCGTGGACCCGGTACTGCGCGATCGTCTCGCCCGCGCCGACCTTGACGGTCACGTCGGCGGGTCCGAGGGCGGCGAACGCGTGCTCGTCGGTCACGTCGTCGCCGACGTACAGGACGACCCGCGCTCCGAGCTCGTTGCGCAGCGCGGTCACGGCGTCGCCCTTGCTCGCATGGAGCACCGAGATCTCCACGACGTCCTTGCCGTGCAGCACGTTCGTGCCGAGCCGGGCACCGACCTCGAGCGCCTCGGCCTCCGCGAGCTCGGCCACGTCGTCGGGCGCGAGCCGCGTGTGCACGACGACGGCCGTGGGCTTCGTCTCGACCCACACACCGTCCCGGCCGCGCGCGACGGCGGCCACCTCGGCGCCCAGCGACGCGAGGCGGTCCGCCACGTCGTCGTCGAGCTGCACGACGTCACGGTCGAGCCCGAACGCCGTGACGCGGGCCCGCTCCGCACCGTGGCTGCCGATCAGGAACGTGCCGACCGGTGCCTGCGCGAGCGTGTGCAGGTCGCCGAGCGCCCGCCCGGACACCAGCGCGACGTGCACCCGCGCTGCGGCCGGCAGCGCGACGAGAGCGGTGAGGGCGGTCGCCGCGCCGGGCAGGGCCCGCGACGCCGACGGGTCGTCGACCAGCGGTGCGAGGGTCCCGTCGAAGTCGAGCGCGACGAGCAGGGGCCGGCGCGCGGTGTCGGCAGCGAGCTCGCGGAGCCCCGCTGCCACCGCACCGACGTCGGACCCGGCGCCCACGCCGGTTCGCCGCTCAGCCATGGGTGGTCCGAGCCGGGACGGCGGTGAGGACCGCGAGGAAGGTCTCCGACCACAGGGCCACGTCGTTCGTCAGGACCCGGCGGCGCAGGCGGCGCATCCGCTTGCGGGCCTCGCGCGGCTCGAGGTGCGCCGCATACGTGATCGCGTCCTTGAGGCCCGCGATGTCGTGCGGGTTGACCAGGATCGCGCCGGTCAGCTCGTCGGCGGCGCCCGTGAACTCGCTCAGCACGAGCGCGCCACGGTCGTCCGAACGCGCCGCGACGTACTCCTTGGCCACGAGGTTCATGCCGTCACGCAGCGCGGTGACGAGCATGACGTCGGCCGCGAGGTACAGCGCGGCCATCTCCTCGGGTGGGTACGCGTGGTGCATGTAGTGGACGGCCGGCTGACCGAAGTTGCTGTGCTCCCCGTTGATCCGGCCGACCGCCATGTCGACGTCGTCCCGGAGCTGCTGGTAGGCGCCCACGTTCTCGCGGCTCGGGCTCGCCACCTGCACGAGGGTCGTGTCGGGGACCGTCAGGCGACCGTCGTCGAGCAGCTCGCCGTAGGCCTTGAGCCGGTGCCGGATCCCCTTGGTGTAGTCGAGCCGGTCCACGCCCAGCATGAGGACCTTCGGGTCGCCGAGCTCCTTGCGGATGTCCTTCGCGCGCTGCTGCACCTCGGGGGTGCGGGCGAGGGCGTCGAACTTCTTGGAGTCGATCGAGATCGGGAACGCCGCCGCGCGCACGTGCCTCGGGGAGTGGCCGTGCTTGCCCGGCATCGTGATGACCTGGCCGCGCGTCGTGAGCTCCGTCAGACGGCGCACGACGCGCACGAAGTTCGCGGCGTCTGCGGCGCGCTGGAACCCGATGAGGTCGGCGCCGAGCAGACCCTCGACGACCTGGCGACGCCACGGAAGCTGCGCGAAGAGCTCGAGCGGCGGGAACGGGATGTGCAGGAAGAACCCGACGCGCAGGTCGGGGCGCAGCTCGCGCAGCATCGCCGGCACGAGCTGGAGCTGGTAGTCGTGCACCCAGACCGTCGCACCCTGCGCTGCCTGCGCGGCGGCCGCCTCGGCGAACCGGCGGTTGACCCGCCGGTACGACTCCCACCACAGCCGGTGGAACGCGGGCGACGCGATCACGTCGTGGTAGAGCGGCCAGAGCGAGTCGTTGGCGAAACCCTCGTAGTAGTCGGCGACCTCGGCCTCGGAGAGGGGGACCGGCACGAGCCGCATGTCGTCGACGTCGAACGGCTCGAACTCCGCGTCAGGAGCGCCGCACCAGCCGAGCCACGCGCCGTCGGCCTCCTTCATCACCGGCTCGAGCGCCGTGACGAGCCCCCCTGGCGACCGGACCCAGCTCGGCTGACCGTCGGGGTCGATCGACACGTCGAAAGGCAGTCGATTCGAGACGACGACAAGTCCGTAACCGGCAGATGGCACCAAACATCAGCTCCTTGGGGTTTTGTCGACCATACCGTGACCTTCCCGTGGCCGCCCGTCCCCGCCCGTGCCAGCGCGGCACCCAGCAATGAGGCCCGGCCGCGGATACGTTTCGCCCATGGAGCGCATCGGCCTGGAACCCGGGTCAGAGATCGGCGGCTACACGATCGTCGCGCCCCTCGGCTCGGGGGGCATGGGGACCGTCTACCGCGCGCTCGATGGTGGCGGCTCACCGGTCGCGCTCAAGCTGCTGCACCCGCACGTCGGGGCCGACCCGGTCGCCAGGGACAGGTTGCGCCGCGAGGTGCTCGCGCTCCAACGTCTGCACCACCCGGGCGTCGCGGCCGTGCTCGACGCGGAGGCCGACTCGACCGAGGCGTTCCTCGTGACCGAGCTTGTCGCGGGCGACGACCTCGAGGACCTCGTGCGCCGGCACGGACCACTCGACGCCCACGCGCTGCACGAGCTCGCTGCCGGGCTGCACGACGCCCTGACCGCGGTCCACGAGGCGGGCGTCGTGCACCGCGACCTCAAGCCAGCCAACGTGCTCGTCACCGACTCCGGACCGGTGCTCATCGACTTCGGGATCGCGCAGGCGGCGGACGACGCGCGGGTCACCTCGACCGGCCTCGTCGTCGGCACTCCGGGCTACCTCGCCCCCGAGCTGCTCGACGACGCCGAGCCGACCGCGCACACCGACTGGTGGGGCTGGGCCGCGCTGCTCGCGTTCGCCGCGACCGGCCGCGCACCGTTCGGGCTGCGCCCGCTCGAGCAGGTGCTCGCCCGCGCGCGCGCTGGGCAGCCCGACCTCGACGGCCTCGGGCCGATCACGACGCGGGCCCTGCGGGGTGCGCTCGCGCCCGCGGCACGTGACCGGCTCTCGCCGTCGGAGGTCGTCGCTGCCCTGGGGGACGCCGCGAGGTACGGCGACGAGCCCGTGGACGACGACTCGGCCCAGGACTCCGTCGGCACGACGGTGCTCCACGGCGGCCCGACCGGCGCTGCCGGCGCGACGACGGTTGTCGGCGGCGCGGCCGCCACCGCGCTGATCGCGAACGACGGCGCGACGCGCGCGTTCGCGGCAGGCGCTGCGGGGGCGGCGGGCACCGCGATGGACGACGGCGCGGAGCTGGACGACGCGGACGCCGCGTCGGACGACTGGGTCGCCGACGAGCTCGGACCCGACGACTCCGACGTCGAGGGGTCGGGGTACGAGCGGCCGCCCGCGCGTCGACGCTGGGGCACGTTGCTGTCCCTTGCGCTGGTCGCGGTTGCCGCAGCAGCGCTGTACCCCGGGTACACGCTCATCGTCGTCGGCGTGCTGCTCCTCGTCGTGCGGACCGTCGGGCGGACCGTCGAGTCGATGCACGCGCGCCGCGAACGGGTCGGCGTACGGCGGTCGGACCCCGCCCGGGCTGTCGTGCTCACGCCGTGGCACCTGGTGCGATCCGTCCTGGGCCTCGTGCCGTCGATCGTCGTGGGCGCGAGCCTCGTCGTGATCGTCCTCGGCGTGCTGTGGTGGATGCTCGGCAGCGGCTACTGGGTGCTCGGCGGCTCGACATCGGGCCGGCAGCCGGAGGGCTGGCAGGCGTCCGTGGTCGTGGCAGGGGCGTTCCTGCTCGGACTGGTGGCGACCTGGTGGGGCCCGCTCGCGGCGATGACCCGGACCGGCGCCCGCCGGGTGCTCGCCGTCGTCGCACCCGGTCGGGCGGGTGCGCTCGTGGTCGTCCTGCTCGCGCTCGCAGGCACGGCCGTCCTGGTCGCGCAGGTGGTCCACGGGACCGCGATCGTGTGGGACCCGCTGCCCGAGCCGATCCTGCCCTGAACCCCGGCCGAACAGTCGGCCGGTCGACAGGCCGACCCCTTACCCTGGGCCCATGACCGCATCCCGGCCCCGTGCCCGGGTCGGCGTGCCCACGCGGCGCGCGGGCCTGGTCGTCGCGTCGGTCGCCGCGATCGCGGTCCTTGGTTCGCTGGCTCTGCCCGGTCGGATCGCCCTCCATCAGTGCGTGAGCGCCGACGGCGCACTCGGCCCGCTCGGGCTGCGACTGGCCCTGCTGCGCAGCGCCGCCGACTGCCCTGACGGCACCGTCGCGTTCACCCCGCTCGCGCGGGGTGGCGTCGTCGTGCTGCTCAGCGTCGCGGTGCCGGTCCTGCTGTTCCACCTGGCCCTCGGCGCCGGCGGTCTCGGGATCGGTGCCGTGCTGGTCCGCGCCCTGCGGTCTGCCGCCCGGGTCCTCGCTGCTGCGCTGCCGAGGGTCCCGCGCGCCGCGGTGGCCGTCGTCGGGCAGGTCACGCGGTTCGTCGTCACCGTCGAGGTGCGCTCCCTGCGCACGATCGCTGCCGTCCTGGCCGCCCACCCGCACCGCGGCCCGCCCGTCCTGCCCGCCTGAACGCCCGCTCCACCTCCACCCCGAAATTTCAGACGGAAGCAGAACCATGCCCAGCAACGATCCACGTCCCAGCAAGGCCGAGCGTCGCGACGAGGCCCGGGTCAAGGCCATCCAGATGCGCGAGCAGCAGAAGCAGCGCGAGAAGCGCAACCGGATCATCGCGATCAGCGGGCTCGTCGCCGCAGTCGTGGTGCTCGTCGTCGTCGTCGCGCTCATCCTGGGCCAGACGAAGGGCACCACCGCCGGCGCTGCCGCGTACACGGGCGACGCCGTCAAGCTCGCCGACGTCGCCAAGCCCTCGACCGCCTCCGACAGCGGTGCCATCCCGGTCGGCGCCACCGGCACGGCGGGCGAGAAGGCGGCCACCGGCGACGTCGTCGTCTCGGTCTACCTCGACTACATGTGCCCGTACTGCCACCAGTTCGAGACCGCCAACGACGCCGAGCTCGCCACGCTGCGGGCCGCGGGCGGCGTGGTCGTCGAGTACCACCCGATCTCGATCCTCGACCGGCTGTCGTCGGGCACCGAGTACTCGACCCGGGCGTCGAACGCCGCCGCCGTCGTCGCCGACCAGGCGCCCGACAAGTTCACGGCCTTCAACTCCGCGCTGTTCGCCAACCAGCCGGCCGAGAACTCGAAGGGCCTGTCCGACGATGAGATCGCGAAGCTCGCGCTGACCGCCGGTGTGCCCCAGACGGTCGTCGACCAGTTCACGACGAACGTCCCCGACAAGGCCTGGCGCACGTTCGCCCCGTACGTCTCGGCGCTGACGGCTCAGGCCAGCGTGGACCTGGGCGACTCCTACGGGACGCCGACCGTCCTGATCAACGGCACCGCGTTCAAGGGCGACCTGTACTCGGCCGGTCCGCTCACCGAGGCGATCGTCGCCGCGAAGGGCTGATCGCGCGGTACCTCCGGGGCCGCCGGGCCGGACGCACACCGTCCGGCACGGCGGCCCCGGCGTACCGGCTTCGGTACGCTTGCGCGGTACCCCTCGGGGTGCGCGCCTCCTTAGCTCAGCTGGCCAGAGCAACGCACTTGTAATGCGTAGGTCATCGGTTCGAATCCGATAGGAGGCTCTGCTCTTACTCGGCGATGCGCTCCGTCAGCGCTCGCCACAGGACGGTGCCCTCGATCCAGTCCTGGGCGGATGCGCCCTCGATCCGGTCCGCGGCCACGTCGAGCTCGGCGGCGAGCGTCGCGGCGAGTCCGTCCGTGCGGGCCGCGGCAGCCGCGGCGCGGTAGAAGCCGACCCGCTCGGCCGCGTACGTGGCGGCGAACCGCTCGAGCATGCCGCGCGCTCCCAGGGCGGCACCGGGCGTGAGGTCCTCGACGGCGATCTCCCGGCCCTTGATGTCCCGCCACACCCGCCCGTCGAAGCCCCAGGGCGCCGGACGCATCACGAAGGTCATGACCGGCCGGTCTCCTCGAGCAGACGCAGCGCGGCGCTGACGCGGGGGTTGCGGGTCGGATCGGTGTCGATCTCGAGCGTGCCGTAGATCGCGTTGATGTGGTTCTGCACGGACTTCTCGGTGATCCCGAGAGCCTCGCCGATGCCCGCGTTCGAGCGGCCCTGCGCGAGGAGCCGCAGCACCGCGTACTGCCGGTCGGTGAGCCGGGCGACGGCGGTCCCCGCGCGCGGCTTCTTGCGGTCGATGAGGGCCGAGTCGAGCGTCGTCTTGCCGGCCGCCGAGGCGCGCACCGCGGCCACGAGCGTGTCGGTGCTGGTCGAGGACGTCTTGGACAGGTAGCTCCAGCCGTTGCGCACGTCCGGCGGCAGGTCGAGCAGGAGGTCCATGGAGTCCTGCGCGGACAGCAGGAGGATGCCCAGCCCGGGCTGCTTGCGCCGCAGGATCACACCGAGGGCGATGCCGTTGCCGTCGGGAAGGTCGATGTCGAGGATCGCGACGTCGACGGCCCCGGGCGTCATGCGCTGCTCGGCCTCGCGGGCCGTGCCGACCGCCGCCACGACCTTGATGCCCTCCACGTTCGCGAGCGTGAACTCGAGCATCGAACGGAAGAGAGGCTGGTCCTCGACGATGCCGAGCCGGATGGGGTCGTGCGCCTGCGTAGTCATCGTGCCCCAGTATCGTCGTGCGCGACGTCACGAGCGCGATCCCGCGCCGTGGGGACACCGATGAGGACTGGACGACCATGCCTGCCCCGAGGACAGCCGAGCAGTCAGCCCAGCGCGACGACCTCAGGGCGCTCCTGGCCGCGACGGGCGGCGTCCTCGGTCTGCTCGCGGTGGGTGCGGCGCTCCTCGTGTCCGCGGCGTACAAGTACGCCCCCGCGGGCGTGGGCGGCGGGTCGTTCGGCGGTCGTCTCGCAGCGAACACGATCTGCGTCCTGGTCATGCTCGCCGCCCTGCGCTGGAGCAGGGTCGCGACCACCCACAGCTTCTGGGAGATGGTCTACGGGATCGCGGTCGCCTCGATGTATGCGGCGACCGCGCGCGTCATGGCCCAGTCCGCGTTCCACGTCTACGACGTGACGATCAGGACGACCCAGCTCGTCGAGCTGTCGGCCGGCCTCATCGCGGCGGTCGCGGGCGGGATGGCGGGGGCGGCGGCCATGGTGTCGCAGCGGCGGCTCCGCAAGGGCATCGAGGCGGGAGCCGCGGCAAAGGTTCGGATCGAGCTCGCGCTGCGGGCCCTGGAGGACGAGGAGGTCCGGGTCCGCCGCGAGGTCGCCGAGGGCCTGCACGGCAGCCTCCAGCAGAGGCTCGTGCTCATCGTGGCGCGGCTCGACCGCGCGATCGAGTCGTTCGACTCGGGGTTCGGCACCGACGCCGACGTGCTCGCGCTGCGTGAGGTGCGCGAGCAGATCGAGGACGTGCGGGAGGGCGACGTGCGCGAGACCAGCCGCATGCTCTACCCGGAGAGCCTCGAGATCGGCATGGTGCCGGCGGTGCGGTCGCTGCTCGCGCGGATGCCCCCGACATCGCGACGCGCATGGTGGTGTCCGACGACGTGCGCAGCCTCGACGACCCGGTCTCGCCGCAGCTGACCCAGAGCGAGCGGCTGCTCGCGGTCCGGGTCGTCGAGGAGGCGGTGACCAACGCGCTGCGCCACGGCGGCGCGCACTCGCTGCGCGTGGCGATCGATCTCGACGTGGACTGCCTCGCCGTCGCGGTGGTCGACGACGGGTCGGGATTCGATGCGCCGACCGTCGGCCCACGCTCCGGGACGAAGCGCCTCCAGGAGCGACTGGTGCTCATCGGCGGACGGCTGAATGTCTCATCTGTCCCGGGTGAGGGGACGCGCGTGGAGGCGCGCGTCCCGATCTCGACCATGTACGACGCCTGACGCGCCAGTCACACCCTCGGCATGAACCTGTCATACGTGATGTTCATCACGATGGTCGCGCTTCCACGACCGAACGAGCGGGTTCGCCAGCGGCTGTGAAACGGCTGTGGACACGCTCCTGCGCTGTCCGATGCATGCCGATACGTGCCGATTGTCCGGGGTGAAACAATCGGACCATTCCGGCACCGCAGGTGGCTGCACCCAGGGCAGACGTGGACATCTGTTCAGAACTTTCTAGGGTTCCAGTTGTCCAGCAGCGAGGTCGCTCTTTGGACGGGTTTCGGCCACTCGCCGACTCCCACCAGAACCAGTCTCCGGGAGCAATCGGAATGTCGAAGTCCACGAACCGTCGCAAGTCCATCGCCATCGCGCTCGCCGTCCTCGGCGTCGCCGGTCTGTCGCTTGCGTCCGCCGCGCAGCTGAACCTGACCGGGAGCAACACGGTCCAGTCCGGCACCCTCGCCCTGACCGCGGACTGCCAGACGACGACCATCCCGGTGACGTTCTCGGCTCCGGCACGCACGGGCGCAACCTTCGGGTCGGACACGGTCACCCTCAGCAAGATCGACGCCGCATGCGCGGACGGCAAGCACAAGTACAAGGTCGCGCTTCTCGGCGACCTCAACGCAGTCATTCTTGATGGCGTGGAGACCTCGCTTGCCTCGGGTGCGACGTCGATCTCGATCCCGCTCTCGGCCGGCCAGGACAACGCCATCAAGACCGTCGCGCTCACGATCTACAGCTGAACCGCGCTCACGGACTGACTGAGGTCGGATCATCGAGCGACGCATGCACCTTCGAGCCGGCGCGGCCACCCCGCGCCGGCTCGTTGGCATCGTCGCGTCCGTCCTGCTGTACACCCTCGCGGGGGTCGCGGCCTTCCTCCTCTGGCCGACGAGCCTCGGCGGCTGCACGACCCTGACGATCGTCTCGGGCCACTCGATGGAGCCGACGTACTACACCGGCGACCTGGTCGTCGCGCGGTGCGCCACGGCGGTGGTGGGCGACGTGATCGTCTACCAGCCCAAGGAGCTCGGCGGCGCGCGCATCATCCACCGCATCACGGGTGGCGACGCGACGACCGGCTGGGTCATGCAGGGCGACAACAACGCCGCTGCGGACCCGTTCAACCCTGCCGGCTCCGAGGTCCTCGGGGTCGCCAAGGTCTACCTGCCGAAGGTCGGCCTGGTCGCCCGCGGCCTGACCAGCCCGTTCGTCTGGGTCTCCTTCATCCTGATCGCGATCGGCCTGTTTGTCTGGCCTCGCCAAGAGGAGAGCGACGACGACGCGTCGACCGCCGACCAGGCGACGGCGGGCTCGGTGCTCGACGCGGTCGGCACCGACCTCAGCGCAGACGCGCTGAGCCCCTCTCAGACTGAGCCCGCGCGCGACGAGGGTGCCGCCACCGTGCCGTCCTGGGTCCCGGACTCCGTGCCCGACTCGGTCCACGCGCCCGTGATGGAGCCCCGATGAAGCGGGCCCTGGGCGCCTGCGCGCTGATCCTCGCGGTGGCGTTGTCCTTCATGACTCCGGCCAGTGCCGCGAAGCTGGTCATGACCGGCGGTCAGCACCCCTCGGCGTTCTCCAGCGCGCGCTGCGACGACGCCGTGGCGGCGACGACGCCGGCCACGACGACCACCACCAACGTCATGCAGCTGTCCGGCATCGCCGTGGCGTGCGCTGGCCTGCCGATCGCCGTTCAGCTGTACGACTCGGCAACCACGGCGACCCTCACCGGCGCCGCGACGGTGCCTGCGGCGGGAGGCTCGGTCCAGCTTGCGCTGTCCGGGCCCTACACCCCTGCTGCCACGGCCGTGATCTCCGTGACGATTGCGTCGTGGCCCATCCCCACAACGTGGAGCTATACCGCGGCGGCGGTGGCGCCCGGCTGCGTCGTGCTCAACGGTGGTGGCAACACCAACAACGGCAAGTCGTGCTCGTTGACGTTCGGTGGCAACACGGACACCTCCGGAACCTCGTGGAAGCTCAAGATCACGGTGTCGACCACTGAGAAGAACCCGGTGACCTGGCAGGCGACGGTGAACTTCGCAGACCTCGCCAGATTCCCCTTCCTGGCGCGATACGTCGGGGAGTCCTCCGGTGGCGCGACCTTCGCACCTCTGCCGAGCGGCTTCTGCTCGAGCAGCACGCGCCTCGTGACGTTCACCGGTGTGGCGAGCAGCGGTACTGCGACCGTGGTCGGGGCCGATGGCGCGCAGGTCGCAGTCACTCAGACGATCGAATTCGTGGGGAACAACACCGGGCAGATCACCAACCCGGTCTACATCTGCCCCTGACTCGTCGGTCCGGGCGACCTGCTCGCCCGGCGTCCTCAAAGTCCCGGTCGACCTCGCGCCCGTGCAGACACGCGACGCGCGCCTGACTCTGGGCGCGTTCTGACGGGTCCCGTGACCAACTCTCATCGATCTTGGCTCGGGTGGGTGTTTTCCCCCTATTGCCGCCAAAGTCATCCCCTTCGTCGCGCCTATCCCGTATCCGGCGTCGGCTCCGACGGCTCGAGCGGCCTGTCTCTGCGCCCGTCGCCCACCCCCGAAAAGCGTGGGAGCGCAGCCTCTCCGGCGACTTCGCCCATGTGTCCGGCCGTGGGGCTTTATTTCATCCAGCGTGACCTGACTCACTGGTGGCTTGGGTGTTTCCACCTACGTATGGTCGTGAGCAAGGGAACGACTTGCGGTGAAGGAGGTGCGCGATGAGCACAGCGACAAGCTCGAAGCGGCGGAGCAACCGACGCTGGTGGGCCAGCGCCTTCCTCGCCGTCGCGGCCGCTGGTGCCTTCGCCTCGTCGAGTGCCGCGCAGGCAGGCGAGCTGTCGTCCGCCTCCGCGTGCCCGGCCTCCCAGATCTCGGTGAGCTACGAGGTCGGTATCGACTCGACCCTGGGCGCGTACGCCGTCACCGGGATCCGGGTCACCGGCTACCCGACCCAGTGCGCGGGTCAGCGCGTCGCAGTGACGGTGCACGACGCCGCTGGCGCGGCACTCGGCACCGCGACCGGCGAGCTGAGGACCGACTCGGTGCTCGCGATGACGGCGACCACGCCCGTCGACGCCGCGCAGGCCGACCGGCTCACGATCGCCCCCGCCGTCTGACCGTCGCTCGTCCGCCCCTGTCCCTCGACGGACCGGGACGCACCTGCGTCCGGGCTCACTCGACCGGTGCGAGCTCCGGCCGCTTGGCAACGCGGGTCGCCCCGGACGACTGACCACGCAGCCGACGGGTCGCCCACGGGTACACGTCGTCGCGCACCCACCGGGCGTCGTCCCGCAGCTGCCGGATCCGCGGGACCGGGGGCAGGGGGGTGAGCGGGTCGTCCCACCCGGAGTCGTCGGGCGCCAGGCCCATACCCACCAGTGCCGCCTGTGCCACCCGCGCGTGCCCATCGGTCGTGAGGTGGATGCGGTCCGGGGCCCACATGCGCCAGTCCCGCAGCGAGCGCATGCCCCAGAGGTCCAGCACGTACGCACCGTGTCGGCGGGCGATCGACCAGATGTGCGTGTTGAAGATGCCCACGCGTCCACGCGTCGCCCGGATGAGCGGGCTGTCCGCGGAGTCCATGCCGGTACCGAGGAGCACGTCGATGCCCGCCCGGCGGAGGCGCACCACGGCTGCCTCGAGGTCGCGGGCCAGCCGGTCGGCGTCCACCGACGGCCGCAGCACGTCGTTGCCTCCGCCGATGAGGCTCACGAGGTCAGGGTCGAGCGCGAGCGCCGCGGGCAGCTGCTCGGCGATGATCGGGCGCAGCAGCCTGCCGCGGATCGCGAGGTTCGCGTAGGCGAGGGGCTCGGCGCCCGCGGCGGTCCGGCGCTCGGACAGATGGCCGGCGAGCTGGTCGGCCCAGCCACGGCACTGCCCGTCCGCGTCAGGCACGTCCCACAGGCCCTCGGTGAACGAGTCGCCGATCGCGACGAACCGGCTCCAGCGGGGTGCCGACGCGACGGCGTCGGGGATCGGTGTGGTCACGGGGACATTCTGCGCGAACTCGGCAGGCGCGTCACCGGCTCAGGGCAGGGACCAGTCGACCGGTGCGGCTCCCTGCGCCACGAGCAGGGCGTTGACCTGTGAGAACGGTCGCGAGCCGAAGAACCCGCGATGGGCCGACAGCGGGCTCGGGTGCACGCTCGCGACGATCGGCGTCGAACCCAGTGCGGGCGCGAGGGTCTGCGCGTCGCGGCCCCACAGCACCGCCACGAGCGGTCCGCCGCGCTCGACGAGGGCCGCGATGGCGCGGTCGGTGACGGCCTCCCAGCCCTTGCCGCGGTGCGACGCCGGAGCACCCGGGCGAACGGTCAGGACTCTGTTGAGGAGCATCACGCCCTGGTCGGACCACGGCGTGAGGTCGCCCGAGCTGGGCCGTGGTGCGCCGACGTCCGACACCAGCTCCGTGACGATGTTCGCGAGCGACCGCGGCAGCGGGCTGACGTCCGCCTGGACCGAGAAGGACAGCCCCATCGCGTGCCCCGGGGTCGGGTACGGGTCCTGCCCGACGACGAGGACCCGCACGTCGGCCAGCGGACGCGCGAACGCCCGCAGGATCGCGTCGCCGGCCGGCAGGTACCCGTGACCGGCGGCGACCTCGGCACGCAGGAACTCCCCGGCTGCCCGGAGAGCGGGCTCGACCGGGGCGAGCGCGACGGCCCAGTCGGGGGCCACGAGGTCGGTGAGAGGTCGGTTCGTCACCCCGCGAGGGTAGCGACGACGGCGGTCCCGGCGTGTCGTTCGCGTGTCGTGCGCGACCGGGTGAACCGTGGAGGGCAAGGAATGACACCCGTGTCATTCCCGCCTACGATGACGTGAGCGCGGTAGGGGCAGGTGCCCGGCACGGATCGTTGCTCAGCGCGGACAGGTCAGGCACGGAAGGTCAGGAGCCACGATGGAGACCGCGACAGCGGAACGGGTCGGCAGCGTCGTCGCCGAGCACGCGGGTGAGCTGACCGAGCGTGACCAGCAGGTCCTGGCGTTCGAGCGGCAGTGGTGGAAGTACGCCGGCGCCAAGGAGCAGGCCATCCGCGAGCTCTTCGACATGTCGGCCACCCGGTACTACCAGGTGCTCAACGCCCTCATCGACTCGCCCGCCGCGCTCGCCCACGACCCCATGCTCGTCAAGCGGCTGCGCCGCATGCGCTCGACCCGGCAGCGCGCCCGCTCGGCCCGCCGGCTCGGCGCGGAAGCCTGACCTGCGTCGCGACGCGCGCCCTGCGACACGTGCGGTCACAGTTCACGGCTTGACCGGATAGCCTGTCCGCCGTGAGCAAGGCCAGCTACCCGTACCCACCAGACGAGTTCGACGCCGCTGACGACCACGACGGTCCTCGCGGCGTGCACCGCTCACCCCGCACCACGTGGTCCAAGGTGTGGCCGTTCCTCGTCGTCCTCGTCGTCTTCCCCGCGCTCGCCTACGGGCTCGTCACCTGGATCTCGAACTCCGACACCGGGCTCGGCGGCGCCATCTCGGGCCTCGGTGCAACAGGCACGACCGAGCCGACCGACACCGCCACCGACGCGGCGACCGGCACCGCCACCGACACGGCACCGCCCGCTGACACCGCCACGAGCGAGGCGCCCGTCGCGCCGCCTGCTGCGACACCGGACCTGACCTCGCCCGTCGTGGTGCTCAACGCAGCGAACGTCTCGGGTCTGGCTGCGAGCCAGACGAAGAAGCTCGAGGCCGGCGGGTTCACCAAGGTCACCGCCTCGAACGGAACCGGCACCGGCGTGAAGGCGACCACCGTCTTCTACGCGACCGAGGATCAGAAGGTCACGGCCGACGCCGTCGCGCAGCTGCTCGGCATCTCGACCGTCGAGCTGTCGACCACGCGAGCGAAGGACGGCATCACTATCGTCCTGATGCCCGGCTTCAAGGGCTGACCGACGCGCGGGGCCGCCGTTCGGCCCGACCGCGTGCGGGCGGTGACCCGGTGAGCCGAGCGCGGTCGACGGAGGTCGACGCGGTCGTCGTCGGAAGTGGTCCCGGTGGCCTGGCTGCCGCCGTGACGCTCGCCCGCGCGGGGCTGAGCGTCCAGGTCGTCGAGGCGCAGGACACGATCGGCGGCGGGTCTCGCACGCTCGACCTCGGCCTCGCGGACGGCGTCCTGCACGACGTGTGCTCAGCCGTGCACCCCCTCGCCGTTGCGTCCCCGTTCCTCCAGTCGTTCGACCTCGAGGCGCGCGGTGTCGAGATGCTGGCCGCGGAGGCCGCGTACGCGCAGCCGCTCGACGGCGGGCGCGCCGCGGTGGCCTACCGGTCCATCGAGCGCACGGCCGACGCGCTCGGCCCGGACGGCCCGGCCTGGCGCCGCCTCCTCGGGCCGCTCTCGACGCACCCCGACGGTCTCGTCGACGTCGCCCTGGGCGATCGCCGGAGCATGCCCCGCGACCTGGGGACCGCCGTCCGCTTCGGGCTCGGGGTGCTCGAGCAGGGCAGCGTCGCGTGGGGCGCGCGGTTCCGGACCGAGGAGGCCGCCGCTCTGCTCACCGGGGTCGCCGCGCACGCGATCGCACCGATGCCGTCGCTCACGGCCGCCGGTGCCGCTGTGATGCTCGCGGCGCTCGCCCACGGGCCGGGCTGGCCGATCCCGCGGGGCGGCAGCCAGTCGATCGTGGACGCCCTCGCGGCCGACCTACGTGCGCACGGCGGCTCGATCGTGACGGGCACCGAGGTGCACGACCTCGACGAGCTGCCGCGCGCCCAGGCCTACCTGTTCGACACGACCCCGCGAACCCTCGTCCGCGTGCTGGGTCGGCGCCTGCCTGGACGCGCTGCCCGGTCGTTCGCCCGGTTCCCTGCCGGCAACGCCGCCGCGAAGGTCGACTTCGTGCTCTCGGGTCCCGTGCCGTGGACCCGCCCCGAGGTCGGGCTCGCGGGCACCGTCCATGTCGGGGGCAGCCGCGCGCAGATGGCCGCCGCGGAGGCCGCGGTGGCGGCCGGACGGCACGCCGAGCACCCGATGGTCCTGCTGAGCGATCCGACGACGGCCGATGCGACCCGGTTCGGCGCGGGCGGCCTGCGCCCGTTGTGGACCTACGCGCACGTCCCGAACGGGTCGACGCTCGACCTGACAGACGCCGTGACGCGGCAGGTCGAGCGGTTCGCGCCGGGCTTCCGGGACGTCGTCGTCGCCGCGCGGTGCGTCCCCGCCGCGCAGATGAGCGAGCACAACGCCAACTACGCGGGCGGCGACATCGCCGGGGGTGCGGTGTCGCTGTACCGGATGTTCGCCCGCCCACGCCCGGTCTGGGACCCGTTCGACGGTGGGCTGCCGGGCGTCTACCTGTGCTCCGCCTCGGTGCCGCCGGGTCCGGGCGTGCACGGGCTCGGTGGCTGGTACGCGGCGACGCGCGCGCTGCGGTCGAGGTTCGGGATCACCCAGCCGCCGTCCCTCGCTCCCTGACGTCGCGCAGGCGCGTGCGCCCCGGCGGGTGGCGGGCCATCTGCCATGCGCGAACACCCCGGTTCCGATCAGCGTGAACACGCCGGTCGGGCCCCGCGGGACAGGTGAGCCGCTTGCACTCTCCTGGGGTGAGTGCTAACCATGGTCTTAGCACTCTCCGGTGGAGAGTGACAGAATCAACCGGTTGACCGGTGAGGTTCGCACCCGAGCGGGACATGACCGTCCGGGAGCGCGCCGTCCGTCGCGGGCACCGTCAGCCGAACCGAGCCACAGTGAAGGATCACAGCCCCATGGCCAAGATCATTGCCTTCAACGAGGAGGCCCGTCGCGGCATCGAGCGAGGACTCAACATCCTCGCCGACACCGTCAAGGTCACCCTCGGCCCGAAGGGCCGCAACGTCGTCCTGGACAAGAAGTGGGGCGCCCCCACGATCACCAACGACGGCGTCTCCATCGCCAAGGAGATCGACCTCGACGACCCGTTCGAGAAGATCGGTGCCGAGCTCGTCAAGGAGGTCGCCAAGAAGACCGACGACGTCGCCGGCGACGGCACCACCACCGCCACGGTCCTGGCCCAGGCGCTCGTGCGCGAGGGTCTGCGCAACGTTGCGGCCGGCGCCAACCCGATCGCCCTGAAGAAGGGCATCGAGAAGGCCGTCGAGGCCGTCATCGCCCAGCTCCTCCTGCAGGCCAAGGATGTGGAGACCAAGGAGCAGATCGCTGCGACCGCCTCCATCTCGGCCGGCGACACGGCGATCGGCGAGCTCATCGCCGAGGCGCTCGACAAGGTCGGCAAGGAAGGCGTCATCACGGTCGAGGAGTCCAGCGCGCTGGGCCTCGAGCTCGAGCTGACCGAGGGCATGCGCTTCGACAAGGGTTACCTGTCGGCGTACTTCGTCACCGACCCGGAGCGCCAGGAGGCCGTCCTCGAGGACGCCTACGTCCTGCTCGTCGAGTCGAAGATCTCGAACGTCAAGGACCTGCTGCCCCTCCTGGAGAAGGTCATCCAGGCCGGCAAGCCGCTCTTCATCATCGCTGAGGACGTCGAGGGCGAGGCCCTGGCCACGCTCGTCGTGAACAAGATCCGCGGCACGTTCAAGTCC
The DNA here is from genome assembly GCF_003115775.1 of Cellulomonas sp. WB94. Taxonomy (NCBI): domain Bacteria; kingdom Bacillati; phylum Actinomycetota; class Actinomycetes; order Micrococcales; family Cellulomonadaceae; genus Cellulomonas; species Cellulomonas sp. WB94. Next base: position 2,031,038 of record NZ_QEES01000002.1, read on the forward strand.
GTCGCCGTCAAGGCGCCCGGCTTCGGCGACCGCCGCAAGGCGATGCTCCAGGACATGGCGATCCTCACCGGTGGCCAGGTCGTCTCCGAGACCGTCGGCCTCAAGCTCGACACGGTCGGCCTCGAGGTCCTCGGCACGGCGCGCAAGATCGTCGTCACCAAGGACGAGACGACCATCGTCGAGGGCTCGGGCGACGCCGCGCAGATCGCCGGCCGCGTCTCGCAGATCCGTGCCGAGATCGAGAACTCCGACTCGGACTACGACCGTGAGAAGCTCCAGGAGCGTCTCGCGAAGCTGGCCGGCGGCGTTGCCGTCATCAAGGCCGGCGCTGCGACCGAGGTCGAGCTCAAGGAGCGCAAGCACCGCATCGAGGACGCCGTTCGCAACGCGAAGGCCGCCGTCGAAGAGGGCATCGTCGCCGGTGGTGGCGTCGCGCTCATCCAGGCGGGCAAGCTCGCGTTCGCCGACGCGGGCATCCTCGCGCTCGAGGGCGACGAGGCGACCGGGGCGAACATCGTTCGCGTCGCGCTCGACGCGCCGCTCAAGCAGATCGCGATCAACGCCGGCCTCGAGGGTGGCGTCGTCGCGGAGAAGGTCCGCAACCTCCCCACCGGTCACGGCCTCAACGCCGCGACGAACGTCTACGAGGACCTGCTCCTCGCCGGCGTCAACGACCCGGTGAAGGTCACGCGCTCCGCACTGCAGAACGCGGCGTCCATCGCGGCCCTGTTCCTGACCACCGAGGCCGTCGTGGCCGACAAGCCGGAGAAGGCCCCGGCCGGTGGCGGCGGCGGTGGCGGCGAGGACTTCGGCGGCGGTTTCTGATCCGCTGAGGTAACCCCGCAGCCTCGGCTGCACTGCACGACGATCGACAGAACGACGGGCCGGTCACCGCGAGGTGACCGGCCCGTCGTTCGTTCGTGGCGGCGGGGGCTGCCAACCCGCCAGATGCTGAGCCCGTCCGGTGTCGGACCTGTCTGGTGCCCACACCATCAGATGCTTAGTCCGTCAGGTGCCGGGTCGGCTGCGGTCGCGGCGTCGGACCCGCAGTCCGGACGCGCGAAGCCGGCGGATGAGCTCGTGCGCGCCGACCGGCACAGCGCCGAGGGCGACGAGCTCCGCGTGCAGGCTGTCGGGCACGTCGTAGTGGTCGCGGTCGAACCCGCGTGCCGGGATCCCGGCGCGGGCGGCGAACGCATGGAGCTCGTCGAGCGACTCGTCGCTCACGAGGTGCGCCCACAGTCGCCCGTGCCGGGGCCACATCGGCGGATCGACCAGCACCGTCATGGACTGAATCTACGGTGCTGGAGATCGACGGTGCCCGGATCGATCGGGCCGCACGCCGGGCGGGTCAGCGCATGAACAGCCGCGACGCCTGGGACTCGGCGTCCGCGTAGGTGCGCGCGGCCGTGTGCAGGGCTGTCGTGATGTGGTCGAGGGCCTGCTCGACGCGGGCCTGGGTCGCTGACCACTCGGTCATGACGCCGGTGAACGCAGTGGCCGCGCCACCGCGCCAGGTGCTCTGCAGCTCGTTCAGCTGCCGCTGCAGCGCCGCGACCTCAGCACGCACTGCTGCGGTACGTGCCTGGACGGCTGCGGCTGCCTGCGCGACCTGCGCGCTGTCGACCTCGAACTTGCTCATGGGTGACCTCCTCGTCTCGTGGGAGCACGGACGCTACGGAGGTCCGCCTGCGCGCGACGTCGTCGGGCGCAGGCGGCGTGTGCAGGCTCGCTCAGCCGGCGACTGTGGGCGGCTCGACGGCGGGCGCCGCGGACTCCGCGGGTCCACCGGCGTTGACCGAGACGGCCTCGATGGCGCTGAGCTCCTTCTCGAGGCGCTGCAGCTCCGCCGACAGGTTCTGCCGTGCGGGCTCCTCCCAGGCCGCTCCGAGCGGGCTCACGAACAGGCTGGGCCGCGCGATGAGCTTGCGCAGGATCCGCAGGCGGGCGCGCAGGTAGTGCTCGACGGGCAGGTGCTCGTACTCCGCGCGGATGTCGTGCAGGTAGACCTTGTACCGCTGCGGGTCGGCCGCGAGCATCGCCAGGTCGGCGTCGCACAGGACGGCGCAGTCGAAGTCGGTCGGGTTCGCGGTGTGCCGGGCGAGTGCGTTCACCAGGGCGTGCACGCGCGCCGCACGAGCCTCGGGCACGCCGAGGGCGAGCAGGTCGGTGCGGGCGAGCAGCGCGCTCGCGACCTCGTCCTCCCCGCCGCGGTTCGCGTAGGCGGCGATGTCGGCCGCGTCGAAGATCGCACCGTGGTACCAGGCCGCGAGCCGGACGAGGTCGGGCTCGTGGGTCTCCTCGGCGAGCTCGTCGACGCGGGCCAGGACATCGACGAGGTGTCGCAGGTTGTGGTACCTCCGGCCGGGCGACGACCACTTCTCGATGAGCTTCTCGCCGACTGCCTTGATGTCGGCCTTCTCCGCTGTCGCCCCGGCGCCGACGGCGCTCCGGACGAACGCAGCGAGCAACCACTGTGGTGCTTCGTGGACGTCCATGAACCACCCTCTGTGAACGATCTGCTTTCTGAGCCGAGCCATCGTAGTAGCCGGCAGGCTCAGGCGGCACCCGGAGAGGTCGCTTCCGGTCCAGCAGGTGGACTTCCCGGCCCGACGACGGGCAGCGTCACGCGGACGGTCGTGCCGCCACCGGGGGTCTGCTCGATGTCGACATCACCGTGGTGGGCCCCGACGATGGCCGCGACGATCGCCATGCCGAGCCCTGCGCCACCGCCCGTCCCCTGCCCCGCGGCGTTCCGGCTGCGGCTGGCATCGACCCGGTAGAAGCGTTCGAAGACGCGCGCGGCGTGCTCGGGGTCGATGCCCGGGCCGTGGTCGCGGACCTCGAGGACCGCCGCGTCGCCGCGGCTCCCGAGCGCGATCTCGACCGGGGTGCCCGCGGGGGTGTGGGCGACGACGTTGCCGACGAGGTTCGACAGCACCTGCCGGAGCATCCGCTCGTCGCCGACGACCGTGCACGAGCGCAGCCCGGCCGTCCCGTCGATCGGCTGGATCTTCAGTGGGCGGTCGGGGTCGAGCGCGTGCAGGTCGCTGATCGAGTCGGCCGCCAGCACCGCGAGGTCGACGTGGTCGGACCGCAGCGGGCGCCGCTCGTCGAGGCGCGCGAGCGCGAGCAGGTCCTCGACGAGGCCGCCCATGCGGGTCGCGGACTGCTCGATGCGGCGCATGGTGTCGTCGACCTGGTCACGCTCGGTGAGCGCTCCCATCCGGTACAGCTCGCCGTACCCGCGGATCGCGGCAAGCGGCGTCCGCAGCTCGTGGGAGGCGTCCGCGACGAACCGGCGCATCCGGCCCTCCGAGGCCGTGCGGGCGTCGAACGCCTGCTCGATCTGGGTGAGCATGCCGTTCAGCGCCTCGCCGAGCCGGCCGACCTCCGTCGACGGCGGTGCCGCGGGCACGCGGCGGGTCATGTCGCCCGCGGCGATCGCTGCGGCCGTGACCTCGATCTCCCGCAGGGGCCGCAGCGAGCGGCGCACGGCCCAGCTGCCGGCGAGCGCGCCGATGATGATGATGACCGCACCGCTCGACACGAGCACCCGGACGATCCGCTCGACGGTCTGGTGGATGCCGCCGAGCGGAAGCCCGACCGTGACCGTGCCGGTGTAGAGGCCACCGACGCCGAGGGGGTACGCCACGACACGCCAGGACGAGTCCGAGCGCGTGCTCGGGACGGTGAACGGTTCGCCGCCCAGCGCGTCGGCCTGGTCGGCCGTGAGGGTCGGCAGCTGCGGCTCGCCGGACTCCTGGTAGGTCACGCTGCGACCGCAGTCCTGGACGGTGTCGGTGGCGTCCTGACCGCTGACTGCCGCGAACCGGAAGATCACCGTGTAGTCGCTGGGCAACAGCGAGCTGCCGCCCTGGTTGCAGCCGTTGCGCAGCAGCGCGTCGAGCTGCCGGTCCGCGAGGCTGAACGCCTCGGTCTTGAGCTGGCTGTCGACCCGGCCGACGAGGTAGCGCTGCAGCAGCGTGGTCGTCGTCGCACCCGCGACCAGCAGGCCGACCGTGAGCAGCACCGTGATGATGCCCACGAGCCGGGCCAGCAGCGGGACCCGCGCCCAACGCGCGCGGACCCGGACCACGGGTTGCGCGAACCGCGAGCCGCCCACGCGCGGCAGCCGGAGCCGTCGTGTGCGCCCGACGGGCACGTCGGGACCGCTCATGAACCGCTGGGGAGCCGCAGCAGGTAGCCGACCCCACGCTTCGTCTGGATGAGCGGGACGACGCGCGTCCCGTCCGGACCGTCGACCTGGTCGATCTTGCGACGCAGGTACGAGATGTAGGACTCGACGATGTTCGCGTCGCCGCCCCAGTCGTACTGCCAGACGTGATCGAGGATCTGGGTCTTGGACAGCACCCGGCCGGGGTTGAGCAGGAGGTAGCGCAGCAGCTTGAACTCGGTGGGGGACAGCTCGACGACCTGGCCGGCCCGGCGCACCTCGTGGGAGTCCTCGTCGAGCTCGAGGTCGGCGTAGGACAGCACGCTCCCGGGGTCGATCTCGGCGGGGTTCGTGCGCCGCAGGACGGCCCGGATGCGCGCCACGACCTCCTCGAGGCTGAACGGCTTCGTCACGTAGTCGTCGCCGCCGACCGTCAGACCCTGGACCTTGTCCGCGGTGTCGTCGCGCGCCGTCAGGAACAGGACGGGCACGTGCTGACCCTTCTCGCGCAGCCGACGCGTGACGGTGAACCCGTCCATGTCGGGGAGCATGACGTCGAGCACGAGCAGGTCGGGCTCGTGCTGCCGGGCCAGACGCAGCGCGCTTGCGCCGTCGGCGGCGGCGAACACCTCGAATCCCGCGAAGCGCAGGGACGTCGCGAGGAGTTCGCGGATGTTGGGCTCGTCGTCGACGACAAGGAGCCGGGCCTCGGGCACGCCGGACGGTCCATTCATGCACCCATTCTGCCCATCAACCCTGAGAGCTGCCTGGGTGCACGCTGCATGATCGCCCGGCGTCGGCCCGACGCGGTGGCTAGAGGGACGGCGCGGTGCCCTTCTTCAGGGCCGCGAGCCGCGCCTCGACCTCGAGGTTGGCACCCGAGCGGTCCAGCTCCTCGAACTGCGCGTCGATCGAGGACGCCGCGAGCTCCTGCTCGCCCGCGACCCGGGCCTCCTCGCGCCGCACCTTGTCCTCGAAGCGGGAGATCTCACTCGTCGGGTCGAGGACGTTGATCGAGCCCAGCGCGTCGTGCAGCTGGGACTGGGCCTGGGCGTTCTTCTGGCGGGCGACGAGCGAGTCGCGCTTGGTCTTGAGCTCCTCGAGCTTGACCTTGGACGACGACAGCCCAGCCTTGAGCTTCTCGACGACGTCGGACTGCGACGCGATGAGCGGCTCGGCGGTCGTGGCCTCGTCCTCCGCAGCGATCTGCTTGCCGAGCGCGACCTTGGCGAGGTTGTCGAACTTGTCGGCGCCCGTGACGTCACCCGAGGCGCGCAGCTCGTCGGCCTTCGCCGAGGCGGCCGCGGCCTTCTGGCCCCAGCTGCTTGCCGCCGACACGTCGTCCGCGTGGTCCTGCTGCGCGAGCCGGAGGTTGCCGATCGTCTGGGCGACCGCGTCCTCGGCCTCCGCGATGTTGTTGGTGTAGTCGCGGATGAGCTGGTCGATGAGCTTGGCGGGGTCCTCCGCGCGGTCGAGCAGGGAGTTGATGTTCGCCTTGGCGAGCTGGGTGATGCGACCCAGGATCGTCTGCTTCTCGGTCATCGTGCGTCCTCTCGTCGGGCGTACCGCCTGCTCGGTCGTCGAACGGACGGCTCGTGCTCCAGGGATGTCTTACCAGGTCGGGGCCCTGCGTGGGGCCCGTCGTGCGACGCTGCGTGATACGACTGCCGGTCCTCTCAGAAGCGGCCGCCCCCGCCCCGGCCGCCGCGCGACCCGCCGCCGAACCCGCCGCCGCCGCCCCGGCCGCTGCGCCCCCCGCCGCCGAACCCGCCGCCGCCGAAGCCCCCTCCGCGGAAGCCCCCGCCGCCGCGCAGCAGCTGGTCGATGAGGATGCCGCCGAGGATCAGCCCGGCCGACGAGCCGCCGCCACGGGGCGGTCCGCCGAACCCGCCGGGGCCGGAGCTGCGCTGCTCGTCCTCCCACCGCTGCACGTCCGCCTGCGCCAGCTGGCTCGCCTGCTCCGCGAGGCTCCCCGCCTGCTGGACCTGCGCGAGCGCGGCCACCGGGTCGGCCGGGAGCGTCACCTGCGCCTGCTGCGCGAGTCGCGCGGCCTCGGACAGCCGGGTGCGCGCCTCCGGCCCGACGGCGCCGCGCCGCGTCTCGATGTAGTCGGAGATCCCCCTGATCTGCGAGGTCACGCGACCCAGCAGGTCGGTGGCCTGGGCCTGGGCGCGCGCGCTCTGCTCGGCGTGCTCACGGAACGGGGCGAGGGTCGCGTCGAGCCGCGCCTCCGCGTCGCGCAGCGCGCTCAGAGCAGCGAGCGGGTCTCCGCCGGTCCGGGCCTGCTGGGCCGAGCTGACCGCCTGGCGGCCCGCGTCGGTCGCGGCGGACACGGCTGGCTCGGTGGGTGCGAGACGCGCGGCGTCCGCGAAGTCGCCGCTGATCGACGCGATCGCCGCCTCGAGATCCGCCCCGGCACGCGCGAGCTGCGCACCCGCACGGTCGATGGCGTCGAGCAAGGTCGCGGCCTGCGCGATGCCGGCCTCCGCGGCGCGCGCGGCGGCAACAGCGGCGGCCTTGTCGCCGCCGCCGAGCGCGGTGCGGCCGTGCGCGATCTGCTCGCGGGCCCCGGCGAGCAGCGACTCGGCGTGGTCGGGGTTGGCGCTCACGGACGCGAGGGCGGCCGGGGGGTACGTCGCCGCCAGGCCGGCGAGCGTCGTCCGAGCGGGTGCGACGCGCGCGGCGATCTCACCGGCGCGCCGCTCGTCGCCCGCGAGCACCTCGGGCGCGCGCGCCTGCAGGTCGCGCAGCTTCTCGAACTCCTCCGAGTGTGCGTCGAGGGATGCGGAGACCGCGGCGCACGTGTCGACGATCGCGAGCATCATCCGGCGCGCCTCGGGCTCGGACTCGGGCGTGCTGTCGTCGAGCTCCTGGCGCAGCCGGAACGCCGCGGAGACCTGGGTCTTGGCCTCGGCGAGCGCCGCACTGAACTGGGTCGTGGCCTCGAGGCCGAACTGGGCCTGCGCGAAGCCGAGCTCCTGCTCGGACGACGTGATCGCGTCGTCGATCGCGACGAGGGCGGAGCTCGCGCGCGTGTTCAGCTGCGCCGTGGGCAGCGCATCGAGGCCGTCGGGGCGTCCGCGCCGCGCAGAATCGGGCGCCGCCACGACGCCCGCGCCGGCGCGCCGACGGGTCATCGCCCAGATGACGAGGCCACCGAACACGACGACGAGGAAGACCACGAGCACGACGAGCAGGCCCGAGGTCGACGAGCTGCTGGGCGCCGACGAACCGCCGCCGGTCGTCGACCCACCCGTGCCCGAGCCGCCCGTGCCAGTGCCGCTTGCGGCTGCGAGCAGGCCGTCCGCCGCGGCGATGACGGCGCCCGACCAGTCCTCTGCGCTGAGCCGCGGCTCGATGAGGTCGGTCCGCAGGTTCCGGATCTGGGCGTCGGTCAGCTGGGACTGGTCCGCGACCGACAGCCCGTAGCTCCGCTCGGTGACCGCCACGGCCAGCAGCACGTCCTCGGTGCCGAGGCCGGACGCGATCGCCGTGTCGTCCGCCCAGGACGAGCCGGACGCCCCCGAGAAGTCGTCGACGAACACGACGTACAGGTCGTAGACCGAGCCGTTCTTCAGGGCGTCGAGGTGGGTCGTGACCTCCGCCGTGGACGAGCCGAGCGCGCCCACCTGGTCGGTGATCCGGTCGTTGACATGGAACGGGGCGACCGCCGGGACCAGCGCGACGGCGGGGACCGCGAGCGCGCCGACCACGCCCAGGACGCTCAGTGCGGCGACGGCGCCGAGCAGCCGGGCCGCCCTGCGGGAACGGGTGCGGCACAGGGCGAGCAGTCGTCGGGTCACGGTCCGATCCTTGACCCCTCCGGCCGTCGGTGCAACGGACCCGATGTCCGCCCGGCGCGAAGTGCGCGCCCACGACCTGCAGGTTTCGGGCTCCTCGGTACCTCGGAGTACCGTCTCCGCGTGACCTTTGAGACTTCCCCCGTGCCCGCCACCCCGGGCCCTCGCGTCGTGACCGTCGTCCAGCAGGACGCCAACGTCCCGCTGGACATGTTCGAGGAGTGGCTGGACGGGGTCGAGCTCCGCACGATCCACACGTATGCGGGCGAGGAGGTCCCGGTCGACCCGACCGAGGTCGGCGACGGCCTCATCGTGCTCGGCGGGGAGATGAGCGCGGTGGACGACGTCGTCGCGCCCTGGCTGCCCGCGACGCGCAACCTGCTGGCCGCGGCGTCCGCGTCCGGTGTGCCGACGCTCGCGATCTGTCTCGGCGCGCAGATGTTAGCGCTCGCCCGCGGGGGGCGGCTGCAGGTCGCGGCGCCTCCCGGGATCGAGGCCGGCGTCATCGACGTGCAGTGGCGTCCCGAGGCGGTCGGCGACGTGCTGCTCGGCGGGCTGCTCGACCTGACGGTCGCCGAGGAGCGGCGCAGCACCCCGATGCCGAGCATGCACGCGGACGCGGTCGTCGACCTGCCGCGCGGTGCGACCTGGCTCGCGTCGTCGGCGATGTACCCGTACCAGGCGTTCCGGATCGGGTCGGCCTGGGGCGTTCAGTTCCACCCCGAGGCGGGCACCGAGCTGCTCGCGACATGGGCGGACGGGGACGACACCGTCGACACGGCCGAGGTCCGCGACGCGTACGCGAGCCGTGCCGACCAGCTCGGGGACGCGGGGCGCCGGATCGCGCAGGCGTTCGTGGACCTGGTCAATGAGAGCGCGGTCACTGGCGCGGCGCTCGTCTGAGCGTCCAGCCCGAGCCGGGCAGCCGTCGCGGCGACCCCTGCGGCCCCGCCCGCCGGCCCCGCCCGCCCGGCTCGCTCAGTCGGTGACGAGGTCCTCGGCGTCGACGATCGTGTACGCGTAGCCCTGCTCCGCGAGGAACCGCTGGCGGTGCGCCGCGAAGTCCTGGTCGACCGTGTCCCGCGCGACCACCGCGTAGAAGTGCGCCGTCCGGCCGTCGCCCTTGGGCCGCAGGAGCCGACCGAGGCGCTGCGCCTCCTCCTGGCGTGACCCGAACGACCCCGACACCTGGATCGCGACCGAGGCCTCCGGCAGGTCGATCGAGAAGTTCGCGACCTTGCTCACGACGAGCTTGGTGATCTCGCCGGTCCGGAACGCGTCGTACAGCCGCTGACGCTCGGGGACCGTCGTCGACCCCGTGATGAGGTCGGCGTTCAGGTGGGCGGCGAGCTCCTCGAGCTGGTCGATGTACTGCCCGATGACCAGGGTCGGCTCGCCCTCGTGCTTCGCGACGAGCTGCTCGACGACGTGATTCTTGCCCGGTGCCGTCGCCGCGAGCCGGTAGCGGTCCTCGGGCTCGGCGGTCGCGTAGATCATGCGGTCCCGCTCGGGCATCGTGAGGCGGACCTCGACGCAGTCGGCCGGCGCGATGTAGCCCTGGGCCTCGATGTCCTTCCAGGGGGCGTCGAACCGCTTGGGGCCGATGAGGCTGAACACCTCGTCCTCACGACCGTCCTCGCGCACGAGCGTCGCGGTCAGGCCGAGCCGGCGCCGGGCCTGCAGGTCGGCGGTCATGCGGAAGATCGGCGCGGGCAGCAGGTGGACCTCGTCGTAGATGACCAGGCCCCAGTCGCGGGCGTCGAGCAGCTCGAGGTGCGTGTAGACGCCCTTCCGCTTGGTCGTCATCACCTGGTACGTCGCGATCGTGACCGGACGGACCTCCTTGCGGGCACCCGAGTACTCGCCGATCTCGTCGTCGGTCAGCGATGTCCGCTTGAGCAGCTCGTCGCGCCACTGCCGCGCGCTCACGGTGTTGGTGACGAGGATGAGCGTCGTCGTCTGCGATCGGGCCATCGCCCCCGCGCCCACGAGCGTCTTGCCGGCGCCGCAGGGCAGCACGATGACGCCCGAGCCGCCGTGCCAGAAGCCCTCGATCGCCTGGTTCTGGTACGGGCGCAGGTCCCAGGGGCGCGGCTCGCCGTCCTTGTCGGGGTTCGAGGCGCCCGCGGTGTCGAGCGAGATCGCGTGGGCCTCTCCGTCGACGTAGCCCGCGAGGTCCTCGGCGGGCCAGCCGAGCTTGAGCAGCACCTGCTTGAGGTGGCCGCGCTCGCTCGGGTGCACGATCACGTCGGTGTCGTCGAGGCGCGCACCGAGCAGGCCGGCGCTGCGCTTGGACCGCATGACCTCCATGAGGACGGCCTTGTCGAGCGCGTGCAGGACCAGCCCGTGCACCGGGTCCTGGACGAGCTGCAGGCGCCCGTACCGCGACATCGTCTCGGCGATGTCGATGAGGAGCGCGTGCGGGACGGGGTACCGCGAGTGCTCGAGCAGCACGCTGACGACCTGCTCGGCGTCGTGGCCCGCGGCGCGCGCGTTCCACAGCCCCAGCGGGGTCAGCCGATAGGTGTGGACGTGCTCGGGGGCCCGTTCGAGCTCGGCGAACGGCGCGATCGCGCGCCGGCAGGCCTCCGCCTGGTCGTGGTCGACCTCGAGCAGGAGCGTCTTGTCGCTCTGCACGATCAGCGGGCCGTCAGTCATGCGTCTCCTCGGTGGGGTCCAGCGGGTCCGGCTCGACCCGGGCGACGGACGCGATGCGGTGCACCGCGACGGTCAGCTCGGAGTCACGCGCGGGGTCGAGCGCTCGCAGTCGCCCGGCCTCGAGCCGGAGCGGACGTACGCGCCGTCGCTGCGGGACACCATGGGCGTCCACGAGCTCGAGCCACACGTCAGTGCGGTCCTCGACGGCCTCGCGTAGCAGTCCCAACGCCGCGACGGGGTCTGCTGTTCCGCCGGACGTCGGGGAGGTCGAGCGGCGTGCGGGTGCGCGGTGGCCGGCGCCGCCGCCGGAGCCCCCACCAGCGGTCCGTGCGCGGCCGTCGACGGGCGCGGCCACGTCACGGCCCGCGTCGTCGCCGCCGGCTCCCGAGCCGATGGCGTCCCCGGCGGCCGCACCGGTGCGGGCTGCCCGGGCGGCAGTCGCGGCGGCGTCGGCCTCGTCCGCCCGGGTGCGTGCGGCGACCCGGTGCGCCTCACGGTCGGCGAGCTGCGCCTCCAGGTCCGCCTGCTGCGCGAGCTCGGCCCGCCGCAGCTCGGGGACGAGGGCGGCGACCCGTGCTGCGCGGGCGACAGCGCTCTGGGCCGCGTCGTCGGGCGGCGTGACGAGGCCCCGCCGCGGCCGGCGCGTGACGCGGCGGATCACCCGCTCGGCGTGCACGATCTGCCCGTCCGGGCCCTCGGCGACGGGGGCGAGCCCGCGCTCCCGCAGGGCCGCGAGCAGCTCGCGGGTCGAGACCTGGGCAGCCAGGACGGTCGGGGCCAGGCGCACGAGGCCGAGGGCCGCGAGCCGGGGGTCCTCGACGAGGCCCGCGAGGAGCGCAGGGTCCTCGGCACGCACGTAGCTCGACGCGGCGCCGGCCCGCAGCCGGCCGTGCCTGCGCGCGGCGTCCCGCACGAGGTAGTCGAGCGGCTGGGGGATGCCGCCCCGGGAGTGCGCGGCCAGGTCGGCGAGCAGCTCGTCGGCGGTCGTCCCGGCGTCGAGCGCCGCGCGCACGCTCTCGGGCGTGAACCGGACGGTCAGGGCGCCGCCGCGGGACTCGACCCGGGCGGCGCGCTCGATGAGCGCCTCGAGCTCGGGGGAGGGGCGGCCCGGGACGACCCCGGTGAGGTCGCCCTGCAGCAGGATCTCGTCGACCGCGTCCGCGAGCCCCGCGCGCAGCGCCGCGGCCACGTCGTCCGCATCCGGCTGCGCGTGCGCCCCCACGGCAGCGGAGGTCGCCGGGCGTGCCCGCCGGCCGGTCCGAGAGCTCGCGGTCGTGGCGATCTCGTCGAGCGGACGCAGGTCCGGGAGCAGCGCGCGACCCGCAGGGGACAGTGCACCCGCGGCCACGACCCCGAGGAACCCGGCCTCGTGGAGCGTCGCCGCGACCGCCGCGGCCGGCGGGAGGGCGCGCGGTGTCCGCCAGGCGAGCTGCTCGCTGACCTGCGCGACCGTGAGCGCTGCTCCCGGCTCGGCGTCTGCGAGCACGCCGAGCACCGACGCGCGCAGGCGGGGTGCCCACGGCCGGGTCAGCTCGGGGTCGAGCGCGGCCCGCACGGTCCCGCGGTCGTCCCGGGTGCCGACCATCCAGGCGGTCCGGGTCGTCGTGAGCCACGTCCGGGCGAGCAGCGCCCACCGGACGGACAGCTCGGCCGTCAGCCAGTCGTCCACCGCGAGCGTCGGCGCGAACGACGGGACCTCCTCGCGGTCGTCGGCCACGAGGCCCGCGGCGCCGGCGAGCTCGACGACGAACGCCGTGTCGGCCTCCTCCGTCTCGAGCTGCGCTGCGAGCTTGCGCAGCTCACGCACACCCAGCCCGCCCGTCCGCAGGACCGGAGCCGGCTCGATCTCCCAGGTCCGCACGAGCGAGGCGACGAGCCGGACCGTGCGCTGCGCGGCCATGGCGGACTCGCCGGCGACGAGCTCGAGCGGGTGGCGCACGTCGGCCGGGGCCGCGGGCGGTCGGTGCAGCTCGGCGTGCGTCCGGCCCGAACGCAGCGTCAGCGCGACCTCACGCGGGAGCAGCACGTGGCGGGAGTCGCCGGGGATCAGCAGCCCGTGCGTCAGGAGCCACTGCACGGCGTCCCGCGCGGGGGTGCGCGGCGCGGGCAGCAGGCCGACCGGCGGACCCCACATGAGCGCGTCGAGGACCTGACGGGCGCCGGGAGGAGCGTCGGCGAGGGCGTCGTCCAGAACGAGCGGTGCGGGCTGGGCCGGGGTGGCCCCGGAGCCTCGCGCGGCCGACGCCGGTCCGCCCGCGACGGTGCCGACCGGCGGGAGCCCGGCGGGATACGGACCGAGCAGCTCGGCGAGACCGGGTGCGGCGAGCAGCCCCCGGCCCGCGGTGGAGCCGGTGACCGGCTCGTCGTCCAGCCGCACGAGCAGGAGGCTGACCGCGCGAGCGAGCGCGGCGTCGACGAGCTCGCGGTCGGCGTCCGAGCTGGCTCCGACCGCCCGAGCGACGCTGTCGGCCGTGAGCGGGACGTCGTCGTCGTGCAGCGCGACCACCGCCTCGACGACCTGCAGCACGACCGCGTCCACGCTGCCGAGCGCGCGCTCGAGGCTCGCCCGGCTGGTGGCCCGCGCCGCGAGCGAGGACAGCGTGGAAGGTGACGGGGAGGCCAGGTCAGGGCGGCGCAGCAGCAGCGCGACGAGCTCGTCGTCGCTGCGACTGCGCAGGTCCTCGCTGAAAGTGGCCATCCGCACAACGATACGTGCGCGGGGTGGCGGGTCGGGACCGCGCGCGACCACGCGGAGCACCCGCGCCGGGTAGCCTTGACTGGTACGACGTGCACCGTCACATCCATCGACACATCTGGGGTTGCAGTGCCCACCGGCAAGGTCAAGTGGTTCGACACCGAGCGCGGCTTCGGATTCATCGCCAGCGACGAGGGTGACGAGGTGTTCCTGCATGCGTCCGCGCTGCCGGCCGGAGCAGCCCCGCCGAAGCCCGGCGCGAAGGTCGAGTTCGGCGTCGCCGACGGTCGCCGCGGTCCGCAGGCCCTGGCCGTCAAGATCCTCGACCCGGTCCCGTCGGTCGCGAAGGCTGCGCGAAAGCCGGCCGACGACATGGTGATCATCGTCGAGGACCTCATCAAGGTGCTCGACAAGGTCGGCAACGACCTGCGCCGCGGCCGCTACCCGGAGAAGGCCCAGGGCGAGAAGTACGCGTCGCTCCTGCGCGCTGTCGCCGAGAGCTTCGAGGCGTGAGCGTGGCAGCCGCGACGAAGGACGCCGTCCTCACCTCCGCCGTCGACCTCGCGCGTCAGTTCGCGGTCGAGCTCGCCGAGCACCCGTCCGACGTCGGGGAGTACCTCGGCGCGGTCGCCGACGGCGAACGGCTCGTCTCGCACCGGTTCGCGTGCGCCGCGACCGGCTACCAGGGCTGGCAGTGGACCGTCACTGTCGCTCGCGTCCCGCGCGGTCGCATCGCCACGGTGTGCGAGGCCGTGCTGCTCCCCGGGGACGGCGCGATCCTCGCGCCCGAGTGGCTCCCGTGGTCCGAGCGGCTGCGTCCCGGCGACATCGGTCCGGGCGACGTCGTGCCGTTCCGCGCCGACGACCCGCGCCTCGAGCCGGGCTGGACGCCCACCGGGGACGACGAGCTGGACTCCGTGGCGATCGAGGAGCTCGCGCTCGCACGGGTCCGCATCCTGTCGCGCGACGGCCGCGACGCCGCCGCCACGCGCTGGTACACCGGCTCGCAGGGGCCGACGTCGGCCGGTGCGCTTGCGGCCGCCGACGCCTGCATGAGCTGCGGGTTCCTCGTCCCGCTGCAGGGGGCGCTCGGGACCGTCTTCGGCGTGTGCGCCAACGAGTGGTCGCCCGACGACGGTCGCGTCGTGAGCCTCGACCACGGCTGCGGCGCCCACTCCGAGACCGACACCGAGCCGCACGCGAGCGACTGGCCCGAGTCGAGCGCCGCGATCGACGACCTCGACATCGAGCTGGTGTCGCTCGGGTCGCCCGCGAACGCTGTCCCGGCCGAGGATGCAGCGGCCGGCGACGTCGCCGTCGTCGAGGCGCCCGTGGACGAGGCGCCCGTGGCGGAGGCTCTTGCTGACGAGGTGCCCGTCGTCGAGGCACCCGTGGAGGACGTTCCTGTTGGTGAGGCGCCTGCTGATGAGGTGCCCGCCGTCGAGGCACCTGTGGACGACGTGCCCGTGGACGACGTGCCCGTCGATGAGGCTCCTGCTGACGAGGCTTCTGCTGACGAGGCCTCTGCGGACGAGGCCCCGGCAGCTGACGCGCCGACCGACGACGAGTCGGCCGGGACGAGCCAGTAGCCATGACCCGTGACGCCTTCGGGACGGCGGCTCTTCGAGCGGCCGTCCTGGGGGCGTGGCGTGCCTCGCCCGCCCGGCTGCGCGAGGACGCCAACACCGAGGAGGACCATGCTCGCGGGTACTACCGCGACCGGGT
This sequence comes from Cellulomonas sp. WB94, assembly GCF_003115775.1. NCBI lineage: Bacteria > Bacillati > Actinomycetota > Actinomycetes > Micrococcales > Cellulomonadaceae > Cellulomonas > Cellulomonas sp. WB94. The sequence continues at coordinate 2,046,093 of NZ_QEES01000002.1, forward strand.
GCTCGTCGAGCTGGCCCAGAACGCCGCGGACGCGGCCACCCGTGCCGGCGTGCCCGGACGGCTGCTGCTGAGGCTCGCGTCGACACCTGACGGCGAGGTGCTCATCGCGGCCAACACCGGCGAACCCCTCGACGACGCGGGGGTCGCGTCCCTCGCGTCGATGCGTGCGTCGGCCAAGCGCGACGACGGACCAGCCACGCCCGGGATCAGCACGCCCCACGGCCACGCCGGCCTGGGGGTCGTCGGACGGTTCGGGGTCGGGTTCGCGGCCGTGCGGGCAGTGGCGGACGAGGTGTCCGTGCTCTCGACGTCGGGCGGGGTGCGGTTCTCCCTCGCCGACACCCAGGAGATGCTCGCCCGGGCGTCCGAGGAGAGTCCCGCCCTGGCCGACGAGGTGCGCCGACGCGACGGTTCGCTGCCCGCGCTTCGCCTGCCGCTGCCTGCCGAGGGCACACCGCCGACGGGCTACGACACGGCCGTCGTCCTCGAGCTGCGCGACGAGGTCGCCGCCGACGAGGTGCGGACGCTGCTCGCCCAAGTCGGTGACCCGATGCTGCTCGCACTGCCCGGTCTCGTGGAGATCGTGGTCGAGGACGACACGGCCGAGCTCCCGGTCCGGCGCGTCGCGGACGTCGCCGAGCGCTGGCGCATCGCCTCCGCGCACGGCGAGCTCGACCTGGCGCTGCTCGCGGACCGACCCGTCGAGGAGCGGGGTTCGCGCGCCTGGCGCGTGACCTGGGCCGTCCCGCGCGCCGCCGACGGCTCGGCCGGCCGGGCCGTGAGCCCCGACGACTACTGGTCGGCCGCGTCCAACGACCCGGCGCACGCACCGCGGGCCTCCTGGCAACGCGTCGTGCACGCGCCGACCCCGACCGACGAGCCGTGCAGCGTGCCCGCCCTGCTCGTCGCGACCCTGCCGCTCGACCCGACGCGGCGGCACGTGGCCGCCGGCTCCCTCACCGACGCCGTCCTCGACCATGCGGCCCGCGTGTACGCACGGCTCGCCGTCTCGGTCGCGGTGGACGGCGGCGACCCGCTCGACCTCGTGCCCACGGGGCTGCCGGCCGGCGCGCTCGACGGTGCGCTGCGCGAGCGGATCGTGGAACGCCTCGCGTGCACCGCGCTCCTCGCCCCGGCCGCGCCGACCCCCGAGCGCGAGCCCGGTCGGGCGGACGCGGAGAACCCGGTCTTCCGCACCGGGACCGGCGCGTTCGACCCGGCGAACCCCCTGCCGGACGACGAGTCGGACGGAGCGGGTCGGATCGACGTGTCCGGCGCCGCGGAGATCGGCCAGGTCGACCCCGACTCGCTCGTCGAGCCGCGGCGCGCGGTCGCCGTCGTCGGGGCCATCGGACGCGATCCCGTGGCGGTCGGTGCCCTCGCTCTGCGCGCGTCGGGCCTCGTGCGGCTCGCGCCCGGGACCGAGGCGGCCGCGCGCACCCTCGGCGTCGAGCTGCGCGAGCTGGCCGACCTTGTCGAAGAGCTCCCCGCGATGCACTCCGGGCCGCCCGAGGAGTGGCGTGACCTGTACGCCGCGCTCGAGCCCGCGGCGACCGACGCGTCGGTGCGCGAGGCCCTGGGGTCGCTGCCCGTGCCGCTCGCAGACGGGCGGATGGTCCGGGGACCGCGCGGCCTGGTGCAGCTGCCCGCCGAGGATGTCGACGCCGCACAGAGTGACGCCGATGGGAGCGACTCCGATGGTCGCGCCACCGATCGTGACGGCACCGAGCCCGGCCCGGACGCGTCGGCGGCCGGCGGCTGGACGGGCACCGGCGTCCTGGACGTCCTGGCGCGGTGGGGACTGCGTGTCGTGCACCCCGCGGCCCAGCACCCGCTGCTCACCCAGCTCGGTGCCGAGGAGGTCGACGCGGCCGGGCTCCTGCGGCACGCGGCCGTGCGCCAGGCGGTGCTCGACCAGGCCGACGACGACGACCTCGAGGTCGCGCGCGACGTGACCGAGGCGGTGCTCACGCTCGTCCGGCATGCCCTGGGGGAGCGGAACCGGGCGGGGGAGCGCACGCCGTGCGACGTCGTCGACCGCGACACCGCAGGGTGGCTCGGGCTGCTCACGCTCACCGCCGCCGACGGCGAACCGACCCCCGCGAACGGTCTCGTGCTCACCGGCTCGGTCGCGGCGCGGCTCCTCGACCCGCGGGTCCTCGCACCTGTCGAGATCGCGACGATCGAGCGCTGGGGTGCCGACGTTCTCGTCGCTGCGGGCGTCCGGGACGACCTCGTGGCCGTCCGCGTCACGGACGTGGTCGCGGACTCTGACCAGCTCGACGACGAGGGCAACGGGGCGAGTGCGATCGCGGCGCAGTCGCTCGACGGCTGGCCGGAGTACGTGGCCGAGCTGTCCCGCGCGCTCGGGCGCGGCGCGTACGTGCCGGAGGTCGTCGCCGTCGCCGACCTCGACGCGGTCGACGCGGACGCGTGGGCCGAGGTCCTCGACCGGCTCGCGAGCCAGCCGGCGCTCCGACGCGCCCTCCTCGACCCTGTCCGGGCGGAAGGTCAGAGCGGCCGCGAGGCGCCGTCGTACGCGGCCTGGTGGCTCCGTGCCCGCGCGGGGATCGGTCTCGACCACCCGTTCGCGACCGCCGAGGCCGACGAGGCCGTGAGCCGCCTGCTGCCCGCCGCCCCCGAGTCGGTGCGCCCGCTCGACAGCCAGGTCCAGCGCGCGCTCGGCGGCGTGACGACCCTGACCTCGCTCGATGCGGCCGCCTGGGCGCGGGTGCTCGCGGGGCTCGGGCCTGCCGGGTCGCCCGTCGACCTCGCGCTCGCCACGGCGCTGTGGCGCGCATGGGCCGCGCTCGCGGCGGACGTGGATCGGGACGGCGGTGGGCCCGGGGACGACGTCGAGCTCGTGCCGGCGCTCGTCGACGAGCGTCGGGTCGTCGTCGTGCACGCCGACGACGCCGCGGTCGCGGACGCCCCGATGTGGCTCCAGCGCACGGACGTGGCGGCGCTCGTCCCCGCACCGCCGGCGATCGCGGCGGCTCTGGCCGCGCTGCTCGACGTGCCGCTCGCCTCGGAGCTCGCGGAGGGTGCGGTCGACGACAACGTGGACGGTCCGCGCGAGGCCGACCTCGTCCCGACACCCGAGGGGGTGCTCGCGCTGCTGCCCGACGCGCCGCTCACGTGGGTCGAGCACGAGACCCTGCACGTCGACGGGACGCCCGTCGACTGGTGGGTCGAGGGTGCCGGGGTGGACGCCGTCGTGCACGCGACACAGCTCGCCGGGCTGGCCCGCGGGCTCGCGCAGGCCGCCGGGCGCTGGGTGGACCGGCATGCGGTCGAGGTCGTCCTGTCCGAGCCTCAGCGTGCCGAGGACCTGGCCGTCGAGATGGCCCTCGACCCGGTGGCCGGGCAGGGGTCCTGAGCTGCTGCAGCTCCTGACGGCCTAGGTGGGCGTCAGCGCCAGCCGCGTCGGTGCACCATGCCGAGCCCGATGAACCCGAGCACCACGCCGGCCGCACACGTCCAGACGGCGGTCCCGGGGACCCGCCCGCCGAAGAACCACAAGATCCACACCAGCACGCCGACGACGGCCCACACCACGATGCCGAAGCGAACCAGCGGGCGCAGGCTGACGGCGAGCGGCTCGGGGGACGGCTTGCACTGCTCCGGGTGGCGCAGGACGTCGATCAGTGAGGGCACGCGGACAGGCTACGTGCTCGCTGCGGCGATGCAGGTCAGAACGGCATGGCGGAACGGCACGGCCGGACGGCTCAGTACCGTGAGCTGACCGAGAGCGACGACGCCGTGGCGAGCGCCTCAGGCACGGCGCTGAGGTACACGTGGGCGACGTCGTACGGTTCGTACCCCGTCGACCGGACGCCGTCGAGGTCGTTCTCCTCGTGCGCGAGCACAGCCGCCAGGACCGGCCCGTACGGGCCGCTCTGGTTGAGCAGGGCGTTCGCGACGTCGGTGGACACCCCGGTGCGGGCCACGAGCTCGGTGGGGGCGATGCCCAGCTGGGACGCGACCGAGGACAGCAGACCGACCGTGTAGCCGGCGTCCTCGCCGCTGATGCCCTTGCAGGCCAGCGCCCGGGTGAGGATCGCCCACAGGGCCCCGATGGACGTGGGCCGGGCGTCGATGAGCGAGGCCATCGCGAGCGCGGCGATCTGCTGCGGTCCGACCAGGACGACCGCCTGCTGGACCGAGTCGATCTCGCGGCGCAGCGCGTAGCTGCTCGAGTTGACCAGGTGCAGGACGCGCATCGCGAGCTCGGGGTCCGAGCTGACGACCCGGACCACGGCCGCCTGGTCGACGTGCGGCTGGCTGAGCAGCTGCATGAGCTCGAGGCACTGCAGCTCGCCCGCGCTGAACTCGCGGCCGCTGGGCGCAGTCTCGCGCTGGAACATCGGACCCTGGAGCAGGTCGGCGCCGAGCTGGCGGGCGAGGTGGATCCGGTCACGCGTGTCGGCGCGCTCGGCGATGACTGTGCCACCGGCGTCGTGCGCCCGGTCGATGAGGATCGCGATGTCGTCCGGCGTGCGCGAGACGTCGACCTTGACGAGGTCCGTGAGCGGGAGGAGTGCGTCCTGCGGCCCGGTGCCCCGGTAGTTGGCGAGCGCGATCCGCAGGCCGCGGTCGCGCGCGGCGGACACGAGCCCGGTGGCGTCGTCGCGCTGCGCGAGCGCGGGCGGGATCTCGAGCACGATGCCGTGGGGGGAGTCCGGGGCCACGAGGTCGCCGGACAGCAGGCGGCTCGTGGCGCGCAGCAGGATCGGTCGGTCGCCCGCGAGCAGCGCGACGTCGAGCCGCGAGTACTCGATGTCGACGAGGTGCTCGACCTCGGGCTCAGGGAACATCCCGCCGACGCCGTCGAGGACGTTCACGCGGATCGCGTAGCCGTACACGCTGCGGTCGGGGTGCACGACCGGCTGCCGCAGGATCGCGATCTCGCTCGCGCGGGCTGAGGCGTTTCGGTCGTTCAGCAGGCTCATCAGCCAGCTCTCCCCGGGGTCGGTCATCGATGTCCCCCGGCCTATCGGTCGCGGTGTCCTGTCGTTGAGCGATTGGCGGTGTGCTGGTCGCCCGGGTCAGCCGCGGGCGGTTCGCCCGGGTCAGCCCAGCGGTGCGCGCAGCGGCAGGTCGCCGTCGAGGACCGTCTGGACGGCCTGACCGGTCGCGGGGTCGAGCACGAGGGGAGCGAGCAGGTTGGCGGTCGGCGCGCTGCCATCCTCGCCGGGGCGGACGACGACGAGCGTCGCGACCGAGCCCTCACCGACGCCGATGCTGTCGCGCACGTCGGAGCGGACGGTCGGCGCGTAGTCGGGGAAGAACGCGCCCGGAGTGACGACGAAGAGCCGGATCGACTGCTCGTCCTCCGGGAGGCTGCGCAGCGCGTAGAGCACCCCGATGTCGTCGAGCGAGGTCAGCGAGAAGTCCGCGTGCCCCGGCAGGCCCGGCAGCGGGTCGACGAGGTGCAGCGCCCGCGGCAGGGCGGGCGTCGGGGTCGGCTCGGTCACGGCGGCTGCGGCGTTCATCTGAGGAAGTCCAGCAGAGTCGGCTGCAGAACCTTGGCTGCCGCGCCGAGGGCGCCCTGATAGGCGGTCTGCTGCGCCTGCAGCTGGAGGATCGTCTCGGCGAGGTCGATGTCCTCGATCCCGGACAGCTGGGCCTTGGTGGTCAGCTGTGTCGACTTGAGCTCGGTCTGCGCGGTGAGGACCTGGCCATGCCGGGCTCCGACGCCGGCGAGCTGCGTCAGCATCTTCTCCATGCGGGTGTCGATGGCACCGAGGGACGCGGTCGCATCGCCGCCCGCTCGGAGCGTCGTCGAGATGGTGTCAAGGAGCGCGAACACCGAGGTGTCGCCGGCGGCGTCGTCCCCGAATGCCACCGCGCCGTCGGCGTCGACCCGGACGGTCGTCGTGGCGTTGATGCGGCGGTCGACGGTGCCGGCTGCGGTCCCGGTCCACGCGTACCGACCTGTCACAGCGTCCTTGGTGAACGCGGTGCCTGCATCGGAGGTCCCCGCGAACACGTTGCGGCCGAGAAAGGTCGTGTTGGCCTGCGCCAGGAGCGTGTCGCGCACTCCGTCGATCTCGGTAGCCAGAGCCTCGCGTGAGCTTGTGCCGAGGGCGCCGTTGCCACCCTGGACAGTGAGGTCGCGAGCCCGTCGCAGGGCGGACAGGGACGACTGCAGCGCGGTGTCGACGGTGGTGAGCCACGAGCCGCCGTCGTCGGCGTTGCGCACGTACTGCGTCTGCGTGCGGAGCTCGCCGCGCAGGCGCAGCACGTCGGACGCGGCGGCCGGGTCGTCGGACGGCACCGTGATCTTCTTGCCGCTCGACATCTTCGCCTGCATGCCCGCCATCGTGGACAGGTTGAGCTGCAGGTTGGCCAGGGTCGAGCGCTGGACCGTCTGCTGGGTCACTCGGCTGATCACGGTCTTACCTCCCCACGAGTCCGGTGCGGTTGATGAGTGTGTCGAGCATCGAGTCGATGGCGGTCAGCACCCGGGCCGACCCCTCGTACGCGCGCTGGTACGCGAGCATGTTCGTGCTCTCCTCGTCCACGTCCACGCTGGTCTGGGCGAGCTGTTGCGATGCGGCGCTCGCGCGGGAGGCCTCGGCGACGCTCGAACGTGAGGTCGCGCTCGCGGTGCGGACCCCGAGCTGGACGACGACGGCGCTCCAGGTGGCGTCTGGCCCGTCGGTCGCCAGGCCGAGAGCGGCGATCTTGTCCGCGACCGAACCGTCGAGCGCACCCTTCGTGGCGGCGGCGACGGCGATCTCGGTCGGGTCTGTGATCGCGACCGAGAGGCCGAGCGATGCGGGTTTCGTCGCGTCGATCGCGAAGAAGGCACCTCCGGGGGCGCCGCCGACCGTCGTTGCGGTGGCGTGCAGCGCGTTGACGCTCGTGGCGATCTTGGTGGCTAGCCCGTCGTACGACGCTGCCGCCTCGGTGAGGATCCCGCCGGCTCCACCCGACGGCGGTGCAAGGACGGACAGCAGACCGGCGACCCGCCCACCGTCGAGACCGACCGCGATGCCGGGCCGGCTCGCCCACTCGACCCCGACGGACTGGCCCGCGGTCGCTCCGGAGAACACCGTCGGGCCGGTGACGACGAGCAGCGTCGTGGTCGCCCCGCTGACGAGAGCGTTGCCCGCCACCAGGACATCGACGGTGCCGTTGTCCCGGACGCGGGCCGTAGCCCCGACGAGGCCGGAGAGCTGCGTGACGAGCTGGTCGCGCTGGTCCATGAGCTCGTTGGCGCTGCCGCCGGAGTTGGTGATCGCGAGGATGTTCGTGTTGAGGTCGGCGACGTTGGCGGCGATGGTGTTGACCTGGTCGACGAGCGCGACGGTCGTCGTGCGGGCCTGCGTCCACTGGGTGGCGGCCGCGTCGTAGAGAGTCGCGATGCGGTCGACCACGGCGTTCGCGGTCTCGAGGAGGACGGCGCGCGCCGAGTCCTTGTTGGGCGTGTTCGCGACGTCCGAGAACGCGCCCCAGAGGTTGCTCAGCTGCGTCGACAGACCCGTCGTCGACGGTTCGCCGACGCCCTGCTCGAGGGTCGTGTATGCCGAGGCGCGGGCCGAGAGGTAGGCGGACCCTGCGGTCTCGCTGCGCACGCGGGCGTCGATGAACAGGTCACCGAGGCGCTCGATGCCGGTCACGCGCGTGCCCTGGCCGGGGCCGTTGTTCGTCGAGAACATCGACGAGACGCTCGCGGCGGGGAGTGACGAGATAGAGGCCCGCTGCCGCGTGTAACCGACGGTGTTCGCGTTGGCGATGTTCTGCCCGGACACCTCGAGCGCCTGGCGCTGCGCGATGAGCGAGCTCAGCGCGGTGCCGAGTCCGGAGAAGGTGCTCATGGAGGGTCCCCTCTCAGAAGGAGCGGTCGAGCAGCTGGGCGCTGCGGTCGGTCGGCGTCGTCAGGCCGTGGCCGTCGTAGGTGCGGACGTTGTCCTGCAAGCTGAGCAGCGTCTCCTGGGTGGCCCGGTGAGACATCGCGAGCAGCTCGCGGTTGCCGTCGGCGAGCTGGCTGATCTCGGTGGTGAGCGTGATGAAGGCGTCGCGGTGCGCGCGCAGCAGCTCGTTCCACGGCTCGGGGGCACGCTGGGACAGCTCGAGCAGGCTGGCTCCGGGCTCGACGCCGAACATCACGGCGACCGCCTCGGCCTCGGCGGACCGGCCCAGCTCTGCGCCGCGGATCTGCTCGAGGACGGCCTCGACCTCACGGGTCGCGTGGCCGAGCCAGCGCGTCTTCCCGGTGGTCAGGAGCAGCTGCTCCTCCTCGAGCTTGAACAGCAAGAGCTCGAGCAGGTTGCGCTCCTGCCACAGCACGTCGGCCAGGCGGCTCAAGGCCATCGCCGGGTCCTCTCCTTCAGGTCGTGCGGCACGGTCGTGCACCGGCACGTTCCCCCTATCGGCAGGTCCGTACGGCATGTGACCAGTCTTGGCAGGGTGAAACGGGCTCAGACTGGACAGTTGTCCAGATATAGCACGTCCTGCTTCGGGGGAAATGGCGCGCACACGGGCGATTCGCACCCCTTGTCGCGGAACCTACCGCGGCGTCCGGCCAGGTCAGACGGCCAATCGCGTCATCGGAGGAATTGCGGATGTGATCTACATCACATCTGATGTGGTGGCTTACAACCGAACAGTGGTGGCATGGGCGATTCACAGGTCCGCATCGTCCGATTCTCAGTGTCGAAGCGGTTCGTGGCCCGCAATAGTGCTGCTCAAGCGGCGAGTCGGGGGGGACGACAGTACGGGGGTGACTACCACCGGACACGCCACTGACGAGCTCGTGGCACAGCACCTGCCGCTCGTCGGCTACCACGTGAGCGAGATGCTCATGCGTGTCCCCCGGACCGTCAACCGCGACGACCTCGCCTCCGCCGGGAGCCTCGCGCTGGTTCTCGCCGCGCGGGCCTACGACGCGACGACGGGCGTGCCCTTCGCTCGGTACGCCGCGCTGCGCATCCGTGGCGCGCTGCTCGACGAGCTGCGATCGATGGACTGGGCGACCCGCGGTGCACGGCACCGCGCCCGTGAGCTCACCACGACCACGGAGACCCTCTCCGCTAGCCTCGGCCGCACGCCGAGCCGCGACGAGCTCGCGACCGCGCTCGGCACCGACGTCGCCGGCGTCGACCAGGCGCGGGACGACGCGGCCCGCCGCGTGCTCAGCCTCGACGCGACAGTCCACCCGCTCGCCGAGCTCGTCGCGGACCGTGGGCCGAGCCCCGAAGAGGCGCTGCTCGCGACCGAGCGACTGCAGTACCTGCGCGCCGGCGTCAGCACCCTGCCCGACCGTCTGCGGCACGTCATCGAGGAGCTGTTCCTCAAGGACCGCCCCGTCGCCGAGCTCGCCGCCGAGCTGGGCGTGACCCAGTCCCGTGTCAGCCAGCTGCGCACCGAGGCGCTCACGCTCCTGCGCGACGGCCTCAACGCGAGCCTCGACCCCGACCTCGTCCCCGAGGCCGACCGGCCGGACGGCGTTGCCGAGCGTCGCCGCCAGACCTACTTCGCCGCCGTGGCCGCTCGCGCCGCGATGGGCACCTCGAGCATCGACTATGCCTCCGCGGGCGCGGGAGTCATCCCGACGCAGCGTCCCGCGACCGAGGCCGACCAGGGATCTGACGCCGGTCGCGGCGCCCTGTTCGCCACCGCCTGACCCCACAGGAAACTCCTTCGCAGAAATCCTCAACTCGGTGCGCGCTGGCCGATGAGACGGGTGCCAGCCCACGGACGGGCGGCAGCTTCGACCCGAATCAAGGAGGAGTTCCATCATGGGTCTCTCGATCAACCAGAACATCGCGGCAGTCAACGCGTACCGCAACCTGTCCAACACGCAGAACGACCTGAGCAAGTCGCTCGAGAAGCTCTCGTCCGGCTTCCGCATCAACCGCGCAGCGGACGACGCGGCCGGCCTGGCGATCTCCGAGGGCCTGCGCTCGCAGGTCGGTGGCCTCAAGGTCGCCGCCCGCAACGCCCAGGACGGCATCTCCGTCGTGCAGACCGCTGAAGGCGCCCTGACCGAGGTGCACAGCATCCTGCAGCGTGTCCGTGACCTGGCCGTCCAGGGCGCCAACGACTCGAACAGCGCCGAAGCCCGCAGCAACATCGAGACCGAGATCTCGAGCCTGGGTACCGAGCTCACGCGCATCTCCGACTCGACCAACTTCAACGGCACGAAGCTGCTCGACGGCTCCAACGCCGCTGGCCTGACCTTCCAGGTCGGCGCTGACGGCGACGCGAACAGCGCGATCACGGTCACGCTGGACGACGTCAAGACCACGGTTGCTGGCATCTCCGCGCTCAAGGTCACGGACAACACCACGGCGCAGGCGTCGATCGTGGCGGTCGACACTGCGATCAAGGCAATCTCGACCACGCGTGCCGGACTCGGTGCCATGCAGAACCGCCTTGAGCACACGGTCAAGAACGTCAACGTCGCGGTGGAGAACCTGTCCGCGTCGGAGAGCCGGATCCGCGACACCGACATGGCGTCCGAGATGGTCCAGTTCACGCGCTCGCAGATCCTGTCGCAGGCCGGCACGGCGATGCTGGCGCAGGCCAACCAGATCCCCCAGGGCGTCCTGTCGCTCCTGCGCTGATCTGAGGGCTGATCCCGCGAGGCGATCCCTCGCGCAGCCCGGAACATGCACCACGCGACCGGCGGTGGGTGGACGACCGTCCCCCACCGCCGGCCGTGCATGCGGTACCAGCACGACCCGGACGTGTCAGACGCGACACGCACGGCACGGCACACGCGCGGCTGCCAGACGGAGGGGACCTCATGGTTTCGATGGGCATCGACGGCCTGGTGAGCGGGCTCGACACCACGAGTCTCATCTCCCAGCTCATGCAGGTGGAGTCCGCTCCGCAGGCGTTGCTCAAGACGAAGCAGTCCTCGACGACCTCGTTCGTGAGCGCGTTGCAGTCGTTCAACACCAAGGTCGCCTCGCTGGCTGACGCGGCTGCAACGGCCGCGAAGGCCACCTCGTGGCTGGCATATGCGGCGACCAGCTCCTCGGCCGCCGCCACCGTGACCGCTGGAGCGACTGCGCGGCCTGGGTCGCTGAGCTTCAACGTCGACAAGGTCGCGACCACCCAGTCCAGCTTGAGCGCCGAGACGCTCGATGACGGCAGCCTGTTGCCCACGATCCCGTCCGCCATCACCATCCGCGCGAGCGACGGCACCCTCGTGACCGTCCAGCCCACGACGGGCAGCCTCAGCGACGTCGCCAAGGCCGTCAACGACGCCGCGACGTCGGGCGTCCGGGCCACGGTCGTGCGCGTCTCCAATGGGGTCAACGGCGGCGAGCCGACCTACCGGCTCCAGTTCACTGGAACCAGCACCGGCACCTCGGGAGCTTTCGAGGTGTACGCAGGCGCGGACACCACAGGCCCGCGGCTAGACGCGACGCAGGTGCGGGCCGCCGATGACGCGAGCGTGACGCTCTTCAAGGGCACCGCCGCCGAGAAGAGCTTCACGCAGTCGTCCAACACGTTCGCGAACCTGATGACCGGGGTGGACGTCACCGTCGCCACGGCAACCGCCCCGGACGCGCCGGTGACGATCAGCGTCGCCCGCGACGACGCGGCGCTCACGAAGCTGGCCTCGGGGATCGTGGGCGCCCTCGGCGTCGTGTTCTCCGAGGTCGACTCGCGCACGGCAACGACCACGACGACCGACTCGTCCGGGCGCACCGTCATCACGGGCGGCCTGTTCACCGGCGACTCCGCCATTCGTGGGTTGAGTCAGGCGTTGCAGAGCGCCGCGTCCTACCCGGTCGACGGCTTCTCGCCGTCCGAGGTCGGCATCGTCATCGGCCGCGACGGGACGTTCACGTTCGACGAGGCAAAGTTCACTTCCGCGCTCGCCGCCGACCCGACCAAGGTCCAGAGGATCGTGGCGGGGCTTGCGGCGCGGGTGGCGGATGTGGCGAAGCTGGCGTCCGACCCCATCGACGGCAGCCTCACCCAGAAGATCACGAGCCAGCAGAGTGTGGTCCGGGACCTGGGCGACCAGATCGACGAATGGGACCGTCGGCTCGCGCTGCGCAAGGAAGGGCTCCAAGCCACCTACTCCGCGCTCGAGGTGACCCTGTCCGGCCTCCAGTCCCAGTCGAGCTGGCTCACCAGCCAGCTCGCGTCGCTCCCCACCTCAGCCTGACCTGACGACCGAAGGGCATCACGCTCATGTACGACGTCCGCTCGCGGTACCTCGCCGACACGGTGGCGACGGTGGGGCCCTCCGGCCTGCTCACGATGCTCTACGACCGCATGGTGCTCGACGTGGAGCGCGGGGAGCAGGCGCTGCGCGCCGGCAACCGGCCGGAGGCGACGCAGCAGCTGGCCCACGCGCAGGAGATCGTCTCCGAGCTCATCTCCAGCCTCGACACGAACGCGTGGGACGGCGGACCTGGCCTGCTGTCGATCTACACCTACCTCCTCGCGGAGCTCATGAACACGTCGATGACCGGTGACCCGGAGAGAGCCGCGGTGTGCCGCCGGATCATCGCCCCGCTGCGCGACGCGTGGCACGAGGCGGCCAGGCTTGACGCGCCGGTCCTGCCCACGCAGAGGACCGCCCGGGCGCTCGAGGGTGCGGGGCTCGGGGTCCTCGGTGTCGGCTGACCTGCTGCTCCACCGGCCGGTGCCCACGTGGGAGACCGCGTGGTCGGCGGCGCTCGCGGTGCTCGAGCTCGACGTCGCGCAGGCCGAGGCGCAGCTTGCCGCCGCTCACACGAGTGCTCCCGTCCTCACCTCACCCCGCGCCTGGGCGCCCCCCGTGGGCCTCGGCCCGCTCCCCGCCTCGCTGAAGACCCGCGCCGAGGCGCTCCTCGACCGCCAGATCAGTGTCGGCCGCCGCATCGCCGAGGCGGCCAACCTCAGTCGCCGCCAGGCCGCCGCAGCCGAGGGCATGCGCAGCCGCCCGCCCGCCGTCCCGGTCTACCTCGACACCGAGGGCTGAACCCCTCTCGGCGCCTGCGGAGGGTGACGCACCGACCGGACAAGGTGCGACACCGTGGGACACACGGTGACGTAGTCGCTCCGCCAGGCGAGTGAACGTCAACCTCGGCGGCTCGAAACCCTCACCCACCAGCCGCGTCACCCGATGGGGACGACGAGCAAGGATCGCTCACGCAGCAGGCCACGGACCGGCCGACCCGAGCACCACTGTCGGTGAGGTGGACGGTCCATGTCCGTGTTCGACTCCGTGAGCTCCGTGGCGCTCAACAGCGCCCTGGACGGGCTCGCGCTGCGTCAGCGCACCATCGCGGAGAACGTCGCGAACATCAACACCCCCGGCTACCAGGCCAAGCGCGTCCAGTTCGAGACCGCCCTGGCCCGCGCCGTCGAGCAGGGCTCAGGCGCCGCCGGCGCGAGTGTCGCCCGCTCGCTCGAGCCGACCCGCGAGGACGGCAACAACGTCAACCTCGACGCGGAGACGACCCTCAACGTGGACACGAACCTGCGCTACCAGCTCGCGACCCAGGCGCTCGACCAGACGTTCTCGACGCTCCGCATCGCGATGAGGACCTCCTGATGAGCATCTTCGGGGCGATCGGTATCGCCAGCTCGGGCATGACCGTCAACCGCAAGTGGCTCGACGCGGTGAGCGACAACCTCGCGAACGTCTCGACCGTGCGCCGGACGAGCGAGGCCGCGTACCAGGCCAAGTCGGTCGTCGTGAGCGAGATCCCGACGTCGAACGGCGGCGGGGTGCAGGTCACGGGCATCGCGCTCGGGGACGCCGTCGGGCGCGTGGTCTCGGACCCGACCAACCCGCTCGCCGACGCGGAGGGCTACGTGCGCCAGCCCGACATCGACATGTCGTCCCAGATGACCCAGCTGATCATGGCCCAGCGCGGCTACCAGGCGAACGCCGCCGTGGTCGACCGCGCCAAGGCCACCTACGAGGCAGCCCTCCAGATCGGACGTTCCTGATGAGCATCCCCGCCGTGTCCGCGATCAGCGCGGGCATCACGTCGGTCACCCCGACCGCCTACCTCGGAGCCCCGAGCGGCGTCGCCGGTGCGTCCGCGACCGGCTTCGCCTCGGCGCTCGGGTCGGTCGACCAGCTCCAGCAGATGCAGTCGACGACCGACGGGCTCGCCGTCAAGGCCGTCACCGGCAGCCTCACCGACGTGCACGACTACACGATCGCGGCCGCCGAGTCGAAGCTCACGATGGAGCTGACCGCGGCGGTCCGTAACAAGGCCGTCGACGCGTTCAACGAGATCATGCGGATGCAGGCCTGATGCCCACCCAGGTCACGGCCGCTTTCGGCCGGTTCACGTCCACGCTCAAGCAGTTCACGGTCGCGCAGCGCACTCTCGCGATCATCGGCCTCGCGGTCCTCCTGCTCGGCGGGTTCGCCGTCGCGAACTGGGTGTCGAAGCCCACGATGAGCCCGCTGTTCACGAGTCTGTCCGCGACCGACGCGAGCGCGGTCGTCGACCAGCTCACGTCCGAGGGCGTCGCCTACCAGCTCTCCGACGGCGGCTCCACGGTGCTCGTCCCCAACGACAAGCTCTACGCGATGCGCCTCAAGCTCGCGGCCGCCGGGCTCCCGGCGAACGCCGACGGTGGCGGCTACTCGCTGCTCGACAGCATGGGGATGTCGACGTCGGAGTTCCAGCAGCAGATCACCTACCAGCGGGCGCTCGAGGGCGAGCTCGCCAAGACGGTCGGGGCCCTGCAGGGCGTCGACGCGGCGACCGTCAAGCTCGCGATCCCGCAGGACACCGTGTTCGTCGCGACCAAGGCGGACCCGACCGCGTCGGTGTTCATCCGCACCAAGGCCGGCGTCACGCTCAGCACCGACCAGGTCCAGGCGATCGTGCACCTGGTCTCTGCCGGCATCGAGGGCATGAAACCGACCGACGTCGCGGTCATCGACTCGACCGGCAAGGTCCTGTCGACCGTCGGCGGCGAGCTGACGTCCGGCTCTGACGGTCAGCAGACCGGCGACTACGAGGCGCGGGTCAGCGCGGCGGTCCAGGTGCTGCTCGACCAGGTCGTCGGCGTCGGCAAGTCCGCCGTCACGATGAACGCGGTGCTGGACTACGACAAGACGCAGCGCACGAGCGAGACGTTCACCGCCGCACCCAACACCCCAGCCCTCGCGTCGTCCAAGAAGAGCGAGACGTACACGGGCAACGGGTCGACGGCGACCGGCGTGCTCGGCCCGGACAACATCGCGGTGCCGAGCGGGAACTCGACCGCCGGCACCTACGCGTCGGCCAGCGAGGACGTCACCAACGCGGTCGACAAGGTCACCGAGCTCACGACGACCGCGCCGGGCAGCGTCCGCCGCCAGTCGCTCGCCGTGGCCATCGACGCCAAGGCCGCCGCCGCGATCGACATGACCCAGCTGACCGCGATGCTGAGCGCCGCAGCCGGGATCGACGCCGCGCGCGGCGACACCATCGCGGTCCAGGCCATCCAGTTCGACACGTCCGCGGCGCAGACCGCCCAGGACGCGCTCGCCGCCGCCGACGCGCAGTCCGCGAAGGACGCCTCCGCCTCGCTCGTCAAGCAGGGCGCGATCGCCGGGGTGATCCTGCTCGTCGTCCTCTCGCTGGTCGTCGCGGGCGCCCGCCGGTCGCGTCGCAGCCGCCGCGAGTCGCTCGACATCGGCGAGCTGTCGCGGCTCGACCGCGACGCCGACCCGCTCGGGATCGGTGCGGGCGCCGACGGACTGCCCGCGCTGCCCGCCGGGATGGCCCCCGTGCCCGCCCTGCCCGACGCCGTTGCGGTCAAGCGCGCCGAGATCTCCGCGCTGGCCGACGAGCAGCCCGCTGAGGTCGCCGACCTGCTGCGCGGCTGGCTCGCCGCACCGAGCGGTCGACGCTGATGGCCACCCTGACCGGCACGCAGAAGGCCGCGATGCTGCTGCTGCAGCTCGGCCGCGACCGGGCCGCGCGCGTGATGGCGCAGCTCGACGTGACCGAGATCGAGGAGCTGACAGTCGAGATCATGCGTCTCGACCGCATCGACCAGGCGATGGCCGACGACGTCCTCGAGGAGTTCTACGACGTCTCCGTCATCGGCCCCGGGGTCGGCGGCGGCGTGGCGTACGCGCAGGCGCTGCTCGAGTCGTCCCTCGGCACCGAGCTCGCCGCCGGCATGCTCGAGCGGCTCCAGACCACCATGGCTGGGCAGCCGTTCGAGTTCCTCCAGCACGCCGACGCGCGTCAGGTCATCTCGCTGATCAGCGGCGAGCACCCGCAGGCCGTCGCGCTCGTGCTCGCTCACTTGCGTCCCGAGCACGCGTCGGCCATCCTCGCGGGCCTCGGGGCCGAGCTGCAGGGGGAGGTCGCGCACCGGATCGCCCTCATGGAGCGCGCGTCGCCCGACGTCGTGGCCGTCATCGCCGAGAGCCTCATGCGCAAGGCGTCCACCGTCCTGACACCGCGCGAGATGTCCGCCATCGGCGGGGTCCAGCCGCTCGTCGAGATCATCAACCGCGCCGACGCGACGACCGAGAAGGCGATCCTCGAGGGCCTCGAGGCGCGCGACGTCGAGCTCGCCGAAGAGGTCCGCAGCCGGATGTTCGTCTTCGGCGACATCGTCCTGCTCGAGGACCGCGCGCTGCAGCTCGTGCTCCGCCAGGTCGAGACGGCCGGGCTGTCGGTGGCCCTCAAGGGTGCCGGTCCCGACGTGCGCGAGAAGATCCTGCACAACCTGTCCGAGCGTGCGCGCGAGAACCTCGAGGAGGAGATCGAGCTGCTCGGGCCGGTGCGCCTGTCGCAGGTCGAGGACGCCCGCTCCGGCATCGTCCAGATCATCCGCCGCCTCGAGGAGAGCGGGCAGATCGTCATCCGCCGGGACGGCGAGGACGAATATGTCTCCTGAGATCCGCTCGGCGTCGTTCGGGTTCGCCTCCATCGGGCGCCCGGTCGACTCCGCGCACGACGCCGACCGCGACCGGGCCCACGCGGCCGGGTACGCGGCGGGCTACGCCGGCGGTGCTCGTGAGGCCGCCCGGGCTGCGACCGCCACGGCGGCGCACGGCGAGGAGCTCCGGGTGGTGGCCGAGGAGCGGCGTTCCGTCGAGCACGCCGCCGCCGTCGCAGCGCTGGCCCGTGCCACGGCGGCCGCCGCTGCGCGTACCGCTCCCGTGCTGGCCGACGCCGAGAGGGCGCTGCACGCGGCCGCGTTCGAGCTGGCCACGATCGTGCTGGGATGCGAGCTCGCGGACGGTGAGCACTCGGCCCGCGCCGCGCTGGCCCGGATCCTCGACGACCCGCAGGTCCCCGGCGTCCAGACCGTGCGCATGAGCCCTCGTGACCTCGACGCGCTGCGCGCCGCCGGTGGGGTCCCGGACGTCGCCG
This sequence comes from Cellulomonas sp. WB94, assembly GCF_003115775.1. Classification (NCBI taxonomy): domain Bacteria; kingdom Bacillati; phylum Actinomycetota; class Actinomycetes; order Micrococcales; family Cellulomonadaceae; genus Cellulomonas; species Cellulomonas sp. WB94. The sequence goes on from NZ_QEES01000002.1 coordinate 2,063,402, forward strand.
GCCTCGAGCTCGTCGCCGACCCCGCCCTCGCGCCGGGCGACGCCATCGGTCGCCACCCCGACGGGTACCTCGACGCGCGCATCACCACGGCGCTGGCCCGCGCCCGCGTCGCCCTGCTCGGGACCGACGGCAGCCCGTCTCCGCTGCCGCACCAGCACGGGCCACGCGCATGAGCGCCGCGACGCTCGACCGCTCGACCGCCTGGGGCCGCGCGCTCGACGCCGCCCGCCCCGAGCTCGTCGGCACCGTCCGCGGGATCGTCGGGCTGACCATCGAGGTGGCCGGGACGTCGTCCGCCGTCGGGGACCTCGTCGAGATCAGCAGCGGCCTCCCCAGCACACCCCCGGTCCTCGCGGAGGTCGTCGCGGCCGACCGCGGCTCCGCGCGCTGCATGCCGCTCGGTCCGACGCACGGGCTGCGCAGCGGCATGGCCGTGCGCGCGCTCGGCACCCCGCTGACCGCGCCGGTCGGCCCCGGGCTGCTCGGCCGCGTGCTGGACGGTCTCGGCCGACCGATCGACGGCAAGGGCCCGCTGCGCGACGTCGTGCACGTCCCCATCACCGGCCACGCGCCGCACCCGCTCGAGCGCACCCGCGTCGACCTGCCGCTCGAGCTCGGCGTGCGGGTCCTCGACACGCTCGTGAGCGTCGGCCGTGGCCAGCGCATCGGCCTGTTCGCCGGGTCCGGCGTCGGCAAGTCGAGCCTGCTGTCGATGGTCGCGCGTGGCACGGACGCCGAGGTGTCGGTCATCGCGCTCGTCGGGGAGCGCGGCCGTGAGGTGCGCGACTTCCTCGAGGACGACCTCGGGCCTGAGGGACTCGCCCGCAGCGTCGTCGTCGTCGCGACGTCCGACGAGCCACCGCTCGTGCGCCTGCGCTCGGCGTTCGTCGCGACCCGGATCGCGGAGTACCTGCGCGACGGCGGCGCCGACGTCGTCCTCATGATGGACTCCCTCACGCGCGTCGCGATGGCTCAGCGGGAGATCGGGCTGTCGGTCGGCGAGCCGCCCGCGACCCGCGGCTACCCACCGAGCACGTTCGCGCTCCTCGCCCAGCTGCTCGAGCGCGCCGGCACCGGGGCCCGCGGTTCCGTGACCGGCATCTACACCGTGCTCGTCGACGGCGACGACCAGAACGAGCCCATCGCCGACGCCGCGCGCTCGATCCTCGACGGCCACGTCGTGCTCGACCGCAAGCTCGCCGTCAGCGGCCACTTCCCGAGCGTCGACGCGCTCGGCTCGATCTCCCGGGCCGCGACCCGCATCATCAGCCGCGAGCAGCGGGACCTCACCATCCAGCTCCGCCGGGTCATGGCGGCCCGCCGGCAGGCGCAGGACCTGCTCGACGTCGGCGCGTACGTCGCGGGCAGCAACCCCCTCGTCGACGCGGCCGTCACCCACTCCCGCGAGATCGACGCGTTCCTGCAGCAGCAGATGGACGAGCGCGCGCCGCTCGCCGACTCCTGGGCGCGCCTCGGCATGCTCGTGCACGCGATGGGAGACCTGCGATGAGCCGCCCCTTCCGCCTCGCGAGCCTCCTGCACCTGCGGGGCATGGCCGAGGACCGCGCCGCGGCCGAGCTCGCCGCGGCGTCCCGCCTCCGGGCCGCGGCCGAGGCCCGACGGAGCGCCACCGAGGTCATGCTCGGCTCCGCGAGCCTGCCGGGACGGTCCGACGAGCTGCACTTCCACGCTGCCGCCGCGAGCCGTGCAGCCCTCGGCAGCCTGCTCACCGAGCGCCGGTCCGACGTGCAGACCGCCGACGCGGAGGTCGTCGTGGCCAACGCCGCCTGGACCGCCGCGCGCGTGCAGACCAAGGCCCTCGAACGCCTCCAGGAGCGTCACGACGCGCAGGTGCGGGCCGAGGACGAGCGCGCCGAGCAGCTGGTGCTCGACGAGGTCGGCGCCCGGATGCTCGCCGCGCGGGCCGCGGCCGTCGCAGCCCCGGGTGCGGCATCCGTCGACGCGACCGACCCGGTGCAGTCATGAGCGGCGGGATGGCGGGCATGGCCGGGATCGCCGGCGTGCAGGCGCGGATCACCGAGCTGCGCACGCTCGTCGCCCCCGAGACGGCCGCCGCGCCGGTCGCGGGGGGCACGACGACGTCCACCGCGACGAGCGGGCTCGCAACCGGCGGCACGTCGAGCGCGTCGTCGTTCGCGTCGGCGCTCGCGGCCCTGGGCGTCGACGCCTCGTCGATGGCCTCGCTGACCGCTCTGACCGGGGCGTCGTCCGCGACGTCCGGCTCGGTCGTCTCCGCGACCGGCACCGCGACCGGTCAGGGGCTCGTCGCCGCCGCCGAGAAGTACATCGGCGTCCCGTACGTGTGGGGCGGCGAGACGCTCAGCGAGGGCGGCCTCGACTGCTCCGGGCTCGTGGTGCGGTCCATGGCCGACATCGGCGTGACCGGTCTCCCGCGGGTCGCCCGCGACCAGATGACGATCGGCACTGCCGTCCCGTCGCTCGCCCAGGCACTGCCCGGCGACCTCCTCGTGTTCCAGGGTGGCGCCCACATCGCGATCTACGAGGGGAACGGCAAGATGATCGACGCACCCAAGCCCGGCAAGTCCGTCGCGGTCCGCGACGTCTACACCGAGCCAACGGCGATCCGTCGGGTCCTGCCGCAGGCGACGTCGGCGGCCACGATCCCCATGACCAGTGCGAGCTCCGAGCTCGCCTCCGCACTGGCGTCGGCCTCCGCGCAGCGCACCGCGCTCGACCTGATGACGCAGGTGGCCTCATGACCGCGCTGACGATCGGGCAGGCCCCGACCGCCGCCTCGGCGCCGCGCGCGACGTCGGCCGGGCGCGCCTCGACCGGCCAGGACTTCGCTGCCGTGCTGCAGGGCGAGGTGCGTGGCCGCGACGACCGCACCGCGCGGCCCGACCGCTCCGACCGCACCGACAGCCCCGCTCGCACGGACCAGGCGGATCGCCACGACCGGACCGGCCGCGCCGACCACACCGCTCGCCCGGACCGCAGCGCTCGCCCGGACCGCACCGACCACGCGGCTCGTCCGGACCGGGCGGGGGAGCGCGCCCCGCAGACGCCCGACGACGTCAACCGGGCCGGCGAGCCGGCTGTGCCGACGCCCGCAGCCGCGACGACCGACACCCCCGCGCAGGTCCCCGTCGACCAGCTCATGTCGGCGCTCGTCGCCGCGGCTGCTCCCGTTGTCCCGACGGTCGCTGCATCGGCCGATCCCGTCACGGGCGTGGCGACCCCGGCCGACGGCTCGACCGCGGCGGCTACCTCGGTCGCCGGGACGACGGCCACAGCCTCCGCCGTCGGGGTGACCCTGCCCGCCGGCCCCGTCGCCGCCGCACCGACGGCGGTCGCGGCCTCTCCCGCGAGCGCGCTCGCACCGTCGACAGCTCCGACAGCTCCGGCAGCACCAGCCGCGACGCCCGGCTCCGAGGTCCGCGCGACGGGCGGCACCGCGTCGGCCCCGGCGGTTCCCGAGGCCGTAACCGTGGCTCCCGAGCGGCTCGTCGCCACGGACGCGACCGCGGCGTCAGGGCCGCTCGCCGCAGCCACCACGACCGTCGGCATCGACGCCCTGGCGGGCACGCTCGTGGCCGCCGCGGCGACCGTGAAGACGGCGACCCCGGTCGGCGACGACACGTCGGCGCCCGGCGCGCAGGTCATGGCGGCCGGTGCAGTCACCGCGACGTCGGCCACCACCGCCGCCCCGACGGTGAGCGCGCCCGCCGCAGCGCCGGCCGCCCAGCCCGCTCCGCTCGCGGAGCAGCTCGGCGCCCGGCTCGTGACCCTGCGCGGCCTCGGCAATGGCGAGCACGTCATGAGCATCGCCGTGGACCCCGAGCACTTCGGTCCCGTCCGGGTCATCGCGCACATCACGCCCGACGCGGTCCGGATCGAGCTGCTCGGTGCGACCGACCAGTCGCGGGAGGCGCTGCGCACCTCGCTCGCCGACCTGCGCCGCGACCTCGCGGGCTCGGGCCTGCACGCGGACCTGTCCCTCGGCCGCGACGCTCAGCCGGGTGGCGACGGCTGGCGTGGCTCGGCGGGCGCGCAGGGCGACGGCGTCAGCGCAGGCACGGGTCGTCGCTCGCCCCGCGGGGACGCCGACACCGCTGGATCGGCGCACCGGACAGCAGCAGCACCCGACCCCACCCGCTCGGCCGCTCGGCCCGGCGTCCTCGACCTCCTCGTCTGATCACGGAGCACCCATGAGCATCGACGTCACACCCATCACCTGGGGATCGGCGGCCGCGGCAGCCTCGACGGGCACCGCGACAGCCACCGCCTCGGCGACCCCGGGCACGCTCGACAAGGAGGCGTTTCTCAAGCTCCTCGTCGCCCAGCTGCGCAACCAGGACCCGAGCAAGCCGATGGACAGCTCGGAGCTCATGGCCCAGACCACGCAGCTGTCCACGATGGAGCAGCTGACGGCGCTGACCAAGACCTCGCAGGAGAGCTTCGCGCTGCAGATGCGCATGGCCGCGGCGTCGCTCGTCGGCAAGCAGGTCACCTACGCGGACGCGTCCGGGGCGACCGTCACCGGTGCGGTGGCAGCCGTCTCCTACGCCGGGGCCGTCCCCACCGTCACCGTCGACGGCAAGGTCGTCGCGCTCGACGCCGTGTCGTCGGTCACCGATCTCGCTCTTGCGACACCCGCAGCGACCGCTGCACCCGCAACGTCCACGACCGTCTGACGCAGTCCACCACCGAAGGGAACTCCCATGCTCCGCTCGCTCTTCTCCGGCATCAGCGGTCTGCGCAGTCACCAGACCATGCTCGACGTGACCGGCAACAACATCGCCAACGTCAACACGACCGGCTTCAAGTCCTCCCAGACGCAGTTCCAGGACGCGCTGAGCCAGGTCGTCCAGAACGCCAGCGGCGCCCAGGCCGGTACGGGTGGCACCAACCCCGCCCAGGTCGGTCTCGGGGTGCGCGTCGCCGGCGTGACCACGAACTTCACGCAGGGCGCCTCGCAGCTCACGGGCCGCAGCACCGACATGATGATCCAGGGCGACGGCTTCTTCGTGGTCCGCAAGGGCGCCGACTCCTTCTACACGCGGGCCGGCGGCTTCGATTTCGACGCGACCGGTCAGATGGTCCTGCCCGGTGAGGGTGCGCTCGTGCAGGGCTGGGCGGCCGTGAACGGCGTCATCGACACGAACAGCCCGCTGACGGACCTCCGGGTCCCCGCCGGCACGCTCATGGGTGCGGTCGCGACGACGTCGGCGACCTACGAGGGCAACCTGCAGTCCGACGCCGGAATCGGGACCGTCATCGAGCGGGCCGAGAAGGCCTACGACTCCACGGGCGTCGAACGGGAGATCTCGCTCACGTTCACGAAGGCAGCCGCCGGGTGGTCGCTCTCTGCCACCGACGGAACGGCGAATTCCGGCCCCTTCAGCCTGGTGTTCGACCCGGCGACCGGGAAGCTCGACCCGGCGGCCTCGGCACTGGTCGCTGACCCCGCCAATCCAGGCAGCTTCCTCCTCGGTGCTGTGCGAGTCGACATCGCCGCCGTCACAGGCTTCGCCGGCGTCCAGACCATCGCGGCGTCGACGCAGGACGGCCACTCCGCCGGCACGCTGCAGGCGTTCTCCCTCGGCGCCGACGGCACGATCACGGGCTCGTTCAGCAACGGTCTCAAGCAGACCGTCGGCCGCATCGCGCTCGGCAGGTTCACGAACCCGGCCGGGCTCGAGAAGGCCGGCGGGTCGCTGTTCCGCACGACCGTCAACTCCGGCAACGCGCAGGTCGGTGCGGCCGGCACGGGCGGTCGCGGCGGGCTCGCGGGCGGCGCGCTCGAGATGTCGAACGTGGACCTGTCGAGCGAGTTCACCAACCTGATCATCGCCCAGCGCGGTTTCCAGGCGAACTCGCGGGTCATCACGACGTCGGATGAGCTGCTCCAGGAGCTCGTCAACCTCAAGCGCTGACTGCGCCGGCGCCTGACGGCGTCCCGACCCCGCTGCCCTCGTCGGCCGCGACGGCCCACGCACCTCGCGCGGGCTGTCGCGGCCGGCGTGCGTCTGGGCCGGCCCAGACGCGAAGCGGGCAAACAGTCGCGCTTGGTCGCCGAAGAATGCTCACGAGCGCAGGTCATCGGCCGATCTGATGGGTACAAGGCCCACGGAAGGGCCTGAAGTCGTACCAGGGACGGACATGCCGTGATCGTCGTGACGCGCCTCAACGGGCCGCAGTTCGGGGTGAACCCCGACCTGCTCCAACGCATCGACAGTGCACCGGACACCATCCTCACGCTCATCGACGGCACGAAGTACATCGTCGAGGAGTCGATGAGCGAGGTGATCGAGCTCGTCAACGAGCACCGGTCCCAGCTCCTCGCCCGTGCGCACGACATCCAGCTGTTCGCGCCCCCGTCCGTCGAGCTCGTCCGTGACGTCCCCGGCGACGTGGATGACGACGAGGACGACGACGCCCCGCTGGCACCCCCGGTCCAGCTGCACCCCAGGACCCGCTGATGGACCCCGCAGGGCTGATCGGTCTCGCGGTCGCGCTGGGCGCGATCTTCGCCACGCTGTCCATCGAGGGCACGTCCCCGATGGCGCTGCTGCTCCCCGGGCCGCTCATCCTCGTGTGGATCGGGACGCTCGGCGTGGGCATCGCGGGCAACACGATGAAGGACGTCACCGGTGCGTTCGCGGCTGTCCCGCGTGCGCTGCGCAGCAAGGCCCCCGACCCGGCCTCGACGGTCGAGACCGTCGTCGGCCTCGCTGACCGCGCGCGTCGCGAGGGGCTGCTCGCGCTCGAGGACGCGGCCAAGGACATCGACGACGCGTTCCTGCGCAGCGGCCTGCAGTCGGCGATCGACGGCACCGACCCGGACGACCTGCGCACGATCCTCGAGGACCGGATCTCCACGAAGCGCGCGCAGGACCGCGCGCACGCCAAGTACTTCATGGACATGGGCGGCTACGCGCCGACGATCGGCATCATCGGCACCGTCATCTCGCTCGTGCACGTCCTGAAGAACCTCTCGGACCCCGGCACCCTGGGTGAGTCCATCGCGGCGGCGTTCGTGGCGACCCTGTGGGGCATCCTGTCGGCCAACGTCCTGTGGATCCCGCTCGCCTCGCGCATCCGCCGCATCTCCGACCTGGAGTGCTCGCAGATGGAGGTCACGCTCGAGGGTCTTCTCGCGGTCCAGTCGGGTGCGAACCCGCGCCTCGTCGGTGAGCGGCTGCGCAGCATGCTGCCGCCCGCTGCGCCCGTGAAGGAAGCGGCATGACCTCGGCGGCGGGCGCTAAGGCGCGCGGGCGGACGCGTCGTCGCTCCCGCGGGGGTCACGAGGAGGAGCACGAGAACTCCGAGCGCTGGCTGCTGAGCTACGTCGACATGGTCACGGTCCTCATGTGCCTGTTCATCGTGCTGTTCGCGATCAGCCAGGTCGACCAGAGCAAGTACGTCGCGCTGCGCGACTCGCTGTCGGCGGGGTTCCACGACAACGCGTCGTCGTCGGTGCTGGACGGCAGCTCGGGCACGCTCGACGGGCAGAGCATCGTCCCCGCGACGGCCGTCGCGGCCGGGACAGCGGGCATGGTCAGCGCGGACGCCGGGCTCGGCGTCGAGGGTGCGCAGCCGGTGCCGGCGCCGTCCCCGGTGCCGACGGACCCGAACGCCGTCGACCCCTCGGTGCTCGCGGCCGCGCAGGCGGAGGCGGCGCACCTGGAGGGTCTGCGCGACCAGCTCGCGGCGCTGCTGACCGCGAACGGGCTGGAGGGTGCCGTCCGGTTCAGCATCACGGAGCGGGGCCTGGTGATGGGCCTCGTCGCCGACGACGTGTTCTTCGGCCCCGCGAGCGCGAAGCTCACCGCGACGGCCGAGCGGGTGCTCGACGTGGCCGGACCGACGCTCGTGTCGATCGGCGAGCAGATCTCGATCGAGGGGCACGCCAACACGATCCCTGTCTCGGGGCGCTACGCGACCAACTGGGAGCTGTCGGCGGACCGGGCGACGCAGGTGCTCCGGCGCCTCGTGGAGGTTGACGGCCTGCCCCCGACACGGATCATGTCCGTCGGCTTCGGCGACTCGCGGCCGCTGGCCGAGGGGGACAGCGCCGACGCGATGGTCGCGAACCGCCGGGTCGACCTCGTCGTCCTCAGTGGTGCCCCCGAGCAGGTCCGAAGCCTGCTCGCCGCAGTGATGGCGACGGAGGGATAGTCAGATGCCCATCGAACAACGTGTGATCTCGACCCAGAAGATCGGCGCCCGCAACCCGTCGGGCGGGGTCGGCTCGATCAAGGCCGCGCCCGCGGAGCCCGAGAAGGGCAAGGGCAAGGGCAAGTCGAAGAAGAAGATCGTCCTCATCGCCGGCGCGGTCGTCGTCCTGCTCGCCGGTGCGGCGGCCTACTGGTTCCTCATGGGACCCGGCAAGGCCGCGAGCGACGCCGCGCCTGCCGCTCCGCCGGCGCCCGAGGCGGGCGTCGTCCTCACGGTCGACCCCGTGAGCGTCAACCTGTCCGACGGCCACTACCTGCGCCTCGGCCTGGGCCTGCAGCTCACCAAGGACGTCGCCGAGGCCCCCGACCCGGCCAAGGCGCTCGACCTCGCGATCGCCCTCTACTCGGGCCACACCGTCGCCGAGGTCTCCGACCCGGCCACGCGTGACGCGCTCAAGGCCCAGCTCGTGACCGAGCTGTCCGACGCGTACGAGGGCGAGGTGATGGACGTCTACCTGACGAACTTCGTCACGCAGTGAACCGGCCCTGCCGGTAAGTCGGGGCGCCATGGAGGGCGCCGCACCGCTCCGTCCGCACGTCGGCCCATGAGGGGTCGAGGTCGGAGAAGAACGACCTGAGCCAGGTTCCTCATACCTGTGCGGAGCCCGCCGATAGAGACGGGCGTGACGGTCAACGAGTCGATGCACGCGCCTGCGCGCCCCGCGCCGCGGCGCGCCCGCACGCAGGAGCCCGAGTCGTACGACTTCCGCCGACCGATGACCATGGTGCGCGAGCACGCCCGGATCCTCGAGATGGCGTTCGAGACGTTCGCCCGGCAGTGGGGCACCCAGCAGACCGCGCGGCTGCGCGTGATGTCGCAGGTGACGCTGGACGAGCTGACGCTGCGCACCTACGACGAGTACGTGCGCTCGCTCCCGCCGACCACGGCGATGGTGCTGTGCACGATCGAGGAGACCCGCCAGACCGCCGTCATGCAGTTCCCGGTCGGGACCGCGATGGTCTGGATCGACTACCTGCTCGGCGGGTCGGGTCGCGGCGACGAGCGCGAGGGCCGCGAGCTCACCGAGATCGAGCTGAGCCTCATGCGGGACCTGCTGCGCCCCGCGCTCGGTGACCTCACCTACGCGTTCGCGGGCCTGCTCCCGCTCGCTGTGACGGTCCGCACCGTCCAGTACAACCCGCAGTTCGTGCAGGCCGTCGGCGCGTCGGAGTCGGTCCTCGTGGCCTCCTTCACGGTCCGCTCGGGTGACCGCGAGGACACCGCGACCTTCATGGTGCCCGCCGAGCTCCTGCTCTCCGCGCTGCGCAGCGCCGAGGGGACGGACTCGCGCTCGGCCGACGAGCGTCGCACCCAGGCGGCCGCGCTCATCGACCTCGAGGCCGCCGTCCAGCGCGTCCCGGTCGAGGTCTCGGTCCGCTTCTCGCCCGTCACGGTCCACCCGCGTGAGGTCATCGGCCTCACGGTCGGGGACGTGCTGCCCCTGAACCACCCGTCGACGAAGCCGCTGGACGTCGTCGTCGACGGAGTTGTGCTTGCCCACGCCGCAGCCGGCAACAACGGTTCCCGGCTCGCCTGCATGGTCGTCACCGTCGAGGAGAACCCCAGATGAACCCCACCGCCACGTCGACCGACACCGCGCTCGCAGCGGCCACCGCGGCAGCGCGGCTGCTGCCGTCGACGACCCCGCTGATCGCCGTCGCAGCGCGCCCGGGCGAAGGCCCGGCTCTCGACGACATCGCGGTCCTCGCGTCGTTCGTCGGGTCGCGCAGCGCGGACGTCGTCCTCGTCGCCGAGCGTGCCGTGCAGGGCGCGCTCGCGGCCGGGGCCGACGCCGGCTCACCGCTCCCGCTCTCCGACGCGCTGCGCCCGGCTCTCGAGGCCGCGTGCGAGACGCTCGGCGCCGGTGTGCTCGACGCGGCCCGCACGGAGGCCGCCGGGTCGGCCGTCCCCGCCGACGCGCACCTGTTCGCGCTCGAGCACGAGGGCGTCCCGCAGGCCTGGTTCGCCCTGCGCATGCGGGCTGAGCCGTCCGCCACCGCCGGCTTCCCCGGCGTCCCCGCCCAGCGGCAGAGCCTGCACGTGCTCTACGACGTCGAGATGACGCTCACGGTCGAGCTCGGCCGCGCGCGGCTGCCCGTCCGGCAGGTCCTCGAGCTCACGCCCGGTGCGGTGCTCGAGCTCGACCGCGCCGCCGGTGCGCCCGCGGACGTCATGGTCAACGGTCGTCTGATCGCCCGCGGCGAGGTCGTCGTGGTCGACGAGGACTACGGGATCCGCATCACCGAGATCGTCGCCGGCGAGCAAGGCGTCATCTGACGATGGATGGTTCCGGGTTCCTGCTGCTGCTGCGCGTCGCGTTGTCGTTGGCGTGCGTCGTGGGCCTCATCTGGTTCGCGGGACGCAGGCTGTCGGGGACCCAGGCGCGTCGGACGCCTGCAGGCCCGACCATGCGCGTCGTCGGCCGCCAGGCGCTCGGCCGCCACGCCGGCGTCGCGGTCGTGGCCATCGGGAACCGTCGGCTCCTGCTCGGCTACGGCGAGCAGCAGGTCACGATGCTCACTGAGCTCTCACCCGTCATCGAGCCGGGGCCGCTGCCCGTCGCTGCCCGTTCTGCTGCCGCCGCGCCGGCCGGTCTCCCGGCGGCGCGGGTCGCGCCCGAGTCGCTGCTCAGCGGCCAGCCGTCCGCGCGCCCGGCGCTCGACATCGACGCGCTGCTCGCGCAGGCCCGTGTCGACGCCGAGGCTCCGGCGGTCTCCGAGGCCCACGCCCCAACCGCCCTCGACACCTCCGCCGTCCCCGCGCCGCGGCCCGCAGCCGACGGCGTCCCCGTCGCACGCGGCGCGCTGGACGGCTCGATCCTGTCGCTCAACACGTGGCGCCGCGCGCTGACGACCCTGCAGGACCGCACGGTGCGCCGGTGACGGCCGCCGCTGCCTCGACCCGGGCGCTGCGGGCCGCCCGGTCGGCAGCGGTCGTGGTCGCGCTCGCGCTGCTCATGCTGGTCGTCGGCGCGGTCACCTCGCACGCCGCCGCCCCCGCCGCCGCCCCCGCCGGCACAGCCGCCGTCGCCGCGGTCGCCCGACCCGCCGCAGCGCAGCCCGCCGCAGCCCAGCCCGCCGCGCCCGCGGGACCGACCGCCCCGGCGACCCCCGCCGACCCTGCCGCCCCCGCGACGCCGGGCAGCTCGGTGTCGGTGTCGATCAACGGCGTCGACGGCACCCCGAGCAGCTCGATCGTCGTGCTGCTCGGGATCACGCTGCTGTCGGTCGCCCCGTCGCTCCTGCTCATGATGACGAGCTTCACGAAGATCTTCATCGTGCTCTCCCTGACCCGGAACGCCCTCGGGCTGCAGGGCATCCCGCCGAACCAGGTCATCGCCGGGCTCGCGCTGTTCCTCAGCCTCTTCGTCATGGCGCCCGTGCTCACCGACGTGAACGACGCGGGCGTGCAGCCCTACCTCAAGGGCGACCTGACGTTCAGCCAGGCGATCGAGACCGGGTCGGCTCCGCTGCGCGACTTCATGCTCGAGCACACGCGTGAGCAGGACCTGGCCCTCGTGACGCGTGCCGCCGACCAGCCGAACCCGGAGGACCCGGCGTCGGTCCCGATGCTCACGCTCATCCCGGCGTTCATGCTCTCCGAGCTGCGGGCCGCGTTCATCATCGGGTTCGTCATCTTCGTGCCGTTCCTCGTGATCGACCTCGTGGTGTCGGCGTCCCTGATGTCGATGGGCATGATGATGCTCCCGCCCGTCATGGTGTCGCTGCCGTTCAAGCTGCTGCTGTTCGTGCTCGTCGACGGCTGGGGCCTGGTCATCACGGCGCTCGTCGGCTCCTACGCGGGAGGTGGCTGAGCGTGGACACCAACGCGGTCCTCGACATCGGGCTCTCGTCCCTGATCCTCGCCGCCAAGCTCTCGGCGCCCGTGCTCGTGACGGCGCTCGTCGTCGGCTTCATCGTCTCGCTCCTGCAGTCCGTCACGCAGATCCAGGAGGTCACGCTCAGCTTCGTGCCCAAGGCGATCGCCGCCGCGGTCGCGCTGCTCGTGTCGGGGCACTGGATGATCTCCGAGCTCGTGTCGTTCACGAACGAGCTCTTCGCGCGCATCCCGTCGCTCCTGGGTGGCTGAGCGCCGTGCAGCCGTTGGCGATGACCCTGCCGCTGGGCTCGGTGGAGACGGCGATGCTCGCCGGGGTGCGGATCGTCGCGTTCCTCGTCATCGCGCCGCCGTTCTCGCACCGTGCGGTGCCCCGCCGGGTCCTCGCGATGCTGTCGATCGGCCTCGCGCTCGCGGTCACGCCGCGGCTGCTCGCCGGTGACCCCTCGCGCGCGGTCGCGACGACGGGCACCGCGGCGTACGTCGGGGCGCTCGTGCTCCAGGTCGTCGTCGGTGCCGGCCTCGGGTTCCTCGTGGCGATGGTGTTCGCCGCGGTGCAGTCGGCGGGCACGTTGATCGACCTGTTCGGCGGGTTCCAGATGGCGGCCGCGTTCGACCCGATGAACATGACGAGCGGCGCGCAGTTCCAGCGTCTCTACCAGCTGACCGCGGTCGTGCTGCTGTTCGCGACGAACGGCTACCAGCTCGTCATCGCCGGCCTGATCCGCACGTTCGACGCGCTGCCGCTCGGGGCGTCGCTCGACCTGAGCGTCCTCGCGCACGCGGCGGCGACCGGTGTGAGCCAGATGTTCATCGCGGCCCTCCAGATCGCCGGGCCGCTCGTGATCGTCCTCTTCCTGACCGACGTCGGCCTCGGGCTGCTGACCCGCGTGGCTCCGGCCCTCAACGCGTTCGCGCTCGGGTTCCCGCTGAAGATCTGGATGACCCTGTCGTTCGCGGCGGTCGTCTACCTCGCGATGCCGCACGTCGTCGACGGCCTCGTCACCAAGGCGGTCAGCACGGTCATGGGGGTGACGGGTTGAGCAGCGACGGTCAGGACCGGACCGAGAAGGCGACCCCGCAGCGGATGAAGGACGTCCGCAGCAAGGGGGAGCTCCAGCGCTCGCAGGACCTGTCGGCCTGGGTCGGGCTCGCCGCGGCGGCCATCGCCATCCCAGCGGTCCTTGCGGCAGCGCAGACCGCCGCGACCCACCAGCTCATGGCGGTGCGCGACGTGGCGGCCGAGCCGAGCGCTGAGGTGGCCGTGGGGGCGCTCGACGACGGCCTGGGATCCCTGCTCGGCACGCTCACCCCGATGTTCGCGCTCGTGGTCGTCGTCACGATCGTCGTGGCCGCGGCTCAGGGCGGCGTGTACCCGCGCAAGATCAAGTTCCACGGCAAGCAGCTCGCGATCTTCCCCGGCATCAAGCAGCTGTTCACGGGCCAGACGTGGTGGCAGGGCGCCAAGACGGTGATCAAGTCCGCCGTCGTCGGCCTGGTCCTCTACTCGGGCGTGCAGGCGCTCGTGCCGCTGCTCGCGAGCACGGGCCGGCTGTCGTTGGCGCAGCTGCTCGGTGCCGCCGCCGGCGGGACGACGTCCCTCCTGCGGACGGGCATCGCTGCGGGCATCGGTCTCGGGATCCTCGACGTCGTCGTCGTGCTGCGTCGCAACCGCAAGCGGACCCGCATGACGCTGCGCGAGGTCAAGGACGAGAACAAGCGCTCCGAGGGAGACCCGATGCTCAAGGGCGCGATCCGTTCCAAGCAGATGGCGATGAGCCGCAACCGCATGATGGCCGCCGTCGCGACCGCCGACGTCGTCCTCGTCAACCCGACCCACGTCGCCGTGGCGCTGCGCTACGAGCCGGGCACCGGCGCGCCGCGGGTCGTCGCGAAGGGGTCGGGCGCCGTCGCGGCCCGCATCCGGCTCGAGGCCGCCGAGAAGCGCGTCCCGATGGTCGAGGACGTCCCGCTCGCCCGGGCGCTGAACAGCGCGTGCGACCTGGGCGACGAGGTCCCGCAGTACCTGTACACCGCGGTGGCCCGGATCTTGGCGTTCGTCATGGCCCTGCGCCGGCGCGGTTCGGCGCTCGGCCAGCACCGCCTGCCGACCGGTCCGACCGAGCTCCCTCCGGAGGCCAGCGACCCCGACGTCCGCCGCCGCAGAACCCCTGTCCGTACCAGGAAGGTCCCGTCGTGAAGAACCGGTCAGTCGCGCAGTTCGCTGTGCCCGTCGGAGTCGTGGGGATCGTCCTGCTGCTCGTCGTGCCGCTGCCCGCGGCACTGCTCGACGTGCTCATCGCGCTCAACATCACCGCGTCGCTCGTCATCCTGCTGACCAGCATGTACGTCAGGCGCCCGCTCGACTTCTCGGTGTTCCCGTCGCTGATCCTCGTCTTCACGCTGTTCCGGCTCGGGCTCAACGTGGCCAGCACGCGGCTCGTGCTGCGCGACGGGTACGCGGGTCAGGTCATCGACGCGTTCGGCCACTTCGTCGTCGGCGGCTCGCTCGTCATCGGGCTCGTGATCTTCATGATCCTGGTGGTCATCCAGTTCGTCGTGATCACGAACGGTGCCGGGCGCGTCGCCGAGGTCGGTGCGCGGTTCACCCTCGACGCGATGCCCGGCAAGCAGATGGCCATCGACGCCGACCTCAACTCGGGCCTCATCGACGACGACCAGGCCCGGCAGCGCCGCGCCGACGTCGCCGCCGAGGCCGACTTCTACGGCGCGATGGACGGCGGGTCGAAGTTCGTCAAGGGCGACGCCGTCGCGGGCATCATCATCACCGTCATCAACCTCATCGGCGGGTTCGTCATCGGGATGGTGCAGATGGGCATGAGCGCCGGGGACGCCCTCCAGCGCTTCAGCCTCCTGACCATCGGCGACGGTCTCGTCACCCAGATCCCGGCCCTCCTGCTCTCGGTGTCGACCGGCATCGTCGTCACGCGCGCGTCGGCCGAGGGCGACATGGGCACCGCGGCGGCCAAGCAGCTCCTGCAGAGCCGGTCGGCGCTGATCATCTCGGGCATCGGGGCGATCGCCCTCGCGCTCCTGCCGGGCATGCCGAAGCTACCGTTCATCCTGGTCGGCGGCGGGCTGCTGATCGTCGCGCAGCGCATCAAGTCGTCCGACGCGCGCGACGCGCTCGAGGTCGAGTCGAGGAGCGTCGCGGAGACCGCCGCGCCGTCCCCGGACAGCCCCGAGCAGCTCATCGAGCAGATGAGGGTGCACACCCTCGAGATCCTCCTGGCGCCCGACCTGGTCGACCTCGTCGGCTCGGGGCCCGAGCAGGACCTGCTCGTCCGCGTGCGCGCGCTGCGCCGCAAGGTCGCGATGGACCTGGGGATCGTCGTGCCGCCCGTGCGGACCCGTGACTCGGTCGACCTGCCCCGGTCCACGTACGTCGTGCGGATCGCCGGCGTCGAGGTCGGGCGCGGCGAGGCCCCGGCCGGCCGGCTGCTCGCGCTCGGCGACGACCTCGCGAACCTGCCGGGCCAGGCCGTCGTCGAGCCGGTGTTCGGCCTGCCGGGCAAGTGGGTGCCCGCCGAGCTGCGGCACGCCGCGGAGCTTGCGGGTGCGACGGTTGTCGACCGGGTCTCGGTGCTCATCACGCACCTCGGGTCGATCATCGCGCAGAACGCTCCCCGGCTCCTGGGCCGGGAGGACGTGCGGGTCCTGACCGAGGGCGTCAAGCAGGTCAACCCGTCGGTCGTCGACGAGCTCATCCCGGGTCTCCTCACGCTCGGCGAGGTACAGCGCGTGCTGCAGGGCCTGCTCGCCGAGGAGGTCGCGATCCGGGACCTCTCGCGGATCTACGAGGCCCTCACGCTGCGCGCCAAGGTCAGCACCGAGCCCGAGCGGCTCGTCGAGGCCGCCCGGATGGCGCTCGGCCCCGCCCTGACCGCGCAGTACGCGCACGACGGGACGCTGCGGGTCGTCACGCTCGACCCGACGCTCGAGCAGTCGTTCGTCGAGCAGCTGCGTCCCACCGAGACCGGCACCCAGCTGCTCGTCGACCCGGTGCGGCTCGACGCGGTCCTCGACCAGCTGCGTGCCTCCGTGAGCCGGGGCGAGGCGTCGGGGCAGCCCGTCGTGCTCGTGTGCGCACCGGCGCTGCGTCCCGCGCTGCACCGGCTCGTGGCGATGGCGCTGCCGCGCACGGCGGTGCTGTCGTACGGCGAGGTCACCGGTGGCGGCGTCCAGATCGAGTCCGTGGGGGTGGTGACGGGTGTCCACGCGATTGCTGCTTGAGGGTGGCGACCTCGCCGAGCTCATGGTCCACGTGCGGGCCGAGTTCGGTCCCACGGCGCGCATCATCCGGGCCGACCGCGTGCGGTCGGGCGGGCTCGTGGGCTTCTTCGCCCGGGAGCGCTACGAGCTGACGGTCGACGTGCCGGATGAACCCCTCGCGCGGCCCCGGGCGACGCGCCTCCCCGTGCCCGCCGCCGCGGGGCCCGTCGGGATCGATGCGCTGCTCGCGGCCGTGGAGGCCGCCGAGGCGCGCCACCAGATCGGCGCCGCGGGTTCGACGCCCGGCCCCGACGCCGGCTCACCTCTCGTCTCGACGGGCGCTGACGCGTTCGCGTCCGTCCTCGAGCAGGTCCGTGCCATGACGGGCGCCCAAGGTCTGACCGCCGACGTCGAGGTCCCGGCCCCGCCGGCGAGGGTGTTCGAGCCGATGGTCCCCGTGCAGGTCGAGGTGCCGGTCGCAGCGCCGGCGGGCACGACCCGGTCCGCGCTCCTCGACCTCGGGGTGCCGGAGCGGATGCTCGCAGGCATCGCCGAGGCCGCCCCGTTGTCGGTGCTGCTCGCGAACGTTCCGGCGGCGCCCGACCTGCCGCGGACCCCGGGTTCCGTCGTGGTGGTCGTCGGTGCGGGTCGGGAGGCCGCGGCGGTCGGCGCCCAGGTCGTGGAGCGCCTGCGCCTGGCCCCGACGTCGCTCGTGGTCGCGGGGGAGGGGGAGCCGTCCACCGGACGGGTCCGGCGCCTCACCGACACCGCGGCCGCGGCCCGCTGGCGGGTCATGCCCGACGGCGGCCAGATCCGGGTCGTGGCCCTCGCGGTCGGTCCCGACCCGCGGGACCGGGCCGTGGCGGCCGAGCTGCTCGCAGCGCTCGACCCGGACCAGGTGTGGGGGGTCGTCGATGCACGCACCAAGACGCGCGACTGCGCACGCTGGCTGACCGAGGTGGGGGAGCGGCGTCGGGTCGACGCGCTCGCGGTCCGCGGCCTGTTCGAGACCACGCAGCCGGGCACGGTTCTCGACCTCGGCGTCCCGGTCGCCTGGTTCGACGGGATCCCGGCCACGGGCGTCGCCTGGGCCGCCGCGCTGAGCCAGCACCTGCAGCCTGGCGTCCGCTGGGACTGACCTGCGCGTCCCGCGCCGGGTCACGTCGTCGCCCGGATCGACGGGTAGGGTCGGGGAATGCTGGTCCTGAGCCGTCGAGTGGGCGAACGCCTCATGATCGGCGACGACATCGTCGTCACCGTCATCGAGGTGCGCGGCGACGGTGTGCGCCTGGGGATCGACGCCCCCCGCGAGGTGCGGGTGCACCGCGCCGAGGTCCTCGAGGCCGTCCGGGCGGCCAACGTCGCAGCGAGCGCGGTCGACGACGACGCGGTCGCCCAGCTGCGGAGCCTGATCCCGTCGACTCCTCAGCCCCCCGAATCCCTCACGCGGGAGACCCAGCCGCCGATCGGCTGAGTGCTCGCCCCGGGACCGCCGGCGCGGGCCCTGGGAGGCACGCGTGGAGGACATGGACGAGATCGTCCGCGAGTTCTTGGTCGAGAGTCACGAGAACCTCGACCAGCTCGACCAGGACCTGGTCGCGCTCGAGAGCACCCCCGGGTCGCGCGAGCTGCTGAGCAGCATCTTCAGGACGATCCACACGATCAAGGGCACGAGCGGCTTCCTCGCGTTCTCGCGCCTCGAGCAGGTGACGCACGTGGGTGAGAGCCTGCTGGTCGACCTGCGCGACGGGCGTCGCTCGATGGACCAGTCGACGACCGACGTGCTGCTGCGCCTCGTCGACATCGTGCGCGACATCCTCGCGGCGATCGACCTCGACGGCACCGAGGGCGAGGTCGTCGTCGACGAGGTCATGGCGGCGATCGTCCGGGTGCAGGAGCAGGTGCCCGGCGAGGTCGCCGTCGAACCCGCAGTCACGCCGGCACCCGTTGCCGAGGTCCCGGCCCAGCGGTCGGCCACCCCATCCACCACGCCCGCGCCGGTCGCGACCGAGGTCTCTGCTGAGCCCGTCGACGCCGCCGAGCCCGAGCTCGACGACGAGCCCGAGGTCGAACCCGTGCCTGAACCAGTCGCGCCGAAGGCGGCCTCCGCCACGAAGGTGCAGAGCGCTGCTGCCGTGGTGCCGTCTCCGCGGGCTTCCGAACCAGCCGCCGCTCCCGCCCCGGCAGCCGCCGCCGCACCCGAGGAGGCCGCGGCCCCCCGCACGAGCGCCGACTCCTCGATCCGCGTCGACGTCGGCCTGCTGGACGCACTCATGCGTCAGGTCGGCGAGCTCGTCCTCGCGCGCAACCAGATCAGCCTGCTCGCCTCCGGGGCCGACGACGTCGAGCTCTCGCGCAGCGCGCAGCGCCTGAACCTCATCGCCGGTGAGCTGCAGGAGGGGGTCATGAAGACCCGCATGCAGCCCATCGACCACGTCTGGTCGAAGATGCCGCGCGTCGTGCGCGACCTGTCGGCCCAGTGCGAGCGTGAGGTCGCCCTCGAGATGATCGGCGGCGACACCGAGCTCGACCGCGGTCTGCTCGAGGCCGTGAAGGACCCGCTGACCCACCTCGTGCGCAACGCCGTCGACCACGGCATCGAGCCGCCCGCCGAGCGCGTCGCGGCTGGCAAGCCCGCCAAGGGCGTGCTCACGCTCCGCGCGTTCCACGAGGGTGGCCAGGTCGTCGTCGAGGTGGCTGACGACGGCCGCGGGATCGACGACGAGAAGGTCGCGGCCAAGGCCCTGCAGCGGGGCCTGCGCACCGCCGACGAGCTCGCCGCGATGGGCCCGTCGGAGATCGTCCAGCTGCTGTTCCTGCCCGGCTTCTCGCTCGCCGACACGGTCACCAACGTGTCGGGCCGCGGTGTCGGGATGGACGTCGTCCGGACCAAGATCGAGGCGATCGGCGGGACCGTCGACGTCGAGACGGCCGTCGGCCAGGGTACGGCCTGGCGGCTGCGCATCCCGCTGACGCTCGCGATCATGCCCGCCCTGACCGTCGAGTGCGCGGGCGACCTGTACGCGGTGCCGCAGGTCAACCTGCTCGAGCTCGTCGCGCTCGACGCGCAGCGCACCGACTCCGCGATCGAGTACGTGCAGGCCGCGCCCGTCTACCGGCTCCGCGGCGAGCTGCTCCCGCTCGTGTCGCTCGCGGCGGTGCTGCGGGTCGACGGACCGTTCGGGGCGGCGGCCGTCGCCGGCGGCCCGGCGCGATCGGGCAACCAGGTCATCGCCGTCGTGCAGGCGGACCAGCAGCGCTTCGGCCTGCTCGTCGACCGTGTCCTCAACACCGAGGAGATCGTCGTCAAGCCGCTGTCGTCGCGACTGAAGACCCTCGGGGTGTACGCGGGCGCCACGGTGCTCGGGGACGGTCGGGTCGCGCTCATCCTCGACGTGCAGACGATCTCGCGGCGTGCGCTCACGAGCGACGTCGACCTGCGCCGTGCCCGCGCCGCCGCCGAGGTCACCAAGACCGTTGCGCTCGAGCAGGTGCTCGTCGTCGGCATCGGCGGCGACCGCAGGGTCGCCATGCCGCTCGCCTCGGTCGCGCGGCTCGAGCACGTCCGACTCTCCGAGGTCGAGCTCGTCGGCGGTCGTGAGGTGGTGCAGTACCGCGGCACGATCCTTCCGCTCATCCGGCTCGACCGCCTGCTCGGCGGGTACGGGTCCATGGCGGACCAGAGCGACGAGCTGCTGCTCGTCGTGTACCTCGAGGCCGGTCGCAGCGTGGCCTTCGTCGTCGCCGAGATCCTCGACATCGTGGACGACGACGGCTCGCAGCACTCCGACATCGAGGACGCGGGCCTGGTGGGCTCGACGGTCATCGACGGGCACGTGACCGAGCTGCTCGACGTCCGCGGAGCGGTCCTCGCCGCAGACCCGGCGTTCTACGACGTGCGAGCAGACGCCTCGGCGGCCGTCCCGGACACCGGTTCCGCCGGTCCCGTCAGCCGCTACGACCTCGTGGGAGCAGTGCGATGACCCAGTACGTGACCTTTACGCTCGGCGGCGCCCTGTACGGGGTGGACGTGACGCGCGTCCAGGAGGCGCTCCGCGCGCACACCCGCACCCGGGTCCCGCTCGCCCCGGTCGACGTGGCCGGCCTGGTGAACCTGCGCGGCCAGGTCGTCCTGACGATCGACCTGCGCCCGCGCCTCGGGGTGCCGCCGCTCGAGGCGGACGCCGAGCCGATGATGGTCGTCGTCCAGGTCGACGGGGAGCCTGTGAGCCTCCTGGTCGACGAGATCGGCGACGTCGTCGAGGTCGGCCCGGAGCGGTTCGAGGTGCCGCCCGACACGCTCGACGTCGGGCTGCGCCGGCTCATCACCGGCGCCTACAAGCTCGACTCGTCGCTCCTGCTCATCCTCGACGTCGACCAGGCCGTCGCGGCCTGACCTCCGCTCCTCAGCTCGACCCCGCCACCGACCCTGGCGGGTGTGCAGCGCCGCACCGAACCGGGAGAAAGCCCATGACTGCCACCGTGATCCTGCCCACGACCGCGTCCGACGCCCGGGGGCGTGCGCCGGAGTTGGCAGTGCGGCCCGTGCGCCCGACGGCCGGGCGCCCGGCGCCCGCCGACGGCCCCTCGGCCGCGCGGCGCACAGGCTCGGCCCTCGCCAACCTCAAGGTCGGCACGAAGATCATCGGGGTCATCCTCCTGCTGGCCGTCGTCGCGATCGCGTCCGGCGCCTACGCGGTCACGGAGCTGCGTGCGCTCGCGGCCCAGACCGAGAGCCTGTCGGTGATCCAGGAGCAGCTCGTCCACAACCGCGGCACCGTCCACCAGGACCAGCTGAAGGCGCGGATGATCGCCGCCCAGATCGCCGCGGTGCAGACCACCGAGGCGAAGGACACCTGGGTCGGGAAGCAGAAGGACAACGACGCCGAGCTCGAGGCAGCGGCGCAGGCGTACGAGTCCGCGATGGGCGGCGCCGCGGTGACCCAGGACTGGAAGGACTTCCGGGCCAACTACACGAAGTGGCTGAAGTTCCGCGACGCCCAGCTCGTCCCTGCGGGCATCGCGGGTGACGGTGCGTACTACGAGCAGCTGATGGCCAAGTCGAGCCAGCCGCTCATCGACGTCTACGTCGCGAACCTCGACAACGTCGAGACGACGACGACCGCCTACTTCAACTCGACGGCCAGCGACGCCCATGACCGCGCCGGCCTGGCCGTCGTGATCCTTGTCGTGAGCCTCGCGGTCGCACTCCTCCTTGTCCTCCTGCTCGGGTTCCGGATCTCGTCGTCGATCCGGCGCGGGGTCGGGGCGGTGCAGCGCTCGCTGGAGGCGATGGCCGACGGCGACTTCACGCTGGCTGCCGACGTCACGACGCAGGACGAGATCGGCCAGATGGCCCGTTCGCTCGAGAAGGCGCAGACGTCGGTCCGCTCGACCCTCGCCCAGGTCGTCGGGACGGCCGAGGCCGTGGCGGCTGCCGCCGAGGAGATGTCCGCGGCGAGCTCGCAGGTGTCGGCGGGGTCGGCGGAGACGAGTGTGCAGGCGGGGGTGGTGGCGGCTGCTGCGGAGCAGGTGAGCCGGAATGTGCAGACGGTGGCGGCGGGGGCGGAGCAGATGGGTGCGTCGATCCGGGAGATCGCGCAGAACGCGAATGAGGCGGCGAAGGTCGCGAATCAGGCGACGGGGGTGGCGGCGGCGACGAATGTGACGGTGCTGAAGCTGGGGACGTCGTCGCAGGAGATCGGGAACGTGGTGAAGGTGATCACGGGGATCGCGGCGCAGACGAACTTGTTGGCGTTGAACGCGACGATCGAGGCGGCGCGGGCGGGGGAGGCCGGGAAGGGGTTCGCGGTGGTGGCGGGGGAGGTCAAGGAGCTGGCGTCGGAGACGGCGCGGGCGACGGAGGACATCGCGCGGCGGGTGGAGGCGATCCAGGTGGACACGGCGGGGGCGGTGGCGGCGATCGGGCAGATCTCGGCGATCATCGCGTCGATCAACGACTACCAGCTGACGATTGCCAGTGCGGTGGAGGAGCAGACGGCCACGACGAACGAGATGTCTCGGGGGGTGCAGGAGGCGGCGATGGGGTCCAGTGAGATCGCGTCGAACATCACCGGCGTCGCCACGTCCGCGGACGCGTCCGCGCACGTGCTGGGGCAGATGGGCGACGCCGTCGCCGAGCTCGCCCAGCTCTCCGCCGACCTGCGTGCGAAGGTCGCGGCGTTCACGTACTGAGCACCTCGCAGCACGCCCTCAGCACGTCCCGAGAACCCGGGGAGCCTCGCCGCTCCCCGGGTTCTCGCTTGCCGGTAAGGGTTCAAACCCCGGGCGCGCTGCCGATCGGAGAGGTGGAAGCACCCCGACCCCTCATCGCTCTGCGCTGTCCCGCTGCGCGCAGGCCGGGTCCCGACACGAAGGCCGACACATGAGACGCGCACGGATCGGTGCCGCTGCTGCGGCGTTGCTGGTGGCCGCGGCCGCCCTGGCGGGGTGCGCCTCGGGCGCCACCGCGACGAAGCAGATCGTCGGCGTCGCGATGCCGACGACGACGTCGGACCGTTGGGTCAACGACGGCAAGAACGTCGCTGCCCAGCTCCGGGCCCTCGGCCGCACGGTCGACCTGAAGTACGCCGAGGACGACGTGCCGACCCAGGTCGCCCAGATCCAGGCGATGATCGACGAGGGCGCAGGTGCGCTGGTCGTCGGTGCGATCGACGGGACGGCCCTGAAGGACGTCCTCGCGAAGGCGGCCGCCGCCAACATCCCGGTGGTCTCCTACGACCGGCTGATCCGCGACACCCCCGACATCGCGTACTACGCGACGTTCGACAACGCGCTGGTCGGCGCCCAGCAGGCCGACTCTCTGCTCGAGGGCCTCGGTGTCCTCGACGCCAAGGGTGCCGACACGCACGTCACCGGTCCTTTCTTGATCGAGCTGATCGCGGGGTCGCCGGACGACAACAACGCGACGGTGTTCTTCCAGGGCGCCATGAAGGTCCTCCAGCCCTACCTCGACGCCGGGGTGCTCGTCGTGGGCTCGGGACAGACCGACTTCGCGACCATCGCGACCCCGAAGTGGAACGGCGACACCGCCGCGCAGCGACTCGGTCCGATCCTCGACACGGTCTACGCGAACAAGCGCGTCGACGCCGTCCTCGCGCCGGCCGACATCATCTCCGTGCCCGTGCTCGAGGTGCTGCGCAGCCACGGCTACGGCACGGCCGACAAGCCGTGGCCGGTCGTGACCGGGCAGGACGCCGACATCCCCGCGGTCAAGGCCCTGATCGCGGGCGAGCAGCACTCGACGATCTACAAGGACACGCGCCAGCTCGCCGAGGTCGCGGTGTCGATGGTGGAGTCCCTGCTCAAGGGCGAGGAGCCCGAGACGAACGACAACGCGTCGTACGACAACGGCGTGAAGGTCGTGCCGTCGTACCTGCTGAAGCCGCAGGTCGTGACGAAGGCCAACTACGCCGACGTCCTCGTCGGCAGCGGCTACTACACCCAGCAGGAGCTCGGATGAGCCCCCGGACGATGGAGACGAACGTGAGCACCGAGATGGCCCCCCAGCTCCGACCGAGCCGGGCCGCATGGTTCTGGGACCGCCCGGTCGCGGTCAAGATCGGCGCGTCGCTGGCGCTCCTGGGCGTGGTGTTCGGCCTCGTCGGCGGGGTCGGTGCGATCGCGCTGCTCCGTGCCGGGCAGAACCTCGAGACCGTGCGCACGTTGACCGGTGAGCTGCAGGGCTCGATGGCCAAGCTGCGGGCCGTGCAGACGCAGAGCCACCTGCTGGTGCACCGGGCCGTGGAGGCAACGGATGCCAGCACCCGCGAGCAGCTGCTCACCTCGGCGCAGTGGAACGACCGGACCGCGGCGCGGATGATCGAGCAGGTCTCGTCCTACCCGGAGTCGAAGACCCAGCAGTGGTCGGACTTCGTGACGCGCTGGGACGCGTGGATCGCCTACCGGGACGCGACGCTCGCACCACTCGTCGCCGCGGGTGACGTGGCCGGGCTCTCGGCAGCCCTGAACGCCTCCGTCGCGGGCGACCCGGACAACACCGGTCGGGCGCTCAGCCTTGCGGACGGCCAGATCCAGTTCAAGGTGCAGGCCGTCATGGACCGGGCATCCGGGGAGATCCGGAGCACGGTCATGGCTCTCGCGATCGCGTTCGTCATCGGGACCGTCGCAGCGAGCGCACTCGCCAGCACGGTGACCCGCCGGATCACCAGCGGGCTGCGGGCGGTCAGCACGACGCTCGACGCGATGGCCGGTGGCGACCTGACGGTGCCGACCGACGTCCAGAGCGGCGACGAGCTGGGCCAGATGGCGCGCTCGCTCTCGACCGCGCAGACGTCGCTGCGGTCGACGATGTCGGGCGTCATCGAGACGGCCGGGACGGTCGCTGCGGCAGCCGAGCAGCTCTCGGCGTCGTCGGCGCAGGTGTCGGCGGGGTCGGCGGAGACGAGTGTGCAGGCGGGGGTGGTGGCGGCTGCGGCGGAGCAGGTGAGCCGGAATGTGCAGACGGTGGCGGCGGGGGCGGAGCAGATGGGTGCGTCGATCCGGGAGATCGCGCAGAACGCGAATGAGGCGGCGAAGGTCGCGAATCAGGCGACGGGGGTGGCGGCGGCGACGAATGTGACGGTGATGAAGCTGGGGACGTCGTCTCAGGAGATCGGGAACGTGGTGAAGGTGATCACGGGGATCGCGGCGCAGACGAACTTGTTGGCGTTGAACGCGACGATCGAGGCGGCGCGGGCGGGGGAGGCCGGGAAGGGGTTCGCGGTGGTGGCGGGGGAGGTCAAGGAGCTGGCGTCGGAGACGGCGCGGGCGACGGAGGACATCGCGCGGCGGGTGGAGGCGATCCAGGTGGACACGGCGGGGGCGGTGGCGGCGATCGGGCAGATCTCGGCGATCATCGCGTCGATCAACGACTACCAGCTGACGATTGCCAGTGCGGTGGAGGAGCAGACGGCCACGACGAACGAGATGTCTCGGGGGGTGCAGGAGGCCGCGATGGGGTCCAGTGAGATCGCGTCGAACATCACCGGGGTCGCCACCTCCGCGGACGCCTCCGCGCACGTGCTGGGTCAGATGGGCGACTCGGTGACCGAGCTCGCCCGCCTCTCCGCCGACCTCCGCACCCGCGTGGAGACCTTCACCTACTGATCCTGCTCAATCCTGGCGCGCGTCGCCGATGAGGAGGCCGCCACCGTCACCACCGTCTAGAGGAGCTTTCGCCGTGAGTGCAGCAGCTGTCCCGAGCACCCAGCACGCATCGATGCTGGGCCGGTTCTCGGTCCGCGCGAAGATCGTCGGGCTCCTGGTCGTGTTCGTGGTGTTCTCCTCGGGGCTGGGCGCCTTCGCGACAGTCTCGATGAGCTCGATGAAGTCCTCGACCGCAGAGATGGCCACGGATCAGGCGGCGGTGACGACGAGCCTCGCCACGCTGAAGGATGCGCTGTGGGGCGTCCGCATGGGCGTGACCCTGGTCGGGACGTATGACTCGGCCCGCAAGCAGCGACAGGCCGACAGCCTCGCGAAGGCCTACACGACGTACCAGACCGCGTCGGACGCGTTCGCGGCGACGTACACCGAGGCGTACGGCGCCCTGCCCGCGAGCTGGGACACCTTCGCGGCCTCGCTGGCGGACTACCGGACGGTCGTCGACGGAGACCTCATGACCGCCGCCCTGGCGGACGACCGGCAGGCGTTCCTCGACATCCGCGACGCAGGTGCCGCCAAGGCGGGTGGCGTGATGGTCACCGACCTCACGGCGCTGACGACTGATGTCACGGCTGCCTCCGAGATCGATGCACGCCGGGTCGCGGACGAGTCCGCGCGTGCCGCGGTGCTCACGGTGGCGATCCTGATCGTCGGGGTCGTCCTGGCCTCGGTCCTCGGGATGGCGATCGCCAACGGGATCCGGCGCTCGGTCGTCTCGGTGAAGCGCGCGGTGGACGCGATGGCGACAGGTGACCTGACCGTGCGGCCCGACGTCCGGTCCGCCGACGAGATCGGCCAGATGGCGGCGGCGCTGGTCACCGCGCAGGACAACATGCGTGACCTGATCGCTGGGGTCGTGGAGACGGCGGGCACGGTCGCCGCCGCGTCGGAGGAGCTGTCGGCGTCGTCGGCGCAGGTGTCGGCGGGGTCGGCGGAGACGAGTGTGCAGGCGGGGGTGGTGGCGGCTGCGGCGGAGCAGGTGAGCCGGAATGTGCAGACGGTGGCGGCGGGGGCGGAGCAGATGGGTGCGTCGATCCGGGAGATCGCGCAGAACGCGAATGAGGCGGCGAAGGTCGCGAATCAGGCGACGGGGGTGGCGGCGGCGACGAATGTGACGGTGATGAAGCTGGGGACGTCGTCTCAGGAGATCGGGAACGTGGTGAAGGTGATCACGGGGATCGCGGCGCAGACGAACTTGTTGGCGTTGAACGCGACGATCGAGGCGGCGCGGGCGGGGGAGGCCGGGAAGGGGTTCGCGGTGGTGGCGGGGGAGGTCAAGGAGCTGGCGTCGGAGACGGCGCGGGCGACGGAGGACATCGCGCGGCGGGTGGAGGCGATCCAGGTGGACACGGCGGGGGCGGTGGCGGCGATCGGGCAGATCTCGGCGATCATCGCGTCGATCAACGACTACCAGCTGACGATTGCCAGTGCGGTGGAGGAGCAGACGGCCACGACGAACGAGATGTCTCGGGGGGTGCAGGAGGCGGCGATGGGGTCCAGTGAGATCGCGTCGAACATCACCGGCGTCGCCACCTCCGCGGACGCCTCGGCGCACGTGCTGGGTCAGATGGGCGACTCGGTGACCGAGCTCGCCCGCCTCTCCGCCGACCTCCGCACCCGCGTCGAGACCTTCACCTACTGACGCGGCGTCCACCCACGCGCGCAGTTCAGTTCAACTCGGCAGCGCCGCCGCCGATAGGCACGGCAGATCGCCACCGCACCAGAATCGCACCGCACCAGAGGAGACCAGACGTGAGCATTCGCACCACGACGCCCGGCGATGCCGGGTCGCGCGTCGGTCGGATCCGCGTCCTCGTGGTCGACGACTCCGTCGTCGTGCGCCGGCTCGTCACCGACGCGCTGTCGCAGGACCCGGCGATCGAGGTGATCGGGTCGGCCGCCAACGGACGGCTCGCGCTCACGAAGGTCGGTCAGCTCGCTCCCGACCTCGTGACGATGGACGTCGAGATGCCGGAGATGAACGGCATCGAGGCGGTCCGCGAGCTGCGGCGCGCGGGTCACCACATGCCGATCATCATGTTCTCGACCCTGACGGAGCGCGGCGCCGAGGCCACCCTCGACGCCCTCGTGGCGGGGGCCAGCGACTACGTCACGAAGCCCTCGAACACGGGCAGCGTCCAGGAGTCGCTCGCGCAGGTCGCCGGGCAGCTCCTGCCGAAGATCAAGGCCCTCGTGCCGCGCGTCCAGCCGGTCTCGGCGAGCGCGTTCCGGGCCACCCCGCCCGGCGCTGCCTCGCTGACCGGGGCGGCTCCGCGGGCGGCTGGCATCGCGCGCGTCCCCGACGGAGCGCACCGGCTCCCCGGCACGCTCCGCGCCGAGCCGGCACCGCACGCCGTCCGCGCCGTGATCCTCGGCTCGTCGACCGGTGGTCCGGAGGCACTCTCGCGCTTCGTCTCGGGCCTGTCGGCCCCGCTGCCGGTCCCGGTGCTGATCGTCCAGCACATGCCGCCGGTGTTCACGCGCCAGCTCGCCGCCCGGCTCGACCGGATGGGCCCGTCGACGGTGGTCGAGTGCGCCGGCGACGAGGAGCTCGTGCCGGGTCACGTGTACATCGCGCCGGGTGACCGCCACCTCGAGCTGCGCCGTTCGGGTGCCGGCGTGCGGACGGTCCTCACCGACTCCCCGCCGGTGAACTTCTGCCGCCCCTCGGTCGACGTCCTGTTCCGCTCCGCGGTCGGGGTGCTCGGCGGGGACCTGCTCGCGGTCGTGCTCACGGGCATGGGCGCGGACGGGCGCACGGGTTGCGAGGCCGTCGTGTCCGCGGGCGGCACCGTCGTCGTGCAGGACGAGGCGACCAGCGTCGTGTGGGGCATGCCCGGCGCGGTCGCCTCGGCCGGCCTCGCCCACCGGGTCCTGCCGATCGCCGACGTCCCGCACACCGTCGAGGCGCTCGTCCGAGGGTCGCTCGCGGCCGCGCGGACGACGTCGTCGACGGGAGGTGTGCGCCCGTGACGCTCACGACCGACTCGTTCGACTTCGTCGCCGACCTCGTACGGCGCCGCAGCGCCATCCAGCTCGACCGCGGCAAGGAGTACCTCGTCGAGAGCCGGCTCGCACCGCTCGCCCGCGAGGCCGGGATCGGCGTCGACGAGTACGTCCGCCGGGTGCGCTCGGCCCGCCGTGAGGCCGACTACGAGGACGTCGTCGAGGCGCTCACGACCAACGAGACCTCGTGGTTCCGGGACGCGGCGCCGTTCGATGCGCTGCGTACGCACGTCGTCCCCGCGTTCGCGTCCGAGCGCGGCCGGATCGACCGGCTGCGCCTGTGGTCGGCGGCCTGCTCGACCGGCCAGGAGGCGTACTCCATCGTCATGACGCTCACCGACGTCCTGCCCGGCACGCCGGTCGAGGTCCTCGCCACGGACCTCTCGACCCAGGTGCTCGAGCGCGGTCGCGCCGGCCGGTACTCGCAGCTCGAGGTGAACCGGGGCCTTCCCGCGGCGATGCTCGTCCGTCACCTCCAGCGCGCAGGCGCCGAGTGGAAGGTGTCCGACGCCCTCCAGCGGGCCGTCACGTTCGCCCGGCACAACCTGCTCGACGCCGCTCCGGCCGGTGCCCCGTTCGACGTCGTGTTCCTTCGAAACGTCCTCATCTACTTCGACCTCCCGACCAAGCGGGCGATCCTCGCGCGGGTCCGCCGGGTGCTGCGCCCCGACGGGTTCCTGATCCTCGGTGCAGCGGAGTCGACGCTCGGGGTCGACGACGCGTGGGACCGCATCCCGGTCGCGCGCGGGTCGGTATACCGGCCCGTGTCCCGGGTCTCGCCCTCGCAGACGACCCCGTTCGTCCACTCGGGCGCGATTCCCGTGGCCGGCACGTCCGCCTTCCCGATCATCCCCCGCCAAGGAGCACACCGATGAAGGCGCTCGTCATCGACGACTCGCGCACGATGCGCCGGATCGTCGGCGCCCTGCTGGAGCCGCTCGGCTTCGAGGTCCACCAGGCCGGCGACGGCCAGGAGGCGCTCGACCTGCTCGACGACGGCCTCGAGGTCGACCTGGCCTGCATCGACTGGAACATGCCGGTCATGGACGGCCTCGAGTTCGTGACCCGTGTCCGGTCGAACCCCGACCGCCGCCAGATCACTCTCATGATGGTGACGACCGAGAGCGAGACCGGGCAGATCGTCCGCGCCCTGGCCGCCGGGGCGCACGAGTACCTGATCAAGCCGTTCACCCCCGACAGCATCCGCGACAAGCTGGAGCTGCTCGGCCTTGTCGGGAGCGAGGAGCTCGTATGAGCGACACTGCCGTTGACCAGATGTACGCCATCGCCGAGCAGGTGTTCTCGGCGATGATCGACGGCGACGTCGGCCCGCTTCAGCCGTGGCTGGGCGACGTGCCGGCGGTCGTGGACCCGATCGTGGGATGGGTCGACGCGCACGGCGGCTGGACGGGCCGTGCGGCGCTGACGACCTCGCGCCCCGTGGCGTACGACCTCACGCGCGCCCTGCTGCACATGGCTCCGCACGAGGAGGTCGGCGTCGAGGACCTCGTCGACGCGTACGGCGAGCTCGTCAACGTCGTCGGCGGCAACTTCAAGGCGCTGCTGCCCACGTCGGGCACGCTCGGGCTGCCGAGAGTCGCGGACACGCTGCCCGAGGTCCTCGGGGCGGTGCCCATGGAAGGTCTGAACCTCGCGTGGCGAGGCCACCTCATCGTCGTGTCCATCTGGATGTTCGGGTAGAAGGGATCACCATGCTGCGAGTTCTCATCGCGGACGACAGTCGTGTCATGCGACAGATCGTCATCCGCACGCTGCGCCAGGCCGGTTACGACTGGGACGTCCGGGAGGCGTCGGACGGGGTCGAGGCGCTGGCTGCGGTCCAGGCCGACGAGCCCGACCTGGTGCTGTCCGACTGGAACATGCCCAACATGACGGGCATCGAGCTGCTGGGCGCGATGCGCTCGGAGGGCTACGGGACGCCGTTCGCGTTCGTGACGTCCGAGGGCTCCGCGGAGATGCGGGCGGAGGCCGAGCAGGCCGGCGCGCTGTTCCTCATCGCCAAGCCGTTCACCGCCGAATCGTTCCGTGACGCGATCGAGCCGGTGCTCGCATGAGCAACGACACGCACCTGCCCGCCGCGAAGGACATCCGCGACCTGCTCGCCGACCTGCTCGGTCGGGATGTCGAGGTCACCACGGGCGGGACGATGGTCGATCCCGCTGTCGACTTCGGGGCGATGGTCGGCGTCTACGTCGACAGGAACGTGCGCCTTGCCGCGCTCGTGCTGCTCGACATCGCCCTGGCGTCCCGGATGGGCGCCGCGATCGCCCTGCTGCCGACCCGCGCTGCCGAGGCGGCGATCAACAACGGCCTGCTGCCCGACAACATCCGCGACAACGCCGCCGAGATCCTCAACATCACGGCGTCTCTCTTCAACGTCGAGGGTGCGCCGCACGTGCGGCTCGATGCCGTGTACGCGCCGGGTGACCCGATCCCTGCGGACGTCGCGCAGTGGATCCTGACGTTCGTGCGCCGCTGCGACCTCGGCATGGACGTGGCGGGCTACGGCGGCGGTCAGTTCTCGCTGCTCGTGCCCTGAGGCCTGTCGCGGCGCGGAGCCCAGAGCCCGGCGGCCGCGGGGCCTCCCGCAGGTAGGTCACGAACCGATAACGTTGCGGCGTGCCGACGACCGACGAGCTCTCGCCCCTGCGCCGGCGTGACCTGCGCGCGTACCGGATGGGCACGCTGCGCCGGCGCAGCCGCCGCCACGTCGTCGTTGTCGCCTCGGTCCTCGGGATCGCGCTCCTGGCAGCCGTCACCCCGGCCGTCCTGAGCGGCGACACCCCCGTCGAGGCCGTCGAGGCTCTGCCGGCCCGTCTCGCGGGCCCGGGAGACCTGGCCGCTCGCGGCGCTGACCAGGCCGTTCGCGGGGCCGACGGCGCGATCGGTGCGATGGTCGCGTCCCGGTCGGGCGAACGGCGGGACGCGGTCCCGCCGGTACCGTCGCCCTCGGCGATGGCATCGGCCGACGTCGGTCAGCCGCCGGCCGTCGCCGCGCCACCGGCACGGTCGCAGGCGACGTCGATCGCTCAGGGGACCATCGCTCCGGCCGTCGACGCAACGGCCCCTGCGCCCTCCACGACGTCGACGACAACGCCGTCACCGACGGCGGCACCGACGGCGGCACCGGCCCTGTCCGACGACGAGCAGCTCGCGGCCCGGCTCGTCGTGCTCACCAACGCCGAGCGCGCGAAGGCCGGTCTTGTGGCGCTCGAGACGTCGCCGTGCGCGACCGCCCAGGCCGCCGCACGAGCCGCCGTCCTGGTCGCGCAGGGACGGTTCGAGCACGACCCGCTCGGCCCGGTCGTCGAGGCGTGCGGCGGGAGCAGCGTCGGCGAGAACCTCGCGCTCGGCTACTCGACGCCCGAGGCGATGACGGCCGGCTGGATGGCCTCACCGGGCCATCGGGAGAACATCCTGCGCGCCTACACCTCGATCGGCATCGGCTGCGTCACCGGGTCGGCCGGCGCCCTGTGCTCCCAGCTGTTCCTCGGCTGACACCCCGGGCGGTCCACTTCGCACACCACGTGGACAACCTGTGTGCGGAGGGTGCCAGTTCTGCGATCATGCGCGCCATGGCGACTACTTCCCCCCGGACGGAGACGGCTGCCCCCCGCAACGCCGTCGACCGTTACTTCAAGATCACCGAGCGTGGTTCCTCGATCGGCGCCGAGGTCCGCGGCGGTCTCGTGACCTTCTTCACGATGAGCTACATCATCGTTCTCAACCCGATCATCCTGGGCTTCGTCCAGGACGGCACGGGCAAGTTCCTCGGCGGCGGTGACGCCCCGAACCTCGGCATGATCGCCGCGGCCACGGCCCTCATCGCCGGCCTCCTGACGATCCTTATGGGGACCGTCGCAAACTTCCCGATCGCGCTCGCCGCGGGCCTCGGCCTCAACGCCGTGGTCGCGTACTCGATCGCCGCCCTGCCGGGCATGACGTGGCCCGACGCGATGGGCATCGTCGTGATCGAGGGCCTCATCATCCTGATCCTCGTGCTCACCGGGTTCCGGCGGGCCGTGTTCAAGGCCGTCCCCGTCGAGATCAAGACGGCCATCAGCGTCGGCATCGGCCTGTTCATCGCGTTCATCGGCCTCGTCGACTCCGGGTTCGTCCGGATCCCGGCGAGCCAGGCCACGCCGGTCGAGCTCGGCATCAGCGGCTCCCTGGCCGGCTGGCCGCTCCTCGTGTTCGTGGTCGGCCTGCTCCTCGCGATCATCCTCATGGTGCGCAAGGTCAAGGGCGCGATCCTCATCGCGATCCTCAGCTCGACGGTCCTCGCGCTCATCGTCGAGGCTGTCGGCAAGGTCGGCCCGATGAAGGTCGACGGCGCCGTCGTCAAGCCGACGGGCTGGGAGCTCAACGTCCCGCACATCTCCGGCTCGATCGTCTCGGTCCCCGACTTCTCGCTCATCGGGCACTT
Source organism: Cellulomonas sp. WB94 (assembly GCF_003115775.1). Classification (NCBI taxonomy): domain Bacteria; kingdom Bacillati; phylum Actinomycetota; class Actinomycetes; order Micrococcales; family Cellulomonadaceae; genus Cellulomonas; species Cellulomonas sp. WB94. Next base: position 2,096,334 of record NZ_QEES01000002.1, read on the forward strand.
CTCGCTCTTCGGCGCGTTCGGCAAGATCGGCGTCCTCGCGGTCGCGCTCCTCGTGTTCGCGATCATGCTCGCCGACTTCTTCGACACGATGGGCACGATGGTCGCCGTCGGCGGCGAGGCCGGTCTGCTCGACGAGGAGGGCAACCCCGAGGGTGCTCAGCAGATCCTCATCGTCGACTCGATCGCCGCGGCGGCCGGTGGCATGGGCAGCGTCTCGTCCAACACCAGCTACATCGAGTCGGCGGCGGGTGTCGGTGACGGCGCTCGCACCGGTCTCGCGTCGATCGTGACCGGTATCGCGTTCCTGCTCGCGACGTTCCTGTCGCCGCTGGTCAACCTGGTGCCGTTCGAGGCGGCCACCCCGGCGCTCGTCGTCGTCGGCTTCCTCATGGTCATGCAGGTGTCCGGGATCGACTGGAAGAACTTCGAGGTCGCGATCCCCGCGTTCCTCACGATCATCCTGATGCCGTTCACCTACTCGATCACCGCGGGCATCGGCGCGGGCTTCATCGCGTTCGTCGTCATCAAGATCGCGGTCGGCAAGATCAAGGCCATCCACCCGCTCATGTGGGTCGCTGCGATCCTGTTCGTCTTCTACTTCACGCTCGGCCCCATCAAGGACGCTCTGGGCATCTGAGCCCCGGGCAGCCGCCCGACGAGAGTCCCGACGAGAGTGCAGCGACGTCTGCCCCGGAAGCACCGGGCGCAGCCGTCACTGCACTCTCGTCGCGTCCGGGTCGCTCGCGTCCGGCTCGGCAGCGGCCGGCTCGCTCGTCGGGCTCCGCCGGGTCCGACGTGCGGCCACGACGACAGCGAGCCCGAGCAGGCCGACCGCGGCACCTGCCGTGTTCAGGACGACGTCCTGGATCGTCGGGACGCGCGTCGGGAGGAACATCAGCTGGCTCGTCTCGATGGCAGCTGAGACCGCACACCCGGCGGCGACCACCGCACCCCGATGCCGATGGCTCACGAGAAGCCCGCCGAGCACGCCGAACGGCACGAACATCACCACGTTCGCCGTGGCCTCCAGGCCCTCGTAGGTCACCGGGACCCCGTGCCCGGTCAGCCACGCGGTGAGCGACCGGAGCGCGTCGAGCTGGTCCGGGCTCGCGAAGTCGGGCCACAGGGTCATCCGCGCGACGCCCAGGAGGTAGAGGACCGCCGCGCACACGACCACGCGTCGGGCTCGACGGTCGGTCACCATCCGGCCAGGGTAAGGCGCCGAGAATCGGTACAGTGGCCCGGGTCTCACTGTCTGCCCCTAGGAGTCGTCATGCGCGTCTCGGTCATCGGTTGCGGATATCTCGGTGCGGTTCACGCCGCGTCCATGGCGAAGCTGGGGCACGACGTCGTCGGTGTCGATGTCGACGCGGTCAAGATCGCGGAGCTGGCGGCCGGCCGGGCGCCGTTCTACGAGCCGGGCCTGCCCGAGCTTCTCGACGACGTGATGGCCACCGGACGGCTGCGCTTCACGACCGACATGGCCGACGTCGCGGGGTCGCTGGTCCACTTCATCTGCGTGGGCACGCCGCAGAAGCGTGGGGAGTTCGGCGCCGACCTCGTGTACGTCGACGTGGCGTTCGAGCAGCTGCTCGCGCACGTGGGCCCGGGCGAGGTCGTCGCCGGCAAGTCGACGGTCCCGGTCGGCACGGCCGAGAGGCTCGCCGAACGGCTGGCCGGCACGGGTGCGACGCTCGTGTGGAATCCCGAGTTCCTCCGCGAGGGGCTCGCGGTCCAGGACACCCTGCACCCCGACCGCCTCATCTACGGACTGCCGACCGACGACGACGGCGTCCCCACGGCGGCTGGCGATGCCGCCAAGGCGCAGCTGGACGACGTGTACGCGACTCCGCTCGCGGAGGGAGTGCCGTTGGTCGTCACTGACTACGCGACCGCTCAGCTCGTGAAGGTCGCCGCCAACTCGTTCCTCGCGACCAAGATCTCCTTCATCAACGCGATGGCCGAGCTGTGCGAGGCGACCGGCGCGGACGTCACGCGACTCGCAGATGCCATTGGTTACGACAGCCGGATCGGCCGCAAGTTCCTCAACGCCGGCCTCGGGTTCGGCGGCGGCTGCCTACCCAAGGACATCCGGGCGTTCATGGCCCGTGCCGGAGAGCTCGGCGTCGACCAGGCGTTGTCGTTCCTGCGTGAGGTCGACTCGATCAACATGCGGCGGCGCGTCCGCATGGTCGACCTGGCGCGCGACGTGTGCCACGGCTCGATCGTCGGCCGTCGGGTCGCGGTGCTCGGGGCCGCCTTCAAGCCCGACAGCGACGACGTGCGGGACTCCCCGGCGCTGTCGGTCGCCGCGCAGATGCAGCTCCAGGGCGCGCACGTCACGGTGACGGACCCGAAGGCGATCGAGAACGCCCGCGCAAAGTGGCCGGACCTGAAGTTCGCCGACACCGCGCTCGAGGCCGCCACAGGCGCCGACGTCGTGCTGCTCGCGACCGAGTGGGCCGAGTACCGCGACCTTGACCCGGCCGTGCTCGGCGGCGTCGTGGCCGAGCGCCGCATCCTCGACGGGCGCAACGTGCTCGACCCGGCACGCTGGCGCGCCGCTGGCTGGACGTACCGCGCCCTCGGCCGCCCTTGACTAACCGCCGCGACCTGCCACCGCCGATCTGGGCCTGGGCGACCATAGCTGTCGGGGTGGTGATGGCAGCGGTCGCTCTCGTCGTCGCGTTCCAGCAGGGTCTCGGCCCGACGGTCGCCGCGACACCGAGCTGGTCGGCCGCGGGCGCCGACCCGATCGCCTACGCCCAGGAGCTCGTGACGGACACCAACACGGCGCGTGCCGCGGAAGGGCTCTTGCCTCTCGAACTGTCCGAGTGCGCCCGTTCGGCAGCAGCCGACCGTGCCGATGCGCTGACCGGCGGCCGCGAGCTCACGCATGCGAGTCTCGTCCCAGTCATGGAGGCGTGCGACCCCGCGGGACCCGCGGCCGAGAACCTCAGCCGAGCCGCCGCCGGTCCGCAGGCCGTCGTCGACGCCTGGCTCGCATCCCCCGGCCACCGCGCCAACCTGCTCGACCCGACGCTGACCCGGGTAGGAGTGGCCTGCGTCCTCGACCAGACCCGCATGCTCTGCTCCCAGCTCTTCCTGGGCCCATAAGCCCGCATCCCTCCCGCCGAGACTACGCGGATGGCTGGCTCGCGGGTTCGAATGCCAGCCCTCTGCGCAGTCTCGCCGGCGCGATCCGCGGGGCCGAGCCTAGGTGTGTGGGCGGGTCTCGAGTGCTGCGGCCCCGCACACCGCCCTACGGTCGCCCGACCAACCAAGACCCGCCCAACCCGTTCGACACGCCCGACCTATCCAGCCAGTCCGTCCTGCTCGGCCCGGTCGCTGGCGGGTCGAGGGCAGCCCGGCGGGCGCGAGCGGGGCTGGCGGTTGGTGGGCGGCTCGGGCGTGGACCCGGGCGGATCGGCCGAATGTCGTTACTCAGGGTAATGAGTTAGGGTAAGGACATGCACGATCTTGCCGTCCACTCCGGGACCGGCGCAACAGCGCCCGTCACGCCCACCGCGCCGATCACGCCTCCGCCGCCGACCACGAAGCAGTGCCGGCCCGGCGAGCTCGCGGCCGAGCTGCGCATCGGGATCTTCCGCTCCGCCCGCCGGCTGCGCGCAGAGCGCGGGTCTGCCGATCTCCCCGACCACCAGTACTCGGTGCTCGGCTGGCTCAACGTGAACGGGCCGCTCACGCCCGGCGCGCTCGCCGAGATGCAGCACGTGCAGCCGCCGTCGATGACCCGGACGGTCAACACGCTCGTCGAGCTAGGCCTGGTGCAGAAGGCCGAGCACCCCACGGACGGCCGCCAGGTCGTCGTGAGCCTGACCGATTCGGGGGTCAGAGAGGTCAAGGAGACGGTGCGACGTCGTGACGTGTGGTTGACCGGCAGGCTCGCGCAGCTCACCGCGGGTGAGCGCGCGACCCTGGCCGCCGCTGCCCAGCTGATGCGGGGGATCGCCGCCTCATGAGAGAGACGTTCTCCTCGCTCCGCTACTTCAACTACCGGCTGTGGTTCACCGGGGCGATCGTCGCCAACATCGGCACGTGGATGCAGCGCGTCGCGCAGGACTGGTTGGTCCTGACCGTCCTGTCGCACGACTCGGGCATCGCGGTGGGCGTCACGACGGCGCTGCAGTTCGGTCCGACGCTGGTCCTGTCCGCGTGGGCCGGTCTCCTCGCCGACCGGCTCGACCGCCGCAAGCTCCTGCTCGCGACGCAGACTGCCCAGGGCGTCCTCGCGACCGCACTCGGCATCCTCGTGCTTGGCGGTCACGCCCAGCTCTGGCACGTCTTCGTCTTCGCGGGCCTCCTGGGCTCGGTGACGGCGATCGACGGGCCCGTGCGGCAGACGTTCGTCGCCGAGATGGTGCCGGCCGAGGGGCTGGCCAACGCGGTCGGCCTGAACAGCGCGTCGTTCAACGCGGCCCGGCTCATCGGCCCGGGGCTCGCGGGGCTGCTCATCGCGGGAGTCGGCACCGGCTGGGTGTTCGTCATCAACGGTCTGACGTTCGCGTCGACCCTCCTCGCGCTCACGAAGATGCGCGACAGCGAGATGCGGAAGATGCCGACGGCCGGACGGGCCAAGGGGCAGATCCGGGAGGGCCTGCGCTACGTGCGCGGTCGCTCGGACATCGTCGTGATCATGGTCGTCGTCGGCGTCGTGTCGACGTTCGGCCTCAACTTCCAGCTGACGAGCGCGATGATGGCGCGCGTCGAGTTCGGACGGGGTGCGGGGGAGTACGGCATCCTCGGATCGGTCCTCGCGATCGGCTCGTTGACAGGCGCGCTGCTCGCTGCCCGACGCAAGCGGCCGCGGGTTCGGCTCGTGATCGGCTCGGCCTTCGCGTTCGGCATCGCGAGCGGCGTCATGGCGCTCATGCCGACGTTCACGTCGTACGCGGTCGCGTCCATCCCCGTCGGGCTCGCGTCCTTGACGATGATGACGGCGGCCAACACGACGATTCAGATGAACACCGACCCCGCGATGCGCGGTCGCGTGATGGCGCTCTACATGATGGTCTTCCTCGGCGCGACACCCATCGGGTCGCCCATCGTCGGGTGGATCGCCGAGCAGTTCGGCCCCCGCTGGTCGGTCGGCATCGGGTCGGTCACAGCCCTGCTGGTCGCGTCGGGCGCGGCAGTGTGGGCATCCCGGCGGTGGAACGTCGAGGTGCGCTACCACGTGCACCGTCCGCATCTCGAGGTCCGGTACCCGCCCGCGGGCGACGGCGACCTCATGCCCGACGACGAGGTCGTGGAGCGCGACAACGCCGCGCGGAGCCTTGGTGCGCAGGACGCCGCGAACCGCGTGACAGCGGCCTGACGGGTGAATCGGCGCCCCGGGCACCCTCAGACGGTGCCCGGTATGTGACGATCGTCCCATGAGGGGTAGCCGGCGCGTCCGCATCACGCTCAGGGTGTCCGCCGGGGTGCTGGGGCTGGTGCTCGTCGCCGGAGGCTGGCTGGGCTACCGCGGTCTGCAGGCCGAGCACGCGCTGCGCAGCGTGGGCGACGTGGTCGGGAATTTGGAGTCGGACATCGCCGCGGGCCGCACCAAGGCGCTCGCGGACAAGCTGCCTGCGGTCCAGGCCGACGCGGAGCGTGCCCGGTCGGCGACGTCCGACCCGGTGTGGCGGCTCGCCGAGCACCTGCCGCTCGTCGGCGACGACCTCGCAGCCGTGCGCACGGTCGCGGCCGCCGTGGACGACGTGGCCCGGGACGCCCTGCCGGCGATCTCGCAGCTCGGCACGGTCCTCGGGGCGCAAGAGGTCCGGGGCACGGACGGCCGGATCGACCTCCAGCCGCTCGTCGACGCGGCCCCCACCCTCGCGCTCGCGGACTCCACGACGGTCCGTGCGCGGGACGCGGTCGACGCGATCGACACCTCGAGCCTCATGGGCCGCATCGCCGGCCCGGTCGTCAAGGTGCAGAAGGGGCTGGGCAAAGCGGCCGCGGCTCTCGACGCAGCCTCGAAGGTCGCCACGCTGCTGCCCTCGATGCTCGGGGCCGACGGCCCGCGCACCTACCTGCTGCTGTCTCTGAACAGCGCCGAGCTGCGCAGCGCGGGCGGCATCGTCGGCGCCGTCGCCGTCCTGCACGCCGAGAACGGTTCGATCGACCTCGTCGAGCAGCGCACGACGCTGGCCTTCCCTCCGACCGAAGAGAGCGTCCTGCCGCTCACGCCCGACGAGTTGCTGGTGCACACCGACCGGCTTGGCCGGTGGATTCAGGACACGGTCTTCACGCCCGACTTCCCGCGGACGGCCCAGCTCGTGAGCGCGATCTGGGAGCGGTCTACCGGCCAGACGGTCGACGGGGTGGTGGCGACGGACCCTGTCGCCGCGAAGTACCTGCTGAGCGCGACCGGCACGATCGCTGCGCCGGACGGCGTCAAGCTGCGCGCCAGCAACCTGCTGAGCGTCCTGCTGCACGACTCGTACCTGTCGATGCAGGACCCGGCGGTCGCCGACGAGTTCTACACCGGCGTGGCCGCGACGATCTTCAGGGCGGTCGGCTCGGGGCAGGGCGACTCGCGGGACGTCGTCGAGCAGCTCGCGAAGGCCGGCGAGGAGCGTCGCGTGCGCATCTGGTCCGCGCACCCCGACGAGCAGGGGCTGCTTGCGCCCACGTCGCTCAGCGGCGGCTTCCTGTCGGGGTCCGACGATGCGGCAGCCGGCGTGTTCCTGAACGACGGCACCGCGGGGAAGCTCGACTACTACCTCACGACTGCGTATTCGGTCGAGTCGATGACCTGCGGGAAGGATGGGTTCCCGGGCGCGGCGGTCGTGCGGCTCGACCTCGCCTACGACCCGCCTGCGGATGTCGCCACGTACCCCATGTACGTCACGGGGTATCACGGCGACCGCATCGCGACGGGCTCGGTCCAGACGAATGTGACCGTCTACTCACCTGTCGGCGGCTCGATCAGCGAGCAGGCGCTGGGCGACGAGCTGGTGGGCGGGCTTGCTGCGACCGAGTCGGGTCGGGTCGTGAGCGTCCTGACGTCTCGGCTCGATCCCGGGGGGCGGGCGACCTACCGGTTCACGTTCCCGGTCGTGGCCTCGACGCTCGACGTGTGGACGACGCCGACCCTCACGAGCCCGGGCCTCGTCGAGGGCACGTGCACCCCGGCGCCCTGACGCCGCGATCACTGGCTCTTCACCCGCTCGCCCCCTGCATCCCCGGGACGCCAGCGCGCTACCATGGCGGTAGATATGTCCGATACATACGATTTGACGGGAGGGTCAGCCATGAACAAGAAGTTCCGCACGGCCGCAGGGGTCGGCCTCGGAATGTTCGCGGTGCTCGCGCTGGCCGGGCCGGCCGCAGCAGCGGACCCTGCCACCGGGTGTGTGCGCGAGGACTCGGGCTACGCGGCTCCGGGCGTGACGTGCGTGCTCCCCACCCCGGCGCCGCGTTCCGACGTGCTGGGCGCTGAGCCGAACGTCACCGTGGTGCGCGCCGATGTGCTCTCGGCGACCGGATCGAACGTCGAGCCGGTCCTGTGGCTCGCCGGCGGGCTCGTCGTGGTCGGCGCCGGCGTTCTCGGTGGCATCGCCGTCGCGCGGCGCAGGCACACCGCCTGACGCGTGACCTGAGCACACAGCGCTCGTCGGCTGAAGCCGGCGGGCGCTGTGTTGTCAGGCGCTGTTGTCAGGCGCCCCGACCAGCAGGTCAGCCCAGCCGCTCGACCACGTAGTCGGCGCACGCCGTCAACGCCAGGACGTCGTCCGGGTCGACCGCGGGGAACATGGCCACCCGCAGCTGGTTGCGGCCGAGCTTGCGGTACGGGTCGACGTCGACGATGCCGTTCTCGCGCAGGATCTTCGCGACGGTCTTGGACTCGACCTCGGGGACCAGGTCGATCGTGCCGACGACGTTCGAGCGGATGGCGGGGTCGGTGACGAACGGCGTCGTCCAGTCGCGGGCGTCGGCCCAGCTGTACAGGTGGCCGGCCGACGTGGCGGTGCGCTGCGCGGCCCAGGCCAGTCCGCCGCGGTCCAGCATCCAGTCGAGCTGGTCGGCGAGGAGGACGAGCGTCGCGATCGCGGGGGTGTTGAGCGTCTGGTCGAGCCGCGAGTTCGCGAGGGCGGTGGTCAGCGACAGGAACTCGGGGATCCAGCGGCCGCTCTCGTGGATCTGCTCGGCGCGTGCGATCGCGGCGGGCGACAGCAGCGCGAGCCACAGGCCGCCGTCGGACGCGAAGGACTTCTGCGGCGCGAAGTAGTAGACGTCGGTCTGGGCGACGTCGACGGCGAGGCCGCCCGCGGCCGATGTCGCGTCGACGACGGTGAGCGCGCCCTGCTCGCGCGAGCCTGCGACGCGGCGGACGGGCGCCGCGACGCCCGTCGAGGTCTCGTTGTGGGGCCAGGCGTACACGTCGACGCCGTCCTCATATAGAGGGAGCGCGAGCTGGCCGGGCGGTGCGGTGCGGATCGTGGGCTCACCGAGGAACGGGGCGCGCTTCGAGGCGGCCGCGAACTTGGCGCCGAACTCCCCGAACGACGCGTGCTGCGACCTCTCGCGCACGAGGCACAGGGTCGCGAGGTCCCAGAAGGCCGTCGAGCCGCCGTTGCCGAGGGCGACCTCGTAGCCGTCGGGCAGTGCGAACAGCTCGGCGAGCCCGGCGCGGATGTGGCCGACGAGGGCGCGGACGGGGGCCTGGCGGTGCGAGGTCCCCAGCAGCGCGCGACCTGCGCCCGCGAGCGTGTCGACCTGCTCGGGGCGAATCTTGCTCGGACCCGAGCCGAACCGGCCGTCGACGGGCAGAAGCGCGGCGGGAATGGTGATCTGCACGAGCCGAGGATACGACCCTGACCGTCTAGCCTGGGGGCAGCGACGACCAGATGAGCGGAGTATCCCCGTGAGTGACCTGATCGACACCACCGAGATGTACCTGAAGACGATCTACGAGCTCATCGAAGAGGGCATCACGCCCCTGCGCGCCCGGATCGCGGAGCGGCTCGGCCACAGCGGTCCGACCGTGTCCCAGACGGTCGCGCGCATGGAGCGCGACGGCCTCGTCGTCGTGAACGGTGACCGGCACCTCGACCTCACCCCGGTCGGCGTCGCGAAGGCCACCCGCGTGATGCGCAAGCACCGTCTTGCGGAGCGGCTCCTCACGGACGTGATCGGGCTCGACTGGGAGTTCGTCCACGAGGAGGCGTGCCGCTGGGAGCACGTCATGAGCGAGAGCGTCGAACGCCGGATCGCAGCGTTGCTCGACCACCCGCACTTCGACCCGTACGGCAACCCCATCCCCGGCCTCGAGGAGCTCGACGAGGAGCGCACGTCGGTGTCGTTCCTCGACGGCGTGACGCCCCTGGTGGCCGTCGCCGACGCTGCGGGCACCGCGGGGACCCGCGGGGTCGTCGCGCGACTCGGGGAGCCGCTGCAGTCCGACGTGGAGCTCCTGGCGCGCCTGGACCGCGCCGGGGTGCGTCCCGGGGTGACCGTCGACATCGAGCGCGGACCGGGCGTCGTGACCGTCAGCGTGCCGGGAGCAGACACCGTCCTGGACCTCCCGGACGACCTCGCGCGACACGTGTTCGTGCGCGTGTCCTGACGTCCTTGCAGGTCGCAGCGGTATGTCCGATCTCACCCCGAACTGGTCGTGACCGGAGCGTGACATTCGACGCCGCCGTCCTGTACGTTCGTCCTGCTTCGTAGGAACCCTCCTCCAGCGAAGCCCTGGTGCGGACGCTGAACCCTGCCGCCGCTCCGGGTCCGTACAACTTCGCCGGCAGGGGCGGGGGAACCAAGACGTGGGCACCGGAACACGGTGTCCTTGGGGTGAAGCCGAACGGATGGTCAGTCCATCTGAACGGCCGGGTGCTTCTCCAACCCGAACCCGACAGCTCACCTCGTAGGCGCAAGGAGAGGCACCGCGTGACCGAGAGCATCACCCGCGCCAGACATCGTTCAGCGCGACGACCCACGACTCCGCTTCATGACCTCGCAAACGCCGCCACCGGCTCGATGGGCACGGTCGGCCGTCGCACCGTCGTCGTCGCCGCGTCGTCGGGCCTCCTGGTCACGATGTTCGGCTCGCCGGCCGGTGCAGCCACCGGCGGAGCTGCCGGTTCGCTCCCGTCGGTCGACACCGCATCGCTGACCGCCTCGGCCCGCGCGGTCCTGGCCACAGCCCCCGTCGTGACGGCCCCGGCGGAAGCCGAATGGTCCTCCGACGCCCCCGCGGTCACCGCCGTCGCCCCGGCTCCCGTGGTCACGCGCGCCGCTGCAGCCACGGCCGCGCGGTCCGCCGCCCGCGCCGCCGCTCCCCGCGTCGCGGTCGCCAACAACCCGGTCCCGCAGTCGGTGTCGGGCAACGCGGTCCTCGAGATCGCAGCCCGCTACGTCGGTACCCCGTACCTCTCGGGCGGCACGACGCCGGCCGGGTTCGACTGCTCCGGGTTCGTCTCCTACGTGTACGCGCAGCTGGGCGTCTCGCTGCCGCGCACGTCGTCGGGCATCAAGGCGGCCGGCACGGTCATCTCGCGGGCCGACGCGCAGCCGGGCGACCTGATCTGGAGCCCCGGCCACATCTCGATCTACGCGGGCGGCAACGACCAGATCGACTCGCCGCGTCCCGGCAAGACGGTCCAGTTCCGGTCCATCTGGCAGAGCGCCCCGGTGTTCATCCGGATCGGCTGACCTCATCAGGTGAAGGGCCTCGGCGGTGCGCACAGCACCTCCGGGGCCTTTTCCTTGTCCTCACCGCGTACTCTGGTCGCGCCTGCACCTCCCCCTGCGGACCCGGACAGCCAGCCGGGTCCTCCGACCGGGTCAAGGAGTTCGCCGTGCTGATGCCAGTGCCGCGCCGGACGTTGCTGCTCAACGCGAGCCTCGAGCCGCTGTGCATCGTGAGCGTGCACCGGGCCGTCACCCTCGTGATGACAGGGAAGGCCACCATCCTGGAGATGGACGGTCGGATGCTGCACTCGGAACGCGCGGCCGTCCCGCTCCCTCTGGTCCTGTGCCTGACGCGGTACGTGCACGTGCCGATGCGACGGGTCGTGCCGCCGACGCGCCGGACGGTGCTCCAGCGGGACAACCACCGCTGCGCGTACTGCGGCGGCGCGGCGGACACGGTGGACCACGTCCACCCGCGGTCGCGCGGTGGCCGCCACGAGTGGGCCAACGTCGTGGCCGCGTGCGCGCGGTGCAACCACCGCAAGGCGGACCGGCTGCTCCAGGAGATCGGGTGGGAGCTGGGGTTCGCGCCGCGGGCCCCTCGCGGTGCCGCTGCGCTCGTGCGCGGGGCAAGCGTGGACGAGCCGACCTGGTCGCCCTACCTCGTCGCGTGACGAGCTCGTTGCGCAACGGGGGAATTGCGCCAAGCGCGCGTCAAGGCCTGACCGGGTCTATGACGTGCCACGATGCGCCGATGGCATAGTGTGAGCGCACAGGCGATGAGGACTGCGGGGAGGTTCCACCGATGAGGAACGACAACGTGGTGCTGGTCGGGGTGGACGGCTCCATCGCGAGCCTCCACGCGCTCGACTGGGCAGCGGCTGCCGCGAAGGTGCACCACCGGTCGCTGCGGATCGTCTGCTCCTACTCCTTGCCCTCGTTCACCGCGGCGTCGCTTGACGGCGGCTACGCGGCCCTCGACGACACCGCGATCCAGGCCGGTGCGAAAGCCGTCCTCGAGGAGGCGACCCAGCGGATCGCGTCCTCCGGGGTCGAGGTCACCGCGACCGTCGCCACCGGCGATGCGACGGGCGTGCTCGTCGAGCTGTCGCACGAGGTCGCGGTCGCCGTTGTAGGGACCCGCGGTCGCGGAGGCTTCGCGGACCGGGTGCTCGGGACCGTCTCGTCGGCCCTGCCGGCGCACGCCTACTGCCCGACGGTCGTCGTGCCGCTGCGGGGAGCGCCGCGGCCGGCGCCTGACATGGCGGAGGACTCGCTTCCCCCGATCTCGCCGGTCCACCGCATCGTCGTCGGCGTCGACGGCTCACCGCAGGCCGAGATCGCCCTGCGGGCCGCGATCATCGAGGCCAAGGCCTGGGACGCCGAGCTCATCGCCGTCACCGGGGTGCCCCTCGGTCAGGGCGCCGGGATGCTGAGCTGGTTGCCGGCGGCGATCGACCGCGAGCAGGTGCTCAAGGACGTCACCGAGGGCCTCAACGTCGTGATCGACCGAGCCCTCGTGGACCACCCCGGGTTCTCGGTGCGCCGGCACGTGCTCGACGGCTCGGGCGCCGAGCTGCTCACCGAGTTCTCCACCGCGACGGACCTCATCATCGTCGGGTCGCGCGGCCGCGGGGGATTCGCCGGGCTGCTGCTGGGCTCGACGAGCCAGGCCGTCCTGCACCACGCGTCGTGCCCCGTCATGGTCGTGACCAACCGCTGCAAGCCGCGCGACGAGGCTGCGCCGACCAGCTGACCTGCGCCGGGGCATTGCCCTGGAGCCCGCGAGCGAGCCCAGAGACCGGTAGCCGGGCGACTCAGTCCGCCGGTGCCGCCGGGACGTCGGGGCGTCGCAGCAGCGCGGACAGGACGACGGTCGAGCGCGTCCGCGCGACGAACGGCTCGGCGGCAAGACGCTCGACGACTCGCTCCAGGTGACGCATGTCCCGGGCGCGGACCTGCAGCACGAGGTCGACGTCACCCGTCACGGTGCTGGCCGCCACGACCTCCGGGTACGTCTCGACGGCCGCGCGCATGGTCGACGGGCTCGTGGAGCCGTGGCAGTACAGCTCGACGAACGCCTCGGTCTCCCAGCCGAGCGCGGCCGGGTCGAGCCGCACCGTGAAGCCGCGGATGACGCCGCGCGCGCGGAGCCGGTCGACGCGACGCTTCACCGCCGGCGCCGAGAGCGAGACCGCAGCACCCACGTCCGCGTAGCTCGCCCGCGCGTCGACGGCGAGCTCCCGAAGGATCGCCGTGTCGAGGGGATCGAGCGGATCCGGGTGGGGGAGGGTCGCTGGCGGCACGCCCCCATGATGGCGCACGCGCACCCGCGGCGGCATGGGCGATTTGCCCTGTGGTGTCGGCATGAATACGGAATCGCCGGTATTCCCGACACGCCGCCATTGCCGCGCTGATTATCAGGCATGCGACCACAAATCGGACAATCCCACCTCCGGTCCCTTGCAGATGCCGATTTTCTCCGGGATCGTCGCCATGGCGTTGAAAGGAAATCATTCATGGCGACGGTAAGAAACGACGAGCGCGTCGACGCGGTCCCGGCCCAGCGAGTCCCGGGCCGCAAGGACCTGCGCGAGGCGACCCCAGCGAGCACGGCAGCAGACGCTGCGGTCGCGCGCCGCGGTGCGCTGGCCCGCGCCCGCGCTGCCGGCGCCCTCGAGTCCGCGACCGCCCCGGTGCTCGCACCTCCCGTCCTCCCGACCCAGTCGGCCGCGCCGTCTGTCGAGAGCCTCGCTCCCGAGGTCGCGCGGCCCAGCGTCGAGGCGCCGCCTCAGACCTCGTCGACGCGCCGCAGCACGCGGCTCACCCTCGTCGTCACGTCGGCGTTCCTCGTCGTGGCCCTCGTCGTCGCTGGCGTCATCTCGTCCGTCCAGAGCTCGGCCCGCGCCGCCGAGCTGGTGCGGGTCAACGCCCGGGTCGCTCTCGAGGTCGCCGCGCGCACCGACGACCAGTCCCTCGTCCGCTCGGCGGACCGCGCGGTCGCGCAGGCGGCCGTGGCGAACCAGCGCGCGGCGCAGGTCGCGACAGCCGGCGCCGCCGTCGCAGCGGCCCAGGCGACGCTCGCGGCGACGCCCAACGCGGGTGACGCCTCGCGGGGCGCCCTCCAGGCGGCCATGGACGCCCTCAGCGCCGCCATGGCCACGACAGGCAGCGGGACGAGCCTGGCGACGCTGCACGCGGCAGCTGCGGCCGTCCCGGCGACCCAGCAGGCAGCGGTCGACGCGCAGACGGCCTGGCAGGTGGCCGAGGACGCCCGCATCGCCGCCGAGCAGGCCGCAGCGCAGGCCGCGCAGCAGGCAGCCGCCGAGCAGGCTGCTGCACTGGCCGCGAAGAAGACCGCCAAGCCCGCAGCCGCCAAGACCGTCAGGTCGGCCCCGACCGCGGCCGCCCCAGCCGCAGCGCCCGCCGCGTCGGGCGTCGGCGACGTGTTCAGCGCCGGCACCATCGGCGCCGAGCTCAACGCCTACCGCGCCTCGCAGGGTCTCGGTGCCCTCTCGATCGTGTCGTCAGCGGCGCGCGTCGAGCACGCGCGGCAGATGGCCGCGTCGAACAGCATCTGGCACAGCACGGTCCGCAGCATGGCCGAGATCGTCGGTCGCGTGAGCCCCGCGAGTGCCTCGGCAATGATCAACGCCTACGCGAACTCGCCCGGGCACAATGCGATCATGCTCGGCAGCTATTCGACCGCGTATGTCGGCGCCGTCACCTATGACGGCTGGCTGTACACGTCGATCCAGTTCGGCTGATCCGCGCCGACCATTCAGGCGAGCGCCAACTCAGGCGAGCGCCGCTCAGACCAGCGCGACGGCCAGCCGGTCGAGCGCGAGGTCGAGGTCCGCACGTTCCATGACGAGCGGCGGCGCGAGCCGGATCGTCGACCCGTGCGTGTCCTTGGCCAGGACGCCCTGCTTGAGCAGCCGTTCGCAGAGCTCGCGTCCGGTCATCCGCTCGGGGTCCACGTCGATGCCCGCCCACAGGCCGACGCCGCGTGAGCGGGCGATGAGCCCGGCCTCGGTGAGCGTGCGCAGCCGCGTGTGCAGGTGGGCGCCGAGCTCACGGGCCCGGGCCTGGTGCTCGCCGGTCGCCAGCAGCTCGACCACTGCGAGCCCGACCGCGCACGCGAGCGGGTTGCCGCCGAACGTCGAGCCGTGCGTGCCGGGGGTGAGCACGCCGAGCACGTCCGCGCGCCCGACGACGGCGGACACGGGCAGGATCCCGCCGCCGAGCGCCTTGCCGAGCACCATGAGGTCGGGGCGGACGCCCCACAGCTCGCACGCGAACGTCGTCCCCGTGCGCCCGAGGCCGGACTGGACCTCGTCGGCGATGAGGAGGACGCGCGCGTCGTCGCAGGCCGCGCGGACGGCCGGCCAGTAGTCGTCGGGCGGCATGACGACGCCCTGCTCGCCCTGGATCGGCTCGAGCAGCACTGCAACGGTGGTCTCGTCGATCGCTGCTCGCACCGCGTCGGCGTCCCCGAACGGCACGATCCGGAACCCCGGCGTGTACGGGCCGAACCCGCGTCGGGCGTCGTCGTCGGTCGAGAACGACACGATCGTCGTCGTGCGCCCGTGGAAGTTGCCCGCGGCGACGACGATCGTCGCCCGCTCGGGTGCGACGCCCCGCACCTCGTAGCCCCACTTGCGCGCGGCCTTGACGGCCGTCTCGACGGCCTCGGCCCCGGTGTTCATGGGCAGGACCATCGGGGGCCCGACGACGGCCGGTGCCGCCAGCGCGGCGAGCGCGTCGGCGAACGGCTCGAGCAGGTCGTGGCTGAACGCGCGTGACGTGAGCGTGAGCCGGTCGAGCTGCGCGTGCGCCGCGGCCACGAGGACCGGGTGGCGGTGACCGAAGTTGAGCGCCGAGTACCCCGCGAGCATGTCGAGGTACGCGACGCCGTCCGCGTCCCGCACCCAGGCGCCCTCGCCCCACACGATCGTGACGGGCAGCGGAGCGTAGTTGGGGGCGAGCGATCCGGTCATGTCCAGGTCCTCAGGCTCGGGCCGTCATCACGGTGCGGGACGGATCTCGAGGGTGCAGCACTTCGCGCCGCCGCCGCCCTTGAGCAGCTCGCTCGTGTCGACGGGGATCGGGGTGTAGCCGCGCTCGCGGATCGCGGGGGCGAGGTCGACGGCGCCGGGGGCGACGACGACGTTGAGCCCGTCGCTCACCGCGTTGAGGCCCAGGGCGGCCGCATCCCGGTCGGTTGCGATGACGGCGTCGGGGAACATGCGGGCGAGCACCGACTGCGAGCTGCGGGAGAACGCCGGGGGGTAGTAGGCGATCTGCGGCGACGCGGGGTCGCTCGAGAGCACCGCGAGCGCGGTGTCCAGGTGGTAGTAGTGCGGGTCGACGAGCTCGAGGGAGATGACGGCGCGGCCGAACAGGTCCTGCATCTCGGCGTGCGCGGCGCGGTCCGTGCGGAACCCGGTCCCCGCGAGGATGACGTCGCCGACGACGAGGATGTCGCCCTCGCCCTCGTTGACCTCCGCGGCCGTGTGCGTCACGTACCCGCGGTCCGCGAACCACTTCTGGTAGGCGGGACCCTCGGCGGCACGCTCGGTGTGGCGGAACTTGGCCGAGTAGACGATGCCGTCCACGATGAGGGCGCCGTTCGCGGCGTAGACCATGTCGGGGTAGCCGACGAGCGGCTCGATGGTCTCGACCGTGTGGCCGAGATCCAGGTAGACGTCGCGCAGCGTGCGCCACTGCCGGACGGCGAGGTCCGTGTCCGTCGAGCGCGTCGAGTCCATCCACGGGTTGATCTCGTACGACACCGTGTAGTGCACCGGCTCGCACATCAGGTAGCGGCGGGGCGTGGCGCCCGGGGCGGTGGGCATGCTGCGGATGGGCATGGGGCTCCTGGGGGAGGGTGGCAGCGGCGGGGTCGTCGGCTGCAGGACGGATCTCCCCTCGAGAGTACGAGGCCGCGGCGCGAAGCATGGACTCGCTGCGTCGTGCCGGGGGGCGCGATTCGTTGCGCGATCAGGCCCGACGACGACGATTCGTTGCGCCGGCCACCTCGAGGACCGCTCGAGCGAGTGCGAACCGCAGCATCCCGCGCAGCACGGGGGCCATGAGCCGACCCGTCACGGCGGCCGGGAGCGGTCCGGCGAGGTGCACGCGCTCGCTCCAGGTGACCCGGGCACGGCCCGGTCCGGCACCCGCGATCTCGATCCGCGCCTCGCCGAGCAGCAGCGGCCCTTGCTTGGTGAACACCGCCACGCCCGGCGCGTCGCCCGCCGGAGGCTCGAAGCGGTCGATGCGCATGCGATCCGCCAGACCGGGCGCCCCGCGCCGCGCGAACGGACCGGAGACGGCCACGACCTGCACGCCGAGCGCAGGAGGCGGTGCATCGACGCGCGTCAGCGGGATCCACCGCGCGTGATGACGGGCGTCGACGAGGAGGTCCCACGCGTCGCCCGCATCGAGCGGCAGCACGCGCTCGACGCTGACCTCGTGGGTCGCCGGTCGACCGGCCATGAGTACCCCCTGCGGGATCGGGACGTGCAGGCTCGTCACGCTAACGTGAGGGTCATGGAGACACGACTTCTGGGCAGGACGGGCCGCTCGGTGTCCGTCATCGGGCAAGGTTGCTGGCAGCTCGGCGCGGACTGGGGAACGGTCGACGACGACGCCGCACTCGCGATCCTCGCTGCCGCGGTCGACGCCGGCGTGACATTCCTCGACACCGCCGACGTGTACGGCGACGGCCGCAGCGAGAAGTTCGTCGGGCGCTTCCTCGCCTCGCGCCCTGGGCACGCGATCACCGTCGCGACGAAGATGGGCCGCCGCGCCGACCCGCACGTGGCCGGCGCGTACACGCTCGACAACTTCCGTGCCTGGACGGACCGCTCGCGCGCGAACCTCGGCGTCGACACCCTCGACCTCGTCCAGCTGCACTGCCCGCCCACCGAGGTGTACGGCCGCGACGCGACCTACGACGCGCTCGACACCCTCGTCGACGAGGGCCGCATCGCCGCGTACGGCGTCTCGGTCGAGACGGTCGACGAGGCGCTCGCCGCCATCGCGCGCCCCCGCGTGGCGAGCGTCCAGATCATCCTCAACGTGTTCCGCCGCAAGCCCCTCGAGCGCGTCCTGCCCGCCGCCCTGGCAGCCGGGGTCGGGATCATCGCGCGCGTCCCGCTCGCGAGCGGCCTGCTCACCGGCCGGTACGACGAGGCCACGACCTTCGCCGCGGACGACCACCGCACCTACAACCGGCACGGCGAGGCGTTCGACGTCGGCGAGACGTTCGCGGGCGTCCCGTACGAGGTCGGAGTCCGGGCGGCGCGCGAGGTCGCGACTTTCACGCCCGCAGGTGCGACGACGGCCCAGCTCGCGCTGCGCTGGATCATCGACCAGCCCGGCGGGTCCACGGTCATCCCGGGCGCCAGCCGGCCCGAGCAGGCCCGGGGCAACGCGGGGGCGGCCGACCTCGCACCGCTCGACGCGGCGACCCTGGCCGGCCTCGAAGCCGTGTACGACGAGACGATCCGGGAGCACGTGCACTCCCGCTGGTGACGGGCGGTCTCCCCGCCGGGGAGCTCTCGGCTAGGGGCGACCCTCGACGATGCGCGGCAGGCCGCCCGGCGCGACGACCTCGATGACCTCGGGGAACCGCACGGGTGCCGGACCGAACGCGAGCCGAGCGCCCTCGATGACGGTCTTGCCGAGCGCACGCGCCCCCGCGACACCGATGACCGCGCCGATGCCGAACGGTGCGAGCCGCCCGAACCCCAGCGCGCTCTGCCGAAGAGCCTGGCGTCGGATGAGCCGCTTCGTCAGGGTGGTGTTGACCTTGGCGATCGTCGTCGTCGGCATGTGCGTGAGCAGGGTCCGGGCGAAGTGCAACGAGCTGATCTCGGCCGCGTCGCCGACGGCCTTGGCCCCCGCCTCGCCGAGGATCGTGGCCAGCACGAGCGCGCGGCGCCGGGGCACGTCCTGCACGTCGATCCCGTGGACGCTCGCGACCGCGAGGGAGAACGCCGCCGACGCCCCGAAGAACGTCGCGACGTCGCTCACGGTCAGGGCCATGGCGACCCCGGTCCCGACGGCCGGTGCCGCAGCGGCCGCCCCGACCGCAGCGCCTGCACCCTGGATGACGCGCAGGTACTCCTTCTCGAGGAGGGCCACGAGCTGGTCGGGGGTCGCGTAGGGGTTGCGTCGCCGCAGCTGGTCGACGTGCTCGTGGATCCGCGCGCCAGGGATCGTCACGGACTTGTCCAGCGCGGACTCGAGCATGCCGGCGCGGGGGCCGGTCGGGTCGAGGGTCTGTCGGCGCACGACCTCCGCGTCCGCGGTCCGACGCAGCCTGCGGGCCATCAGTCCTCCCCAGCGATCGTCAGGTGCGTGCTCGCTCCGTGCTGGAGCGTCCGCCCGACCGTGCAGTGCAGGTCGACGGCGCGGTGCACGATCGCGACGAGCCGTTCGCGCTGGGCGGCGTCGAGGCTCGACAGGTCGACGACGAGTTCCTCGCGCAGCTCCGGGTAGAGGTCCTGCTCCGGGTCGCTCGGCCCCGACACGCGCACGGTCACCGGCACGTCGTCGCCGAGGCGGTGCGCGAGAGCCGTGTCCGCACTCATCCCGACGCATCCGGCCAGGGCGATCTTGAGCAGCTCACCGGGCGTGAACACCGCACCCGCCCCGACCGGCCCGATCAGGACCTCGGCGCCGCGCGAGCTGCGCCCGGTGTACGTGCGCCTGCCGGTCCGTTCAACCCACAGCTCCGCGGGGACGTCGTCGTCGAAGTTCGGTGAGGCGACGGCGTGCAGCGCGGCCGCGGGAGTCTCGGCCTCGGGGGTCTTGGCCTCGGGCGAGGCCTCCTCTGTGCTCATGGCGCGATCCTGCCATGGGACCTGCGGAACGGCTCGCGATGGCCAGCAGCCATCCGTGGTCGACGCGGAGATGAACTCTGGCCGAACCTCGGATGGAATGCCTGGTCAGCGGGCAGATCGGCCGGGATAGTGCCGACGTGGACTCCAGCCAGATCGCCTTGTACAGCGCAGGGACGCGTGGTGCGCTCCGCGGCTTCCCTGCGGTTGCCAGCCCGACGGTGCGGACCCTCGCGCACCCCGTCGAGGCCGTCGACGTCACGATGACCGTCGCGCGCCTCGAGCAGCTGTTCCGCCCGGCGGACGTCGCGAGCGTCGTCGTCCTCGACCACGACGATCCCGGTGCCGTCGGCCTCATCACGCGCGACCGGTTCATGGCCGTGATGTCCGGCCGGCTCGGCTACGGGCGGGCCATGCTCTCGCGCAAGACGGTCGCCGAGATCACCGACTGGCAGCCGCTCGTCGTGGAACCTGACGCGCTCGTGTCCGAGGCGGCGATCGTCGCGATGTCGCGGGCCACCGAGCGCCGGTATGACGACGTGCTCGTGCGCGCCCACATCTGGGCGGTCGTGCCGACGTCGGACCTCGTCCGGTCCCTGTCGACCGTGCTCGCCGTCCGGTCCCTGCACGACGCACTCACGGGTCTCGCCAACCGCGACCTCGTGCTGCGGCGCCTGCGCCAGCACTGCGCCGCGGTCACGGACACCCCCGAGCGCGTCGCTCTCGTCCTGATGGACGTCGACGACCTCGCGTCGGTCAACGACCGTCACGGGGTCGAGACCGGAGACCTGCTGCTGGCCGCGATCGCCACGCGGCTGACCCGCGCGGCTCCACCGCTGGCCGACCTGGGACGCATCTCGGGGGACGAGTTCGTGCTCGTCGTCCGGCTCCCGGCGGCCCCGGGTCCTGACGACGCGCGTCGGGCCCGGGCCGACCTCGGTGCCCGCCTGCGCGCATGCCTCTCCGAGCCCGAGCCCGGCATGCCCGACGGCGGCTGGCGAACGGTCAGCACGGTCATGAGCCTGTCCGAGCCGGGGTTCGCCGACCCGGACGCCCTGCTGCGGGAGGCGTTCGCGAGCATGCGGGCTCGCAAGGCGCTCGTGGCCGGTCGGGAGGTCCCTGAACCCCGGGTCGCGCGATTGATCGGTGCGGACGTCCCGGGGCGCTGGCCGATGGACGACGCGGGCCCTCAGAGCTGAGTGGCCACCAGGGCCACGACCAGCCAGCACAGCCCGGCGAGCAGGGGGACCGACGGCAACCGCTGCACGCGCGGCGGGACTGCCGAGGAACCTGCGACACGGGCCTTCTCCACCCGCGCAGCGACGTCCCGAGGATCGCCGCTGCCACGCGTCAGGGGTAGGGAGTCGGCCGCGACGGGCAGGAGGATCGCGTCGCCGTCCGAGTCGTTGTCGGTGTCGAGACGGATCACGAGGGACGTGTCGTCGCTGACGACCGACGTCACGCGCGGCCACGCCACGAGCTCGTCGACGAGCCTGCCTCGCAGACGCAGCCAGCGTGAGCCCACATCCAGGCGCACCTGTCCGAGCACGGACCACGTCCACCCGGCGACGGGCATCGCGATGATCGTCGAGACCACGCGGATCGCGGGGGCGTCGTCGAACAGCCAGGCGAGCACCCAGCCCTCGACCGGCAGGGCCACCCACGGCAGCCATCGGCCGGTGCGCCGCGCGAAGCGGAGGAGCACCGACTGCCGATGGTCCGAGAAGATGCGCCACGCGGAACGGTCGTTCGCGTGCGGATCGACAGGTGCCGCGGCGCGCCGCGGCCGCCGCCAGCGCGGCGGCGTCAGAGCGGTCTCGGTGACGTACCAGCGCCCGTCGGCGTCGAGCAGCGCGGCCGGTGCGGTGTCGTGGTCGAGGCCGACGACGACCACGGGTGCGTGATCCCACGTCATCATCGTCGGAACCGAGGCCGAGCTCGGACCGTCGTCGGCATCGGAGTCCGCGAGCGAGCGTGCCATCTCGAGCAGCTCGGCATCGCTCAGGGACGCGACTCGAACCGCCGGGATCTCGTCGAACGAGTCCCGGTCGTCGGTCTCGTTGACGTCGTCCGGCCACTGCTCATCGGTCTCGGCACCCCACCACGAGGCGAGACGCGGCGCCGTCGCGAACGTGCGGGTGACGTCGTCGAACGGCGTGAGCAGTGCGCCGTTCGACCGGGGGGACCAGGTGGCTCGCACCTGGAACGCGGGACCGCCGTCAATCAGGAGCGCGACCATCTCGCGACGACGCCGTCGCACCGCGGCGAACCAGACAGTGCCGACGAGCAGGCCGCCGACGCCGGGGATGAGCGCGTACGTGGGGTCGAAGACGTCCATGGTGGCCTCGGCCCGGTGCGTCCGCGGCTGGTAGCGGACCTCCATGTGCTGGCCCACCTCGGCGTCGGAGGACGGCAACGGGACCAGGTAGCTCGTGTCGTCGATGGTCACGTGCACGCCCGAAGCGCCCGCGGTGACAGCATCGACGGTCGTCGTCGTCACGAGCGAGTCGCTGCGGAAGTCCTCGGCCGCACGCGCGTCGTGCGCAAAGACCGCGAGCCCAGCCACACCGACCGCGAGGCATGCTGTTGCGCCGGCGAGCCGCGTCACGCGCGGGCGCACGAGGTGCGCCCGAAGCGGCTCGGGAACCTCCGGGACCAGAACGACGGCCTCCGACGACAGCCGCCAGACGCGGCCCACCGCTCGCTGGCGGGCCCGCGTGACGCCGTCGGCGACCGCCAGCACCAGGAGCGCTCCGCCTGCAGCAGCCCAGATGCCTGGCGCGCCCGTGTTGGCCGCAGGCACGGCGGCGACACCCAGGCACGAGACGGCCGCCACCGCGGCACCGATGCTCGGGTTGACGAAGACGAGGGCGAAGCACGCGATGATCGCCGACTGCAGTGCGCTCGTCCCTACGTACCGGGGTCCCTCGACCATGGCGGCGGTCGCGTGACCACTCTCGCCACCCGCTGCCACCATGATCGCAACCAGCAGGGCGACCACCACCGCGAGCTTGAGGGAGCCTGACGGGAGGCGTTGCGACCAGTCCGCGGAGCGGTGGGCGAGGAGCGCGGGCACGCGGGTCGGCCGTCCCGACGCGTGGCCGTCGCCGGAACGCCCGGCCGCAGGTGTCGCCACTGTCGACTGCCGCCCTTCGAGACACGGACCCGAGCAGGTCGCGAGTCAGTGGCCACACGGTAGCGGTCGGCCAGGTCCGTCGCGGGAGATTGCGCCGCTGCGCCGCCTCCGGCTGAGCAGCGCTCGCGCCAACGCCCACGTGCCCGTCAGGCGGTACGTGTCCGCTAGCCTTGACGGGTCCCTTCCGGAGCCGCGGCGGCATCCGGATGCTCGCGCCTGTAGCTCAGGGGATAGAGCACCGCTCTCCTAAAGCGGGTGTCGGCAGTTCGAATCTGCCCAGGCGCACAGAGTGTTGGTGCAGGTCAGCGCGATGACGACTGCGATCGACGCCGTCGGCGCGACCGTTCCAAGGGTGGCGTGGTCAGTGAATGGTCAGTGGGCTGCGCCCCGCACGCGGGTGCGGCGTCGGCTGAGCGCCACGCGGGAGGATCGACCATGAGCGAGGACTACAGCGCCGCCGCGGACTGGGCGGAGCGCGACATGACGTTGCCGCAGCACTCCACCAGCGCCCGGCGGGGACGGGCGGCCGCTGACGTCGGCCGCGACCTTGTCGAAGAGGCCGGCTATCGACTGGGCCGTGTTGGCGACGCCGATGACGGCCATGTCAAGCGATGACGGGATGACGTCGAGCAATGACGACTTCGCCGTCCGGCACCCGTCGCGCGCGACGGCTGGGGCGCCGGGCCGCTGACCGGACAACTGTCGATGGACACTCCTCTTCCGTAGACGGTATGGTTGTGTCCATGGATGTCGAGCTTGCGGAGGCCGCCCGGATGATGGGCGTCTCAGCCGTCCGCGCCCGGCAGCTGGCGCGGGAAGGCCGGCTTCGCGCCCGTCGGGTCGGCGGTCGGTGGCTGGTGGATGCGGCCTCGGTGCCGAGCGCGCCCCGGAGGGGCCGGCCCATGAGCCCTCGAATTGCCTGGGCTCTGGTGGAGATCAGCCGTGGCGGCTCGGCGGACTGGATCGAGCCGAGGGAGTCGTACCGGTTGCGTCAGGCGCTCGACCGACTGGTCGCCGACGGCGAGCCCGAGATGCTCCTTCGGTCCTGGCTGGCGTCGCGCGCCGAGCGGGAGCTCCTGTCGGCATCGGAGATCGCCGCGCTCCGCGCCGACCCGCGTCTGGTCCTCTCGGGCCTGTCCGACGAACGTTCCGGCCTGTCGGCAGCCGCCAACGTGGAGGCCTACGTCCGGGCTGAGGACGCGGTCGCCGTGCGCCGCGATCACCTTCTGGTCGACGCCGGGTCGAACGCCAACGTCGTCCTGCACGTCTCACCGCTGCTTCCCGACCGACCCGTACCTGTCCTGCTGCTGGCCGCCGACCTCGCCGAGCACGACGGGCCGCGTGAGCTCGCTCGCGCCCGAGAGCTCATCGCTGACTGGGCAGCGTCCCGATCGGGTGCGGTCGCATGAGCGTCGTGATGCCGCCGATGACCCGTGGGCAGCGGGAGGCGTGGAGCGGGCTCCTCGACCTGTCCGAACGCCACCCAACCGGGTGGACACTCGTCGGCGGCCAGATGGTGCACCTGCACTGCATCGAGCGCGGCGTCGCGCCGACGCGCCCGACTGACGACGTCGACGCCGTCCTCGACGTGCGAGCTGAGCCGGGCGCGCTGCACTCGTTCACGACCGCGCTCGTCGAGCTGGGATTCGCCTCGACCGGTGAGTCCTGGGAAGGCCACCAGCACCGCTGGCAGCGCGGCGAGGCGCAGAT
The DNA here is from genome assembly GCF_003115775.1 of Cellulomonas sp. WB94. NCBI lineage: Bacteria > Bacillati > Actinomycetota > Actinomycetes > Micrococcales > Cellulomonadaceae > Cellulomonas > Cellulomonas sp. WB94. The sequence continues at coordinate 2,120,679 of NZ_QEES01000002.1, forward strand.
CGACGTGCTCATCCCGAGGCATCTGGGGGAGCGGGCCGCTGGGCGACGGGGCGCGTCCGAAGGGACGACGATCGAGACGCCAGGCGCCCAGCAGGCACTGGACCGGACGCAGACCGTCGAGGTCGTTCTCGACGGGCGCAGCGGCTTCGCGCGTCGGCCCAGTCTGCTCCGGGCCGATCGCTGATCGCGTTGGCGTCAGCTGGATGGCGGTCGCGAGACCGCGGCTCGTCATCGCCGTCTGCACTCGCTCGACGTCGGCCGCCGAGATCGTCGCGATCGGGGGCGGACCGAACGGTCGTCCCAGGTCAGGACCGTGAGCGATCGACCATCGCCGCGGCGTCGGGTCGGCCATCTTGCCCCAGACCGGTCACGACCCCATCGATGTCCCGGTCGGGGCGATTCTGGCTCATCTTGACCTTCACCTCGACCCGGGAGATCACCAGCTCGACGCCGACGATGGCCCTAAGTTGACCAGCCGTGAATCTCGCCGGTGCGTCGTCCACGCTCCACGGGTGCTCACGGCGCGCCTCGTGCCGGTCGGTGAGTCTGCGCACCAGCGCGCCGACCCACGCCGTGTCGTCATGGACGACGAGCTCCCCGTAGACATGCGCCGTCGCGTAGTTCCAGGTCGGTACGACGCGCCCGTGCTCGGCCTTGCTCGCATACCAGGACGGTGAGATGTACGCGTCCGGCCCGTGCGCGATGAACAGCGCCTCCCCGCGCACAGCCTGCTGCCACTGGTCGTTGTTGCGGGCGAGATGCCCCACCAACGAGCCGCGCGAACTGGTACCCGCATCGAGCAGCACGGGCAAGAACGTCGCGACAAGGCCGCTGTCCGTCGAGATCACGAGGTCGCCGGCCACCACGTCGGCCAGGAAGCGGGCCGAGGCGTCGCTGTCGGGGGCGAAGTGCGCAGGCGTGTACATGAACGCCAGTATCGGCTCGTCGGACATCACGAAGTGAACCTGTCAGGCCCACCACAGACCCGGCAGTGACGCCCCCACGGAGTTCGAGGACCTTCACACCGCCGCGGTCACCGCGGCATGATCACCACATCGGAACTGTCCGGGAGGCCGGGTCAGGCTCCCCGCCGCCGCGATCGACAGCGGCGCGTAGACATCGAAGATCAACCCTCAAACCCCACCGCTCCACGCGGGGCACTGCCAACGGCGTCCGTCAATGCCCCGGCCGGGACAAGATCACTATCCGGAAGGAGATCGTCCGAAATGGACTCGACAGTGCCGGGCATGACAGAGATCGGCACGGATTGGCGCGTGGTCGATGGCGCTGCGACGGCGTGGTTTGACGCGCCTTCGCTGATCGCGGCGGCTTCGCTGGCCGGGCGCATCGTCGAGCTGTCGGCCGAGATCATCGTCGACCTGCGCGCGACAGGCATCCGGGTGCGCCTCGACTCGGACGAGCACGCCGAGGCGGTGTCGGCGGCCGCGCGGGATCTCGGGCTTGCCGCCAACCCTGCCGTGCTGCAGCACCTGAGCGTCGTGTTCGACTCCGCGAACCCGTCTGCGGTGAGGCGGTTCTGGCAGCGCGCGCTCGACTACGCGCCTGGGGAGGACGGCGGTTTGGCGGATCCGTTGCGGCGCGACCCCGCGATACGGATCCGGCAGTCGACCGAGCCACGGCCGTCGCGCAACCGCATCCACCTCGACTTGGTGCGGCCGGCCGCGGCGGTCGAGCAGGCGGGCCTCGGTGAGGCATCGGGACCGTTCGGGGTCTGTCACTCCGACCCCGACGGCAACGAGGTCGACCTCGTGCCGGGCGCGGCGCTCGGCGAGAGGATCGGGACGGCCGACTGGCAGGCGGTGTTCAGCGCCATGGCGTGCTACCGCATCACCTCGCCGACGCAGCAGCGTGATCTTGCCGCAGCAGCAGCGGCGCTGGCCGACGACACCGGCTTCCCGCTGCTGGTCGACCTGCGCCCCGGGCTTGTGATCATCGACAGCGGCAAGGACCAGTGGGAGGACGACGCCCACGGCCTCGAGCTCGACTTCACCGACCTCGCCGGGAACCTCCAGACCGCTGCCCGCGGGCTCGGGGCCACTGCGGATCCGGGGCTGCCGCGCTTCGCTCAACTCGTCCTCGACGCCACCGACGTCGCCGTGGTCCGCGCGTTCCGGGTCGCCGCACTCGGATACGCCCACGACCGGCGAGCGGGGGTCAGCGACATCGACGATCCTCGGCGGCTGAACCCGGTGCTGCTGTTCCAAGAGATTGACGACTCGGAGACGGAGCGGCGTCGGCAGCGCAACCGCATCCACGTCGAGCTCGCTGTGCCGTCGGACCTCGCGCAGACGCGCCTCGCCACGACCTTCGCAGCCGGTGGCCGGCTCCTTGCCGAGTCGGGGATCGCTGGCGGTTCGCCGACCCGAAGGCAACGAACTGGTGATCGTCAGTGGGGGATGAGCTCGCGTTCGACTTGGCATGACCGGTATCCACCCGGCGCCGTCATCGCGACGCCGGGCCGATCGCCGCTCGCTCGTCGACAACGGCAACTTGCGATTTCTCTACTATTGTTGGCGTGCGCCCACTATGGTGGAGGCCGGGGAGGTGCCATGCAGACCCAGCATCCGCTTGCAGTGATCACGCCAACCCTCGACGGGGACGTCCTCGCCGTCCTCGCGACCGCCGATGCCCCGCACACTGTCGGGGGAATCCAGAAGCTCCTCGGCGGCCGGTCTTACGAGGGGATCCGCAAGGTGCTGACGCGCTTGACCGCGCAGGGCACTGTCACCTCTCAGCAGGTCAGCACCGTGGTGAGCTACCGGCTCAACCGGGAGCACCTCGCGGCCGAGCACATCATCGCGCTCGCCGACCTGCGCGGGGCGCTGATGGACCGGGTTCGGTCTCAGGTTCAGGCATGGCCGACGCCGCCGGTGTGGGCGGCCCTTTTCGGCTCAGCCGCGCGAGGTCAGATGCTTCCTGACTCCGACATCGACCTGTTCCTGGTGGACCCGGCCGTCGACGCTGATCAGTGGGAAGCCCTGGTTGACCAGCTGTCGCGGGACGTGTCCAGGTGGACCGGGAACGACGCGAGAGTGTTGTCCATGACCGAGGCCGAGGTGCGGGCGAGTGCGGTCACGCGAGACCCGATCCTGCAGTCGTTGCTCGAGGACGCGCTGACGATCAGCGGGGACCCGGTCTGGCTGCGCCGCGTGGTCGCAGGTGCACGGCGATGACCCCGCGCACCGTCAAGGCCGACGAGGCGATGCGCCGAGGACGGCTGGTCAAGGCTGAGCAGTTCGCCGACGCGGCGGTTGCCGTCGACATGCTCGCCGACGAGGCCTCGGACGTCGCCGACGCCTACGTCACGCTGTGTGTTCACGCGGGCATCGCTGCCGCTGATGTGGTCTGCGCCGCCCGCCTGGGTGAGTACTCCCGTGGCGAGAACCACGACGAGGCGGTCGCGCTGCTCTCGGCGGTCGACAAGAACCTGGCAGGACACCTGCGTGCGCTGCTGACCATGAGGACCCTGGCCGGGTACAGCCATTCGCCGGTCAGTGCCGACCGGGCTCGCCGTGCTGGGCGAGCGATGGCAGCACTTCTGGAGGCCGCCCGCGCGGCTCGCTAGGCCTTCGTGCAGGTCAGGTTGTCCGGAAGGCGCAGCCGAGATGCGACCCGGTCCGACCGCCGCTCTGGCTGCGTACCCCGGTCGGATGCGCAGTTGCTCGCGTCGGGCGCTCATGCGCACCTCCGAACCCGCCGAGGCAATGGCTGTGACGACGATCTCGCGGTGGATGGGCGTGCTGAGTGGCAGGTGGGGCCGCCGCGCGCTGTTTCCCGGCTCATCGGCTGAGGGGCCCGGATTCCAGGCCGTGGTTGACGTCAGTGGCGAGTACATCGCTGAGATCCCGAGGTCGCCCGCTGACGTGTGGGGGTGGCTCACCACCCCCGCGAACCACTTCGGCGCGCGGGACGGGTTCGTGTTCCCCGGCCCGGGACCGGAGCGATGGTGCCTCCTGACGGAGGCGGCGGGAAGCATGATCGGCGTCATCGCCGATGTCGTGGAGCGCGAGGACGGCCGCCGCATCGTGCTGCGCTTCGTCAGCTCCGAGACCACCTGGGTCTGGAGCTGGAGCGTGTTCGATGCCGGCATCACGCTGGGCGCTCCGACGTCGCTGGTCCGCCTGACGATCTCAGCAGCCATGCGTGCCCACGTCGCCGAGGCGGCCGGGCGCGGGCTTCAGACGGCCGCTCAGCGAGCGTTGGCCGAGATGAATCATCAGCTCAGCGGCGCCCCGCCGCCGGCGCCGCTCAAGGGGGCTGACACCCGAGCCGCGGAGCGGGCACACAAGCACAGGTCGATGGGGCCGCCCACCCGGGGCGAGGTCGACGTGCAGGTCGTCATCCCGTTGCCCGTGGACGACGTGTGGCGCGGCGCGCTCGATGCCAGCACCTTCACGGTCGACGCGTCCCCCGGGGAGCACCCTGGCGTGGTCCCCGGAACACCGGTCGGCCAGCTCGGGGAGCTGCGCTACGTGATCACCTCGGTGGGGGGCCAGCGGTTCGTGCGGTTCCATGAGGTCGTCGGTGTTGGTCCGGGACGTCGCCTCGTCTTGCGGAACCAGTCGTCGAGTCACCCGGCGGAGTCCGTCACGACGGTCGAACCGCACCCGGATGGCGCCCTGGTGCGGGTCGTCTGCGAGATGGTCGTCCATGGGGAGCAGGCTCAGATGGCCGACGCGACCCGCGCGGCGTTCCGTGCTCACCTCGCGCGCCTGAGCGACGAGCTGGTTCGACGGGCGAGCGTCGATCAAGAGCCGCCGTCGCCCGAGGCATGACGTCACTGTGCTGGGGCGAGGCAGGCAGCCAGACGCACTGCGCTAGGTGTACAACCACGGCCAGAAGCGATCGACGGGAGCTTGAGAGGCGTCGACCACCCAGCTGCCGTTCGTGTCGATGCGCCACAGGCCACGGTTCAGAGCGTCGAGCCACAGGCGCAGCCGGTCCAGCAGGTCCACGCGGGTCGCGCGCGAAAGGTCGTGGGAGAGGTACAGCCCTGTCGAGGTGCCCGAGGTGCCCGAGGTGCCGGGGGTGCAGTCCACGTACAGCCGGTCCTCGTCGACGATGATCATCAGGTAGTGGCGGCGGAAGTACAGCTCGTCGCCGGGGTCCTCATCGGAGTAGTCCCCGTCGTCGTCCCCGTCGAACGTGATCCGCTGCAACGACCGTGAGTTGTCCAGCGACCCGCGCAGGTCGAAGAACCGCCCCATGGGGGTCAGCCCGCGCAGACCGTTGTCGGGCCCGGTATCGCCGTCGTGCCACATCCAGATCGCGGCCACCTCGTCCGACACATGCAGGTCGTGCTCGAGCGTGAGCGCGTCGACCTGCGCGCGGGTCAATCCCGGACGCAGCCGCTCGATGCACGGTGCGCCGAGATCACGCAGCCGCGACTCCCACTCCTCCAGCAGCTGCGTGACCTCAGTCGCACTCATTCGAGCCCCTGACTTGTTGCGCTTCGCGAACGTCGGAACGGCCGGTGGAACCAGCGGTCACGGGCCGAAGCGTCGTTGCAGGTCGCCGTACGAGATCGCACCGTCGAGGAACCCGAGTGTCCCGGAGTCGAGCAGCTCCCTGCCGGCGCGCTCCACCAGGCTGAGCGCGGCTCGGGCCAAGCTTCCGCCGACGCTGACCCGCTTGACGCCGAGCGAGAACAGGGTGGGTGCGTCGATGCGGTTCGCCAGACCGGCCACCACGTTGAGTGGGGCCGGGATGGCCGCGGCGAGCCGCCGGATCGTGTCCGCCTCGACGATGCCGGGCACGAAGATGCAGTCGGCCCCCGCGTCGATGTAGCGGACTGCCCGCTCGACCGTCTCGTCGAACGCGTCGCCGGTCGCGGGGACGAAGTAGGTGTCCGTACGTGCGTTCAGTACGAAGGTGCCGCGTGGCGCCGCGGCTCGGGCGGCAGCGACCCGGTGGACGGCCTCGTCGATGCCGAACAGCCTGCCCTCCGCCGCGTCCTCCAGGTTGCCGCCCACCGCCCCGAGCTCGACGGCCAGGGCGACGGTGCGGCCGACCTCGTCCGCGGTGTCGCCGTACCCGGCTTCGAGGTCGGCGGTCACGGGCACGCCGACCGCGGCCACGATGCGACCGAGGTGCTCGAGCATCGTGTCGCGGTCCAGGGCCTCACCGTCGGGCACCCCGCAGGACCACGCGATGCCCGCGCTGGTCGTGGCGATGGCCGGGAAGCCGACCTGCTCGAGGATCCGGGCGGAGCCGGCGTCCCAGGCGTTGGGGAGCACGAACCCGGGACCTGCGTGCAGGGCAAGCAGCGCTGCCGCCTTCTGGGCCGAAGCTGCGGTGGTCATGATCCGACCATATCGACGTCGTGCTGTCTCGGCGGTCGTCGCGTCGAGGGTGTCAGGGAGCAGATCGGGTGACGCTGAGCAGGTCGCCGGGCTGGCAGTCGAGCGCATCGCAGATCGCGGTCAGGGTCGAGAACCGGATCGCCCGGGCCCGGTCGTTCTTCAGGACCGACAGGTTCACGACCGTGACCCCGGCGCGCTGCGCGAGCTCGGTGAGCGTGAGCCCGCGCGACGCGAGCAGGGTGTCGAGATGGCAGGCGACCCGGTGCTCCCCGGCACCGGCGACGCCGTCGTTCGGCACTGGACCCGGGTCCGACGGGGTCGGCCGGCTCACACGAGACCCGCGGTGTCGGCGCTGATCTGTGTCCCACGCCGGAACGCCTCCGCCACCACGAAGATCAGTGCCGCGATGCCGAGTGGCGCGACCTCGACGCCGAAGACCACCGCGAAGGGGTTGGCGCTGCTGGCAGCGTCGAACGACGTCATCACCGCGAGCGCGGCAAGATTCGGCAGGACCGGCGCGAGCATCCCGACGACTCCCACGATCGCCCCGGTCCACCCGATCCGGGCAGCATTGCTCCGCCGGAACGGGTCGCCCGCCGCGACCGCGTTCACGACGGGGGCGAGCAGCAATGCGCATGCCCCGAAGCCCAGCCCGAGGAGGGCGGCGTCGCCACGTGCGAGGAAGCCCGTCCAACGGCTGGCGTAGCCGGCCTCGGTCACGAGCTGCAGTCCGTGCTCGGCGGCCTGGAGCCGGGCACCGTCGGGCAGGACGACGTCGTCGACGCTCACCGTGGTCGGGCTCTGCGGGCTGCCGTTCGGCACCTCGATACTGATGGGAACGGTCACGGTGGCCGGCGCTTGGGTGGCGCCGTTGACCGCGTACCCGACCCCGCCGACGGCGGCCACGATTCCGGCGAGCAGCAGCAGGCGTGCGATGGCCCGGCTGGTCCGCGGTCCGACGTACTCCGTGTTGCGCAGCGTCACCGACAGCTTCGACTTCATGGCTCCCCCTGGCTGGGCGTGCATATCGAGGATCGATACGTTCAACACCGTACATATCGATCATCGACATGTCAACGCCGGCGACGGCTCCAGGCGCAGGCACGTAGAGAACCGCCGGTCGGCTCCGTTCTCCGAGTGATGGTGCCAATCTGGGCACGACGAAGGAGGAGCAACATGGCCACGTACCTGCTGATCGTGGACTTCCAGAGCGGTCCGGACGACGCGCCGATGTCGGCGTGGTCCGACCAGGAGGTCGCCGACCACCTGAGCTACTACGAGCGGTTGAACGCCGAGCTCGTCGCGAGCGGTGAGCTCGTCGACACGGTCATCCTGACGGGTCCGGACCTGGCCAAGATCGTGCGGTCGGACGGCACGGTGCCGGTCGTCACCGACGGCCCGTTCCAGGAGTTCAAGGAGTGGGTGGCGGGCTACCAGATCGTCGACGTGGAGTCCGAGGATCGGGCGCTCGAGATCGCGGGCCTCGTGTCGGCGGTGCCGGGGCGCGGAGGCGTGCCGACGCAGCAGCCGATCCAGGTGCGCCGGCTGATGGAGGCCGGACCGTCGAACGTCGAGGAGATGGACGCGTTCCTGCACACGGCGAGCGACCCGCGCTGAACGTCCCGGGCGAGGTCGAGGACCTCCTGCGCGAGCTCGCGCCGCAGGTGCTCGGCACGCTCGCGCGCCGGTGGGGCGACTTCGACGCCGCGGAGGACGCCGTCCAGGAGGCGCTGATCGCGGCCGCGACGCACTGGCCGGCGGACGGCATCCCCGAGCGGCCGAGCGGCTGGCTCCTGCAGACGGCGTCCCGCCGGATGGTCGACCAGTGGCGCAGCGACGTGGCCCGCCGCGATCGTGAGGCCCGCGTGGCCACCGAGCCGCACGCAGCGGGGGTTGCTCAGGAGGACGACACGCTGACCGTGCTGTTCCTCTGCTGCCACCCCGCGCTGACCCCGACCTCGGCCGTGGCGCTGACGCTGCGTGCCGTCGGCGGGCTCACCACGGCGGAGATCGCGCGGGCGTTCCTGGTGCCGGAGGCGACGATGGCGCAGCGGATCAGCCGGGCGAAGCAGCGCATCGTGGCGTCGGGCGAGCCCTTCGCGATGCCCGCGCCTGAGGAGCACCCGGCCCGGCTCCGCAGCGTCCTTCAGGTGCTGTACCTCATGTTCAACGAGGGCTACGCGGGCAGCGCGGGCTCGGATCTCACCCGTGTCGACCTGTCCGACGAGGCGATCCGACTGACGCGTCTGGTGCACGCGGCCGGCCACGGGGGTCGCGACGATGCCGAGGTCGCCGGACTGCTCGCACTGATGCTGCTCACGGATGCGCGACGACCGGCGCGCACCGACGCGGCCGGCGTCCCCGTGACTCTCGCGGATCAGAACAGGGCGCTGTGGGACCACACCAGGATCGCGGAGGGCCTCACGCTCCTCGACGACGCGATCGGGAGCGGCGCCGTCGGCGAGTACCAGCTCCAGGCCGCGATCGCAGCGGTGCACGACCGTGCGACCAGCGCGGACGCGACGGACTGGCCCCAGATCCTTGCGCTCTACGGGCTGCTCGAGCGGCTGACGGGCAGCCCGGTGGTCACGCTCAACCGAGCGGTCGCCGCGGCGATGGTGGACGGACCGGCCGCGGGCCTCGACATCCTGGCCCGTCTCGACGACTCCCTGCCCCGGCTCGACCAGCTGCGGGCGCACCTGCACGAGCTCGCGGGCGACCGCGACCTCGCCCTCGCGCACTACCGTCGGGCGGCGGGCCGCGCGACGAACCTGGCGGAGGGACGCTACCTCGACGCGCAGATCGCCCGCCTCACGGGTGGCGGCTGACGTCCCGACGTGGCCGAAGACCCGTACGGGCGATCGTCGTCCGCCCCTCAGCCGTCCCGGAGCCCGTGGTCGAGAGTCGACGTGTCGCCCTCGAACGGTCGCAGGACGTCCGGTGCCGGGAACGGGAGGACGTAGCTCCGGGTCACCGCGTCAACGGTGCCGAAGTCGTCGACCTTCACGACGACCCGCTCAGGTGTCACCTCCACGATGCGCACCCGCGCGCGAGTGCCGTCTCCCAGGTCGAGCTGCCAGAGGTCGGCGAGCCAGTGCAGGCCGCGCGCATCGAGCGACTCCTCGGCGTCCAGCCAGTCGACTGCGCCGGTCACCTCGCGTCCGAGCGCGTCGAGGGCGACGAAGTGGTCGCCGTCCGGCCGGATCCACCCGAGCCGCTCACGGTCGCCCGCTCGGCGGTGCTCGATCCAGTCCTCGTGCGGCATCGGCCGATCGTAGCGACGGGCGGCGCTTCTCGGTCGGCGTCGTCATCGATCCCGGCCGATCCCGGAGCTAGGGTCGCCCTAGGGGTGCCGTATCCGCAGCCGTACCTGTTCTGGGGGTCAGACCATGCCGAGACATCGGATCTTCGCCTTCAGCTTCGCCAGAATCTACGCGTTGTACATCGCCAAGGTGCAGCGGAAGGGTCGCACCCAGGCGGAGGTGGACGAGGTCATCTCGTGGTTGACGGGATACGACGCGGCCGGCCTGGAGCGGGTCATCGCTACCGAGGTCGACCTGGAGACGTTCTTCGCGCAGGCTCCCGCCCTCAACCCGCACGCGTCCCTCATCACCGGCCTGATCTGCGGGTACCGGGTCGAGGAGATCGAGGACCCCCTGATGCAGCAGATCCGCTACCTGGACAAGCTGGTCGACGAGCTGGCCAAGGGCCGGAAGATGACGGCGATCCTGCGGGGAGGGGGCAAGGCCGACGTCCGGCCGGCGACGTGATCGACGCTCGCCGCCTCCGCTGGGGTCAGTCCCGCTCGTGCAGCCGGGCGGTCTCGCGTGCGGTGATGTCGATCGATGCCGTGAGGTGGCGCTCGAGGAACTCCAGCTCGGCGTCGGTGTAGGTCGCGTACAGCTCCTGGAAGGCCTCACCGATACCGGCGTAGACGTTCTCGTCGGCGGCGAGGGCCTCGAGGTCGACGCTGACGACGACCTTGCGGCGGTCGGTGGGGTCCGCTCCCCTGCGCGCCAGGCCGCGACGGACGAGGCGGTCGACGACCCCGGTGACCGCGCCTGAGGTGACATCGAGCGCGCGCACAAGCGCACCCGCGGTCTGCGGACCCTCCCGCAGCAGGATGCTCAGGGCCCGCATCTCGGTGAGGCCCAGTCCGTAGGTTGCCGCGGCTGCCTGCTGGAAGAGGGCCGTCTGGGTGGCATCGGTCTCCGAGAGCAGCTGGAGGCGTTGGAGGCGGTCGGCACGGTCCATGCAGGTATCTTGGCAGGTAAGTCTCTTAGTCGCTAAGATAATGCGATGATCACCTCGACGGACGGGACCGCCCTGCGCGTGCACTCGATCGGCGCCGGGCCCGGGCTCGTCGTCGTGCACGGCGCGATGCAGAGCGGGACGAGCCAGCTCGAGCTCGCCCGCCTGCTCGCCGACACCCGCACCGTGCACCTGCTCGACCGCCGCGGCCGGGGCGGATCGGCACCGGCCACCGGCACGGCCATCGAGGTCGAGGACCTGCGCGCCGTCCTGGTCGCGACGGGCGCGCACGACGTGCTCGGCATCAGCTCGGGCGCGATCATCGCGGCACGGGCGGCGCTCGCGGGCGGCGAGATCCGGCGTCTCGCCCTGTTCGAGCCGCCGCTCGCGATCGGCGGCTCGGTGCGGCTCGACCTCCTGCCGCGGTTCGATGCCGCCCTCGACGCCGGGGACGTGCCGCGTGCTCTGGCCGTCGCGATGCGGCTCGCCGAGATGGGGCCGCCGTGGATGTTCCGTCTGCCGACCGCGCTCCTGGCCGCAGCGTCGCGGCGCATGCTCGCGGCCGACGACCGGGCCACGATGGCCGAGGGGCGTGCGCACGTGCGCGAGCTGGCGTACGCCCTGCGCGCCGACTTCGCGGTCGTCCGCGAGAACGCCGACCGCCTCGAGGAGCTCGCGGCGATCGACGTGCCGACCCTCCTGCTCGACGGCTCCGCGACCCGCCCGTACCTGCGTGCCGCCGTCGTCGGCCTGGCCAGGGTCGTCCCCGGCGCGCGGCACGTCGAGCTGGCCGGCCTGACCCACTCCGCGACCCAGGATCGTGCGGAGCGGGGTCGCCCCGAGCTCGTCGCTCCCGCGCTGCGCGAGTTCTTCGCGGTGTGAGGTCCTGACCGGCCACAACGAGATGACACCACGAACGGTGTTGCCATGACGTCACTAGTGGTGTCACCATGACGTCATGGACCTCACGCGTTACGTCGACGACCTCCAGCGCCGCCTCGCCATCACGGCCGACGCCGCGGGCGACGACGCCCGGCAGCTCGCCGAGCGCCTGACCGCGCCGCTCGACGCGGCCGTGCGGCTCATCCTTCTCGACGCGCTCTCCGCCGCGGCGGGCGAGATCTCCGCCGAGCTCGCACCCGGCTGGGTGGACGTGCGCCTGCGCGGCGGTTCCCCCGAGTTCGTCGTTGCCGTGCCCGCACCCGTCGCCGCGGCCGAGCCGACCTCGACCCCCGCGCGCCCGCTGTCTCCCGAGGGGCTGCCGACCGCGCCGGACGCCGACGCCGAGGCCGGCACCACGACCCGCACCACCCTGCGCCTGCCGGACCACCTCAAGACGCAGGTCGAGGTCGCTGCCGCCCGCGAGGGCGTCTCGGTCAACACGTGGCTCGTGCGTGCGGTCGCCGCGGCTCTCGAGCAGACCACCGGCAGGCCCGCCGCGCCGACCCGACCCGAGCAGCGCGGCACCCACCGTCAGACCGGCTGGGTGCGGTGAACGCACCCGCCGGCACGACACCCGCTCCACGTCGAACCCCGAGGAGAACCTGATGCCCACCTTCCCCGCCCCCACACCGGTTCCGGTCACCATCGACGTGCCCTTCGGCGACCTGCGTGTCATCGCCAGCGAGCGTGACGACGTCGTCGTCACCGTCCTGCCCGCCGACCCGGCCAAGGCGGGCTCCGTGCGCGCCGCCGAGGAGACGCGCGTCGAACGCGCGGGCGACGGCGTCGCCATCACGTACCCGGCTGCCTGGAAGCAGTACGTCCGCCCGTTCGCCGCCGGCGGTGCGATCGTCACGGTGGAGCTGCCCGCCGGCTCGGACCTCAGCGGCAAGGCCGGGTCGTTGCACGCGGAGGGCAGGCTCGGCACGATCGACCTCGCCCTCAACGGCGGCGACGCGCGGGTCGAGGAGGCCGATCGCGTCGACCTCAAGGTCTCGGCCGGGTCGGTCGTCCTCGGCCGTGTGACCGGGCACCTGAACGTCAAGGCGAACGCCGGCTCCGTGCGCGTCGCCGAGGTCGGGGGCGGCGGCACGATCCGTGCGAGCAACGGGACCACGAACATCGGGTCGCTCACGGGGTCGCTGGAGGTCATGGGGGCGAACGCCGAGATCGTGGTCGGTCGCGTGCGCGGCACGTTCTCCGCCAAGGCCGCCCACGCCGGCATCAGCGTCGCCAACCTCGAGTCCGGCAGCGTCACGCTCGCCACGTCGTACGGCTCGATCGAGGTCGGCGTGCCCGCCGGCACCGCCGCCTGGCTCGACGTCGCCTCGGAGCACGGCACGGTGCGCAACCAGCTGACGCCCACCACGGGCCCCGTCGACGACGAGGCCACCGCCGAGATCCACGCCAGCACCGGCTACGGCGACATCATCGTCCGCCGTCCCTGAGGAGTGAGGAGAACCACCATGACCAGCGACCTCGCCGTCGACGTGCGCGGCCTGCGCAAGTCCTACGGGGACCAGACCGTGCTCGACGGCGTCGACCTCGCCGTCCGGGCCGGCACCGTCACTGCGCTGCTCGGCCCCAACGGCGCCGGCAAGACCACCACCGTGGGCATCCTGTCGACGCTGCTCAAGCTCGACGGCGGGAGCGCCCGCGTCGCCGGGCACGACGTCGTCGCACAGCCCGAGTCGGTGCGCGCCGCGATCGGCGTCACCGGCCAGATGTCGGCCGTCGACGACCTGCTCACGGGCGTCGAGAACCTGCGCCTCATGGCCTCCCTGCACCACCTGGGCCGCCACGAGGGACGCGAGCGCGTCGACGCGCTGCTGACGCGGTTCGGCCTGACCGACGCCGCCCGCAAGCCGGTGTCCACCTGGTCGGGCGGCATGCGCCGCAAGCTCGACCTGGCGATGACGCTCGTCGGCGCCCCCGCCGTGGTGTTCCTCGACGAGCCCACCGCGGGCCTCGACCCGCGCAGCCGCCGCACGCTGTGGGACGAGGTGCGTGCCCTCGTGGCGGGCGGCACCACGATCCTCCTGACCACGCAGTACCTCGAGGAGGCCGACCAGCTCGCCGACCGCGTCGCTGTGCTGGACCGCGGCCGCATCGTCGCCGAGGGCACCCCCGCGGAGCTGAAGTCCACGCACGACGCCGGCTCGCTCGACGACGTGTTCCTGCGCCTCACCGAGCCCAGCTCGGAGCTCGCGTCCGACCCGACCACGAAGAAGGTGGCCCGATGACGACCCTCACGATCGCCCCCACCGCCGGCGCCCGCCCGCTGGCGGACACCCTGACCATGCTGCGCCGCAACCTGCTGCGCGCCGTGCGCTACCCAGGGCTGACCAGCTTCACCATCGGCATCCCCATCGCGCTTCTGCTGCTGTTCGTCTACGTGTTCGGCGGGGCGTTCGGCGCCGGGGTCGCGCCTGGCGTCGCCACCGGCTCGGCCGGCCGGTCGGCGTACCTCGACTACATCACCCCGGCCATCCTGCTGTTCGCGGTCGTCGGCGCGGCGCAGAGCGTGGCGATCACCGCCGCGATGGACGCCACCAGCGGGATCATGCCGCGCTTCAAGACGATGGCCATCTCCCCGGGCTCGGTGCTCGGTGGGCCGGTGCTCGGCACCGTGGTCCAGGCGCTCGTCGCCGTCGCCGTGGTGCTCGGGCTGGCGGCGGTGCTCGGCTACCGGCCGCACGCCGGTGCGCTGGGCGGGTTGGCGCTGGTCGGGCTGATCGCGCTGGTCAGCTTCGCGACGAGCTGGCTGTGCGTCGCGATGGGGCTCGCCGCCAAGTCCGTGGAGACCGCGTCGAACACCCCGATGATCCTCACGGCGCTGCCCTTCCTCGGCAGCGGGTTCGTGCCGGTCGAGACGATGCCGACGGGCGTGCGCTGGTTCGCGGAGTACCAGCCGTTCACCCCGATCATCGAGACGACGCGGGCCCTGCTCACGGGCACGTCGGTGAACGGCTCGACGACGCTCCAGGCCGTCGTCTGGTGCCTGCTGATCGCGGGGCTCGGCTACGCGTGGTCCCGCTCGCTGTACCGCCGCGAGCGGGGCTGACGGCTGACCCCGCGAGGGCCTCGGCGGCCCTCGCGGGCCTCAGCAGACGAGCGGGTCGGCCGAGTCGTCGGTCGCGCCGGCCAGGTTGTGCTCGATCCGGGCCAGGCAGGTGAGCGCCTCGTCACGGAGGTCGTCGCCGAGGTCACCCGTCGCGGTCGCCTCGAGCTCTGCCCAGAGCCGGGTGACGTGGTCGCGGACCGCGAGGCTCGCCGGCGTGGCCTCGACGATCGTGGCCCGGCGGTCGGTCGCGCTCGGGCGCCGCCGCACGAACCCGGCGTGCTCGAGGCGCTGGACCGTGCGGGTCATGGTCGCCGCGTCCGAGCCGAGGTGGCGGACGAGGTCCGTCTGGCGCTGCGGGCCGTGGTCCCAGAGCTGCATCATCACGAGCTCTTGGCCGGGGTGCAGGCCGACCTGGCGGAGCAGCTGTCCGGCCAGGGTCCGGTGCAGCCGTGCGACGCGGAAGATCGCCGCGGTCAGCACACCCGCCTGGGCCGACGGCGGCAGGCAGGGGCCCTCGAGCTCGGCAGGCATCGCCCGCGCATCGTCGGCTGTGACGCTCATCTCCACCCTCCGAGTCGCCGGTCACTGCTCGGCCAGGAACAAGGGTATCCCGCTCGGCGGAAGCGAGGGAAGGGATATTGCTGTTCGGACAAGTAGTGAGTTACTGTCCAGACAAGCAATCCGCCACGACCGGCCTCGCCGGGCCGTTCCGGGACGGGCGAGAGCCGGGCGAACGCCGGGTGCGCGCCGGGACGAGGAAGAGGGACACATGAGCACCGCACTGAGCAGCTATGACTTGGCCGGACAGCGACTGAGCAACCGGATCGTGATGGCGCCGATGACGCGCAGCCGCGCGTACGGCCCCGGCGCGACGCCGACCCCGCTGATGGCCGAGTACTACGCCCAGCGGGCGACCGCCGGCCTGATCGTCACCGAGGGGATCCACCCGTCGGTCGTCGGCCAGGGCTACCCGGACACCCCGGGGCTGCACTCGCCGGAGCAGGTCGAGGCGTGGCGGGCCGTGACCGATGCCGTGCACGAGCGCGGCGGCCGGATCGTCGCGCAGCTCATGCACGCGGGGCGGGTCGGCGACCCGGCGCTGCTTCCGGACGGGTTGCTCCCGGTCGGGCCGTCGGCCGTCGCCGCCGACGGGCAGATCTACACCCACCAGGGACCCAAGCCGTTCACCGTCCCGCACGAGCTGACGGAGCCGGAGATCCTCGCGACCGTCCAGGACTTCGCCGACGCCGCGCGCAACGCCGTGGCCGCCGGGTTCGACGGCGTCGAGATCCACGGCGCCAACGGCTACCTCGTCCAGCAGTTCCTCGCGACGAGCGCGAACCGCCGCACCGACGCCTGGGGCGGTTCGGTCGAGGGCCGCATCCGGTTCGCGGTCGAGGTGGCCGCGGCCGTGGCCGACGCCGTCGGGGCGGACAAGGTCGGCATCCGGCTCTCGCCAGGGACGCCGCTGCACGACATCGCCGAGGACGACCTGGACGCGCAGTACGCCGCGCTCGTCGCCCGGCTGGCGGACCTGGGTCTTGCCTACATCCACGTGCTCGAGGTGCCAGGCCAGCGCGACCTCGTGCTCCGGATGCGCGCCGACTGGCCCGCCACCTTCATCCTCAACCCGGCCACCGAGGGTCGACCCACCGGACCTGAGGAACTGGGCCTGCTCGACGACGGCAGCGCCGACCTGATCGCCTTCGGCGCGCTGTTCCTCGCCAACCCCGACCTGCCCGCACGACTCGCGGCCGGCGGACCGTTCAACGCGCCCGAGACCACCGGCTTCTTCGGCGGCGACCACCAGGGCTACACCGACTACCCGACGCTCAACTGACCCCCGAGGACGTGTAGCCCGTCGACGGCGCGCTCCCGCGGCTCCGCTGGTCGAGCCGCGGGAGCGCTCCGCAGCGCTGCCGCCGTGTCGAGTAACGTCGATCCACCCGACGGGACGGCTGCAGCGAAGGAGAAGCACCCGATGGACGAGATCGCCCGACGGCCGCTCGGCCGCACCGGTCTGCTGGTCAGCGAGATCTGTCTCGGCACGAGCCCGCTCGCGAGCATGCCCGAGCTGTACGGGTACGCCGTCGACGACGCCCGCGCCGAAGCGACGATCGAGGCCGCACTCGCGAGCCCGGTCAACTTCATCGACACGTCGAACAACTACGGCGGAGGCAGCGCCGAGACCCGCATCGGTCACGTGCTGCGGCGCCACGGCGGGCTCCCGGACGGCGTCGTCCTGGCCACCAAGGTCGACGCGGACCGGGAGACCCGGGACTTCTCCGGGGACCGGGTCAAGCGGTCCGCCGAGGAGAGCCTGTCCCGCCTCGGGCTCGACCGGATCCAGCTGATGTACCTCCACGACCCGGAGTTCTACCTGACGTTCGACGAGGCGATGGCTCCCGGCGGCCCGGTCGCGGCGCTGCGGGACCTGCGGGACGCCGGGGTCGTCGAGCACATCGGCCTGGCGGCCGGCGACGTCCCGCTGATGCGGCAGCTCGTCGCGACCGACGAGTTCGACGTCGTGCTCAACCACAACCGCTTCACCCTCGTGGACAGGAGCGCCGAGCCGCTCATCGACGACGCGGTCCGACGCGGTGTCGCGTTCGTCAACGCGGCGCCCTACGGCGGTGGCATCCTCTCCAAGGGCCCCGGCGCGCGGTCGACCTACGGCTACCGGGACGCCGACGGCGTGGTGCTCGAGCGCGTCCGGCTGATGCAGGCGGCGTGCGAGAGGCATGGCGTGCCGCTCGCTGCGGCGGCCCTCCAGCTCTCCCTGCGGGAGCCACGCGTGACCTCGACGGTCGTCGGTGTGTCGAGCCCCGAGCGCATCGCCGAGACGGTCGCACTCGCCCGGCTCTCCCTCCCGGTCGAGCTGTGGGACGAGCTGGCGGACCTCACCCCGCCCGCCGAGCACTGGCTGACCTGACCGTGCTCGGGTCGTCACCCACCCGCGACTGACACGCGGCTGACGGGCAGTCAGGCGCCGACGTACGCCGCGAGGTGCTCGCCGGTGAGGGTGGACCGTCCGGCGACGAGGTCGGCCGGGGTGCCCTCGAAGACGATGCGCCCGCCGTCGTGGCCGGCGCCGGGGCCGAGGTCGATGATCCAGTCGGCGTGCGCCATGACGGCCTGGTGGTGGGCGATCACGATGACCGACCGGCCGGAGTCGACGAGCCGGTCGAGCATGCCGATGAGCTGCTCGACGTCGGCGAGGTGCAGCCCGGTGGTCGGCTCGTCGAGGACGTAGACGTCGCCCTTCTCGGCCATGCGGGTCGCGAGCTTGAGCCGCTGCCGCTCGCCGCCCGACAGCGTGGTGAGCGGCTGGCCGAGGCTGAGGTAGCCGAGCCCGACGTCGGTGAGCCGGTCGAGGATGGCGTGCGCGGCCGGTGTGCGGGCCTCGCCGGTACCGAAGAACTGCTCGGCCTCGGTCACCGACATCGCGAGCACCTCGCTGATGTCGCGCCCGCCGAGGTGGTACTCGAGCACCGAGGCCTCGAACCGCTTGCCGTCGCACACCTCGCACACGGTCGCGACGGTCGCCATCATCCCCAGGTCGGTGAAGGTGACGCCCGCGCCGTTGCAGTTCGGGCAGGCGCCCTCGGAGTTGGCGCTGAACAACGCCGGCTTGACGCCGTTGACCTTCGCGAACGCCTTGCGGATCGGCTCGAGGAGCCCGGTGTACGTCGCCGGGTTGCTGCGGCGCGAGCCCTTGATCGCGCTCTGGTCGACCGACACCACGCCGTCGCGGCCGGCCACCGAGCCCTGGATCAGCGAGCTCTTCCCCGACCCGGCCACGCCGGTCAGCACGACCAGCACGCCGAGCGGGATGTCGACGTCGACGTCCTTGAGGTTGTGGGTCCGCGCGCCGCGCACCTCGAGCCTGCCCGACGGCGTCCGCACGGACGGCTTCACGGACGCACGGTCGTCCAGGTGCCGTCCGGTCAAGGTGCCGCTGGCCCGCAGCCCGTCGACGGTCCCCTCGAAGACCACCTCGCCACCCGCGGTGCCGGCACCGGGTCCGAGGTCGACGACGTGGTCGGCGATGACGATCGTCTCGGGCTTGTGCTCGACGACGAGCACCGTGTTGCCCTTGTCGCGCAGCTGCAGCAGCAGGGTGTTCATCCGCTGGATGTCGTGGGGGTGCAGCCCGATCGTCGGCTCGTCGAAGACGTAGGTGATGTCGGTGAGCGACGAGCCGAGGTGCCGGATCATCTTGGTGCGTTGGGACTCGCCGCCGGACAGCGTGCCGGCCGGCCGGTCGAGCGACAGGTAGCCCAGCCCGATCTCGACGAACGAGTCGAGGGTGTCCCGCAGCGCCTCGATCAGCGGCGCCACCGACGAGTCCGACAGCCCGGCGACCCACGCCGCGAGGTCGCTGATCTGCATCGCGCACGCGTCGGCGATGCTGAGGCCGCCGATCTTCGAGGACCTAGCTGCCGCCGACAGTCGGGTCCCGTCGCACTCGGGGCACGTCGTGAACGTCACCGCGCGCTCGACGAACGCGCGGATGTGCGGCTGCAACGCGTCGACGTCCTTCGACAGCATCGACTTCTGGAGCTTCGGGATCAGCCCCTCGTAGGTGAGGTTGATGCCCTCGACCTTGATCTTGGTCGGCTCCTTGTGGAGCAGGTCGTGGAGCTCCCGCTTCGTGAAGTCCCGGATCGGCTTGTCCGGGTCGAAGAACCCGCAACCGCTGAAGATGCGTCCGTACCAGCCGTCCATGCTGTAGCCGGGGATGGTGAGGGCGCCGCCGTTGAGGGACGTGCTGTCGTCGTACAACGCGGTCAGATCGATGTCGGTGACGGAGCCCCGGCCCTCGCAGCGCGGGCACATCCCGCCGGTGATGCTGAAGGTCCGGCGCTCCTTGACGGTCTGGCCGCCGCGCTGGAAGGAGATCGCGCCCCCGCCGGTGGCGGACGCGACGTTGAACGAGAACGCCTGCGGGGAGCCGATGTGCGGCTGGCCCAGGCGGCTGAACAGGATGCGCAGCATCGCGTTGGCGTCGGTCGCGGTGCCGACCGTCGAGCGGACGTTGGCGCCCATCCGCTCCTGGTCGACGATGATCGCGGTGGTCAGCCCGTCGAGGACGTCGACGTCGGGCCGCGCGAGCGTCGGCATGAACCCCTGGACGAACGCGCTGTAGGTCTCGTTGATCATCCGCTGCGACTCGGCGGCGATCGTGTCGAACACCAGGGAGCTCTTGCCCGAGCCGGAGACACCCGTGAACACGGTCAGCCGGCGCTTCGGGATCTCGATGCTGACGTCTTTGAGGTTGTTCTCCCGCGCGCCGACCACGCGGATCAGGTCGTGGCTGTCGGCAACCTGCAGCGCCGGCTGCGTCCCGTTCGTCGTGGCCATGCTCGTGGTGTCTCCATCCGTGCGGCAGGCCGCCGACGATAGCCCCTGTCGCCTGCTGTGACCGCCCGACGGCTCAGGTCGTCTGGTTGATGCGGAGCAGGTTGCCGGCGGGGTCGCGGACGGCGCAGTCGCGCACCCCGTACGGCTGGTCGGTCGGTTCCTGGACGACCTCGGCGCCGCTGGCCTCGAGCTTCGCGAAGGTGCCGTCGAGGTCGGTCGTGGCCAGGGTGACGCGGCCGAAGGTGCCCTTGGCCATCATCTCGGCGATGGTGCGGCGCTCGTCCTCGGTGATGCCGGGGTCGGCGGTGGGCGGCTCCAGGACGATGGAGGTGCCGGGCTGGCTGGTGGGGCCGACGGTGATCCAGCGCATCCCGCCGAACCCCACGTCGTTGCGGACCTCGAAGCCGAGGGTGTCGCGGTAGAACGCCAGCGAGGCGTCCGGGTCGTCGTGCGGCAGGAAGGCGTAGTGAATGGTGATGTCCATCTGTTCAGGCTAGGCGGGGCTCCGCGACCCGCGCTTCTCGATTCCTGATCGGTCGGGTCACCTGCTTCGCGACGCAGGACGGCATCTCCGCGCCTCCTGCGGCCCGGCGCCGGTAGATGCTGGGTGGCATGCCGACAAGCTCGGTGAAGCGCGTGCTGAAGGTTCCGAGCGACGAGCAACCGACCTCGAAGCAGACCTCGGTGACGCTGAGGTCGCCTCGACGCAGCAGCGCCATCGCGCGCTCGATGCGCCGCGTCATGAGGTACGTGTACGGCGCCTCGCCGTACGCGATCCGGAACTCGCGGCTGAGGTGACCGGCCGACATGTGCACGCCGCGGGCGAGCGCCTCGACGTCGAGCGGCTGCGCGTACTCGCGGTCGATCCGGTCGCGGACGCGTCGCAGCCGCGCGAGGTCGCGCAGGTGCTCCGCCGGGGTGGCGCTGCTGGTCACCTGACTGATCGTGCCACGCGACACCGACGAGGTCACCGGGCATAGCCTGGCTCGGGTCATGTCGACAACGGGCGAGAGCGGGTCGGGATCATGCGGGTGGCCGTCGTCGGGCTCGGTGCGATCGCACGCAAGGCGTACCTGCCCGTCGTGACGTCGTTGCCGGGCATCACGCCGGTCCTGGTCTCGCGCACGGCGTCGAGCCTCGCCTCGGTCGGGGACGCGTATCGCCTCCCGGACCGGTTCGGCTCGCTGGCCGACGCCATCGAGGCGGGCCTCGACGCGGCGCTGGTGCACACGACGTCCGAGTCGCACCCGGAGGTCGTCGCGACGCTCCTGCGTGCGGGGGTGCCGGTGCTCGTCGACAAGCCGCTCGCCCTCGACCTCGCGAGCGCACGGGGGCTCGTCGCGCTCGCGAGCGGCGTGTCGCTCATGGTCGGGTTCAACCGCCGGTACGCGCCGGCGTACCGCGCCTTCGCCGACTGGGCAGACCGTGACGTCGTGACGCTCCAGAAGCACCGGTCGCACGCCCTTGGACCCGTCCGGCAGATGGTGCTCGACGACTTCATCCACGTCATCGACACCCTGCGGTTCCTGGTCCCGTCCCCGCTCGACGACCTCGTGACGACCGCCCACGTCGACGACCGCGGCCGCTGCCGGCGGCTCTCGGTGCAGTTCACGGGGGAGGGCCGCCTCGCGACCGGGGTCATGAGCTGGACGGCGGGAGACGCCCACGAGGTGCTCGACGTCATCGGCGACGGCCGGCGCCGCCAGGTGATCGACCTCGCGGACGTCGTCGACATCCGCGACGGCGAGCGACTGACCCGACGCGACCCGTGGCTGTCGCCGACGGTGCACCGGGGGTTCGTCGCGATGTGCGAGGAGTTCCTCGGGGCGGTGCGTGCCGGCAGGGTGCTCGACGCGTCGGACGCGCTCGTGACGCACGAGGTGTGCGAGCGGGTGGTCGCGGACGCCGAGCGCCCGCTATAGTGGTCTAGACCAGTCGTCGCCACACCCAGGGGGTCCTCGTGCTCGAACGCCGTGTCATCGTCGCGATCGCTGAGGGCCTGCACGCCCGCCCGGCCGCGCTGTTCGTCAAGCTGGCCGCGGGGCTGCCCGGTGCGGTCACGATCCGGACGGCAGACGGCTCCCCGGTGCCCACGTCGAGCATCCTGTCGATCATGACGCTCGGCGCGCGGCACGGCGACGAGGTCGTCCTCGCGAGCGACGACGACGCCGCGGGCCCGTCGCTCGACGCCCTCGTGGCGTACCTCGAGAACGCCGGCTGAGCCCCCGCGGGGTCGGTCAGGCCCCGCGCGCCCGGGACCCTCAGAGCCCGAGCTCGTCGAGGACCGGCAGTCGCGACCGGACGGCCTCACGTGCCGCCTCGGCCGAGTCGGCGCCCGTCGCGAGCGCCGCCAGCTCCCGGCACGTCGCGAGAGTGACCGAGCCGAGCACGGCCGCGACGTCGGGCAGGGCACGGGCCGTCATCGAGAGGGTCGCGACGCCGAGCCCGACGAGCACGACGGCGAGCGCCGGGTCGGCCGCGGCCTCTCCGCACACCCCGACCGGTCGGTCGTTCTGCACCCCGCCCTGGCACGTCGCCGCCACGAGCTGCAGCACGGCGGGCTGCCAGGCGGTCGAGAGCGGGGCGAGCTCACCGAGCATGCGGTCCGCCGCCATCGCGTACTGGGTGAGGTCGTTGGTGCCGATGCTCGCGAACGCCGCGTGCCGCAGGATCTGGCCGGCGCTCAGCGCCGCGCTCGGGACCTCGACCATCACCCCGGCGGTCGCGAGGCCGTGCGCGTGGCAGCGCTCGACGAACGCGGTCGTCTCGGGGACCGTGGCGATCATGGGGGCCATCACCCAGACGTCGGCGGTCTCCGCCTGCGCCGCCTGCGCGATCGCGGTCAGCTGGTCCTCGAGGACCTCGGGGTTGCGCCAGGACGTGCGGTAGCCGCGGACGCCGAGGGCCGGGTTGGGCTCGGCCGCCGTCATGAGGAAGGGCAGGGGCTTGTCCGCGCCGGCGTCGAGGGTGCGCACGACGACCTTCGTGCCGCTGAACGCCGCGAGAACCTGCCGGTACTGCGCGACCTGCTCGGGGATCGTCGGCGCGTCGGTGCGGTCGAGGAAGCAGAACTCGGTGCGGAACAGACCGACACCCTCGGCCCCAGCGTCGGCGGCGGCCTGCGCGCCGTCGGGTCGGCCGACGTTGGCGAGCAGCGGGACGCGGTGCCCGTCGCTCGTGCGACCGGCGCCGTCGAACGTCCGCACCCGCGCCGCGAGGGCAGCCGCCTGGGCGACCTGCTCCGCGGTGGGGTCCAGGGTCACCGTCCCGGCGGCCCCGTCCACGAGCACGAGGGTGCCGGGCGGAACAGTCGTGGCACCGGCGACGCCGACGACCGCGGGGATGCCGAGGGCGCGCGCGAGGATCGCGGTGTGCGACGTCGTTCCGCCGTCACGGGTCACGAGCGCGACGACGCGGTCCGGGTCGAGCGTCGCGGTGTCGGCGGGGGACAGGTCCGCGGCCACGAGGACGAACGGGTGGTCCGAGTGCGGGACGCCGGGGGGCGCCTGGCCTGTGAGGGCGGCGACGACGCGGTCGCGCACGTCGGCGACGTCACGCGTGCGCTCGGCCATGTACCCGCCGAGCGCGGCGAGCTGAGCGATCACCCCGGCGGCCGCCTGCCAGACCGCGCGGGCGGGTACGAGCCGGGTCTCGCGCACGAGCTGCTGGGCCGCAGCGACGAGCGTCGGGTCGGCGGCCATCATCGCGGTGGTCTCGAGCACCTCCCGCGCTGCGCCGCTCGCACGGGCGGCGGCCTGCTCGAGATCGGTCTGCGCGCTGAGTGCGGCGGTGGCGATGCGCTCGGCCGCCTGGTCGAGGTCGGCCTCGGGGGCGAGGGTCGCGCCGGCGAGCGGCTCCGCGACGGGATCCGGCATCGCGACCACGGGCCCGGAGGCACGGCCGGGGCTGACGCCGATGCCGGTGAGCCGGCGCTGCTGGGTTTCGTCGTCGGTCGGCATCGCATCCTCGCGGTTCGATCGGTTCGATCGGTTCGAGCGGTTCAGATCAGGTGACGTGCCGAGGCCCGGCCGGTGCTCGCGCTCCGGCCGGGCCTCGGACCTCAGGCGGACGTGCTGCCTGCTGCCGGGGTGACGGTGCGCACCGCCTTGACGGGCTCGTCGTCCGGCTGGTCGACCAGGACGTTGTTCGGGTCGACGGTCGCGTCGTCCTCCTCGCGTCCCGGGGTCCGCAGGTTCCACCGGGTGATGACGAACCTGAACAGGAAGTAGTAGATCGCTCCGTAGGCCAGGCCGATCGGCAGGATCCACAGCGGGTGCGTGGCGATCCGGAAGTTGAGCAGGTAGTCGATCACGCCGGCCGAGAACCCGAACCCGTCGTGGATCCCGAGCCAGTTGACGAGCGCGAGGCTTGTCCCGGTCAGCACCGCGTGGATCACGTACAGCGGGTAGGCGAGGAACAGGAACGAGAACTCGAGCGGCTCGGTGACCCCGGTGACGAACGAGACCAGTGCGGCCGAGCCCATGATGCCCGCGATGACCTTGCGCTTGGCCGGCTTCGCGGTGTGCACGAACGCGAGGGCGGCGGCGGGCAGCGCGAACATCATGATCGGGAAGAAGCCGGTCATGAAGGTTCCGGCGGTCGGGTCGCCGTGCAGGAACCGGGCGATGTCGCCGTTCCACACCTTGCCGTTCGCGTCCGTGAAGGCGCCGAACTGGAACCACGGCAGCGAGTTCAGCAGGTGGTGCAGGCCGATCGGGACGAGCAGCCGGTTCGCGGTGCCGTAGACGAACGCTCCGATGATCGTCGAGCCGGTGACCCAGCTGCCCACCGAGGTCAGGCCGGAGTCGAACCACGGGTAGATGAGCGCGCCGATCACCGCGACGACGATCGCCATGCCCGCGGTGACGATCGGCACGAACCGCCGACCGCCGAAGAACGCGAGGTACGCCGGGAGCTTGATCCGCGAGTACTTCTGATAGAGGAGGGCCGCGACCAGGCCCATCACGATGCCGCCCAGGACCCCGTAGTTGATCAGCTCCTGCTTGGCGTCGCCGACCGGCTTGCCCAGGATGTACGGCGAAAGGGCGTCGGAGACGCCCTTGAACACCAGGTACCCGATGACGGCCGCAAGACCGGTCGAGCCGTCGGACTTGCGGGCGTACCCGACCGCCACGCCGAGGGCGAACAGCAGGGGGAGGTTGGCGAACAGCGCGTTGCCGGCAGCGCCGAGCGCGTCGGCCACCGGCAGGAGCCAGTCGCCCCACGCCCCGGCGAGCCCGTCCTTGCCGAGCATGTCGGGCTGCCCGAGCCGCAGCAGCAGGGCCGCGGCGGGCAACGAGGCGATCGGCAGCATGAGCGAGCGGCCGATGCGCTGGAGCTGGGCGAGCCCGGGTATGCCGCGCTTCTCGCGTGACGCGGGGGCGGTGATGGCGGTCATGACAGGTGCACTCCTCGTTGTGTGCGGGCCGTGAGCCGGTGGGCACCGGCGCTCCCTCGTCCAGACCGGGGATCAGGTGTCGATCAAGTGCGCTAGATGTCTGGACCAGTTGTCGCAACCATGATGGAATGGTGCATCCGGTGTCAAGGGCGGCATGCTTCGGCCGTCAGCACGAGTCGCGCAGCGAAGGGACCACGGTGGGTCGCTCGGTTCTGAAGTACGTGCGCGTCCGGGACTACCTTCGCTCGCTCGTCACGCACGAGCTCTCGGCGGGAGACACCATCCCCTCGGAACGGCTGCTCTGCGAGCAGTTCGGCGTCTCGCGGATGACGGTGCGCCAGGCGGTCGACGCCCTCGTCGTCGAGGGGCTCCTGGACCGGGAGCAGGGCCGCGGCACGTTCGTCGCACCCACCAAGGTCGACCTCGAGGTGCGCCTCGCGTCGTTCGGCGAGGAGATGGCCCGACGCGGCATGGAGCCGTCGTCGAAGGTCTTGGCGGCCGAGGTCGTCGCCGCGACCCCCGACATCGCGGACGCGCTCGACATCCTCCCCGGGGAGCGGGTCTACTCCCTGCACCGGGTGCGGTTCGCCGACGGCGTGCCCATGGCGATCGAGCAGTCGTGGCTCTCGTGCGAGCTGGTGCCTGGATTCTTCGACGGCGCCGTGCCCGACTCCATCTACGGCGAGCTGCGGCGGCGCGGCCTCGAGCCCGACTGGGGTGAGGACACCGTCTCCGCGACCGAGGTCGACGCACAGGACGCCGAGCTGCTGGGCGTCGCGCCGGGCCGGGCCGTCCTGCGACTCGCGCGACGGACCTTCGCCGGCGAGACGGCCTGCGTGTACTCACGGTCGACCTACCGGGCCGACC
The DNA here is from genome assembly GCF_003115775.1 of Cellulomonas sp. WB94. Taxonomy (NCBI): domain Bacteria; kingdom Bacillati; phylum Actinomycetota; class Actinomycetes; order Micrococcales; family Cellulomonadaceae; genus Cellulomonas; species Cellulomonas sp. WB94. The sequence goes on from NZ_QEES01000002.1 coordinate 2,146,888, forward strand.
GCTACGTGCTCTGGGTCCCGCTGCGCGCGCCCAAGCGCGCGTTGACACCCCGGCGGACCTCGAGCGACCTGACGGCAGAGCCCGCGACGACGGAGTTCGTGGGATGAGCGAGGGGCGGAACGGTGTGAGCGAGCAGGCAGCGGACATCCTGGCGGCACTGGGTGGCGTGGCGAACATCATCGAGATCGAGCCGTGCACCACACGGCTCCGGTCCGAGGTCCACGACACTGCCGTCGTGGACGTGAAGGCCCTGCGAGCGGCCGGCGCCCACGGCGTCATGATCTCGGGTCACGTGGTCCAGGTCGTCATGGGGCCGAACGTCGACACCATCGCGACGGACCTCGAGGAGCTGTTGTGAACAATCGGGACGCGCGGCAACCGGGCTGCCGTCGGTCAGCAAGGAGAAGCGCATGAGCAAGGCGGAGCAGATTCTCGCGGCTCTCGGCGGAGACGCGAACATCGTCGACCTCGAGCCGTGCATCACGCGGCTGCGGGTCGAGGTCGTCGACCCGTCGCTGGTCGACGAGGCCGCGCTCAAGGCGACCGGGGCGTTCGGCGTCATGCGGTCCGGCACCGCCGTGCAGGTGGTCGTCGGTCCCGAGGCCGACACGCTCGCCTCGGACATCGAGGACCTGCGCTGATGACCGCACCCCTCACCGTGCTCGCACCGATCGGTGGTGTCGTGCGTGCCATGGCCGACGTGCCCGACCCGGTCTTCGGCGCGGAGCTCGTCGGCCCCGGCATGGCGATCGACCCAACCCGCGACGGCGTCGTCGAGGCGATCGCCCCGATCGACGGCACGATCGTCAAGCTGCACCCGCACGCGTTCGTCGTCACCGCGGACGCCGAGCACTCCGCCCTCGTGCATCTCGGGCTCGACACCGTCCAGCTCGGCGGCGTGGGCTTCACGCTGCACGTCAAGGAGGGCGACGTGGTCGTCGCGGGCGACGTCGTCGTGAGCTGGGACCCGGCCGCGGTCGAGGCCGGCGGACGGTCGCCCATCTGCCCGGTCGTCGCTCTGGAGGGCAAGCCCGGCTGCCTCACGCCGCTCGTCGACGTCGGTGTGGCGGTCCGCGCGGGGGAACCGTTGTTCGAGTGGAGCTGATCGCCGACGAGGTCGGCGCGCGGCTCGATCGCCCGGGCGCCGGTCTGCTCGTCGACCTCGACGGCACCCTCGTGCGCAGCGAGGAGGCGCACCAGGGCGCGTTCCGGGAGTACTTCGCGTCGCGCGGGTGGGTGGTCGAGGACGACGTCGTCCGACTGTTCTCCGGGCGCCGCGCGCACGAGGTGTTCGCGAGCGTTGCCGGGCCCTGGGGTGACGAGGACCCGCACGCCCTCACCCGGAGCGTCATCGACATGCTGCGGGGGATGGACGTCCGGCTGACCCCGGTCGAGGGAGCCGCGCGCCTGCTCACCGCCTGCGTGACGTCCGGGCTCCCCGTCGCCGTCGTGACCTCGGCGGGCCGCACGTGGACCAGGGCGGCGCTCCGGTCGTTCGACGTCGACGACGGCATGATCGGCATGGTCACCGCCGAGGACTGCGAGCACGGCAAGCCCGACCCGGAGCCGTTCCGGCGCGGTGCCGAGCTGCTCGGCCTGCCTCCGGGCGGGCTCGTGGCGCTCGAGGACGCACCCGCGGGCATCGCGTCGGCACGGGCTGCGGGCGTCGGTCTCGTCGTCGGCGTGACCACCAGCAACCCCGCTCACGTCCTGGTCACCGCGGGCGCCCACGGCACAGCGGTGGACCTGACGGTGCTCGCCGACGTGGTCGAGGGCCGCCGCCCCACTCCCTCTCACGGAAAGGCCCCCGACCACACATGACCGAGCGCACCGCACCCGAGCTCCTTCGCGGCCGGGTCGTCACGCCGACCGAGGTGATCGCCGACGGCGTCGTCGTCGTCCGCGACGGGACGATCGCGTGGGTCGGTGAGGCCGCGAACGCCGCAGCAGCGGGCTGGTCGGGCCTCCCGGACCCGGCCCGGCACCCCGTCACGGTGCTCCCCGGTCTCGTCGACCTCCACACGCACGGAGGCGGCGGCGCGAGCTACCCGGATGCGACCACTCCGCAGGAGGCGCTCGTCGCGGTGCTCGAGCACCGGGCCCACGGGACCACGACGTTGGTCGCCTCGTTGGTCACCGCGGCGCCCGACACGTTGCGTCAGCGGGTCGCGGTGCTCGCCGCGCTCGCGGACGTGGGGGAGATCGCCGGCATCCACCTCGAGGGCCCGTTCGTGTCGACGGTGCGCTGCGGCGCGCAGGACCCGGCGCTGATCCAGGCTCCCGACGCGGACCTCACTCGTGAGCTCGCCGCCCTCGCGCGCGGGCACCTGGTGACCATGACGATCGCCCCCGAGCTGGGCGGCGTCGCCGGCGTCGTCGACGCGCTGATCGGCGCGGGAGCGCTGCCCAGCTTCGGGCACACCGACGCGAGCTGGCGCCAGACGTCCGACGCCCTCGCCGACGCGCGCACGCGACTGGCGGCCACGCCCGGTCGTCGCTCGGGCCGGGCGACCGTGACCCACCTCTTCAACGGCATGCGTCCGCTGACGCACCGGGACCCCGGCCCGATCCCGGTCTTCCTCGCGGCTGCCGCCCGGGGCGAGGCCGTCGTGGAGCTGATCGGTGACGGCACGCACGTCGACCCGGAGCTGGTCCAGAGCATCTTCAGCCTCGTCGGCGCCGACAACATCGCGCTGGTGACCGACGCGATGGCCGCTGCCGGCATGCCCGACGGCGCGTACCGGCTCGGCTCGCAGGACGTCACGGTCGCCGACGGAGTGGCCCGGCTGACGCACGGCGGGGCGATCGCGGGCGGCACCGCGCACCTGCTCGACATCGTGCGGACCACCGTCGCCGGCGGGGTCCCGCTCGTCGACGTCGTGCGGGCCGCCGCGACCACGCCGGCTGCGGTGCTCGGCGACGCCACGATCGGGGCTCTCGAAGCCGGCCGGCGCGCGGACATCGTGCTGACCGACGACGACCTGCGGGTGCTGAGCGTCCGGCGCGCGGGCACGGTCGTGGCTCCATGAGCGGCACGGTCGAGACTCACGGCCGGCACGAACGACGAGCAGCAGTCCGAACAGAGAGGGCAGTGACATGGAGGTTGTGATCGCAGCACCCGAGGAGCTGGTCGCGCTCGCGGCGGGGGCGATCGAGTCGCTGCTCGCCGCCAAGCCCGCGGCCGTGCTCGGTCTCGCGACCGGGTCGAGCCCGCTCGGCATCTACGACGAGCTCGTCCGGCGGTACGAGGACGGTCGCGTGTCGTTCGCGCATGCGCGGGGGTTCCTGCTCGACGAGTACGTCGGGCTGCCGGCCGACCACCCGGAGCGGTACCGGAACGTGATCGAGCAGGAGATCGCCTCGCGGGTCGACTTCGTGCCCGACGCGGTCCAGGGTCCGGACGGTCTGGCCGAGGACATCGCCGCGGCGTGCGTGCGGTACGAGGCGGCGATCGCTGAGGCCGGCGGGGTGGACCTGCAGATCCTCGGGATCGGCACGGACGGCCACGTCGGGTTCAACGAGCCCGGTTCGTCGCTCGCCTCGCGCACGCGGATCAAGACCCTGACCGACCAGACGCGCGCGGACAACGCGCGGTTCTTCGACGGCGACGTCGAGGCGGTGCCGCGCCACTGCCTGACGCAGGGTCTCGCCACCATCATGAGTGCGCGGCACATCGTGCTGATCGCGAGCGGCCGCGCCAAGGCCGAGGCGATCCACCACCTCGTCGAGGGCCCCGTGAGCGCGATGTGGCCGGGGACGATCCTGCAGCACCACCCGCACGTCAGCGTGCTCATCGACCCCGCCGCGGCCAGCAGGCTGCAGCTCGCCGACTACTTCCGCAGCACCTACGCGGCGAAGCCGGCCTGGCAGGGGCTCTGACGGTGGCAGCGCCCCGGACGCGGGGGGCGCTGACGTTCGTCTGGTCCGTCCCGAACGGCCGGCGTCGGTAGGGTCGGCGCCGTGCGCATCACCTCGCTGGGGTTTCGGACAGACATCATGCTGCTGACCCTCCAGGGCAGCGACGTCGAGGACCGCGGCGATCATCTGGTCGTCCGCACCCCAGGCAACCCCACGTTCTGGTGGGGCAACTTCGTGCTCCTTCGGGAGCGTCCCGGTCGGGGTGGTGTGCGGCGGTGGGAGGAGACGTTTGCCCGGGAGCTCCCCGAGGCGGCCCATCGCACCTTCGGCGTCGACGGCACCCAGGGTGACGTGGCTGACTTCGGCGAGTTCGCTGCTGCCGGGTACGCGGTCGACGGCAGCGCGGTGATGACCGCCTCGTCCGTCCACGAGCCACCGCACCCCAACCACGACGCCACCTACCGCGCCCTCGACCTCACCGATCGTGGCGATCGGGACGCAGCGATCGCGCTCCAGCTGGCCAACGCCCCCCACCGGGAGCCGTCCAGCCACCGGGAGTTCCTCGTCCGGAAGATGGAGGCGATGAGGCCGCTGCAGGAGGCGGGCTGCGGCTCCTGGTTCGGTGCGTTCGTCGACGGTCGGATGCTCTCCGGGATGGGTCTGTTCTCCGACGGCTCTGGCGTCGCCCGGTTCCAGAGCGTCGACACCCATCCCGATGCGCGCGGCCGGGGCCTGGCCGGAACACTCGTCCACCACGTCAGCCGCTACGGCCTGACGGACCTCGGTGCGGCCACCCTGGTCATGGTTGCCGACCCCGGCTACCACGCCATCGACATCTACCGGTCGATCGGCTTCGAGACCACCGAGACGCAGCTCCAGCTCGAACGGTCACCGGGATGAGCGGCACCGCTCGGACCGGCCGCGACACCCGGCGGGTCCTCGAGCACCTGGACCGCACGGGACCACCCCGCTGCTGGTCCTAGTCTCAGGGGGCAGACCGCCGGACCAGCAAGGAGCGAGCATGCACGCCGACCCGCAGGTCGCGACTTCTCTCGCGCCTGCGCCGGCCCCCGACCGGGCCGGCCGTCGCCCCGCACGTGTCGTCTGGGCGCGGGCCGCGCTCCTGAGCTTCGTCCTGGCCGCGATGCTCACGACCGCGGTCGTGCGGCAGGGGCGCGGGGAGTTCCCCGGTCCGACCCTGCTCGTCCTGACAGTCGCCGCGTGGGTGCCGCTGCTCTGGTACGCGCGCCGGCCCGTGGCGGCGCTCGTCGGTGCGCTGCTCGTCGAGTCGATCCACCTGGTCGTCGTGCCGTACTCCAACCCCGGGGCGTCGGCGGCGGTCGCGATGGGCGCCTTCCAGCCGGTCCCGCTCGCCACGATGGTGGCGGCGTGGGCGGTCGCGAGCCGGCGCCCTCGGCCCGTGGGCTGGGCGCTCGGCGGCGGCGCGGCCGCCGTCCTGCTCCTGGTGGGTGTCGTCGCCAAGCCGCTCACCCTCGTCGCCACCGACATGGTGATGTTCAACCTCGTGATCGCCGCGACGGCGGTCGGCACCGTGGTCTCGGGCCGCCGAGAGCGGGTGGTGCGCGAGGCTCTGGCCCGCGACGAGGAGACCCGGCAGCAGGTCGTGGCCGAGCGGCTGCGCATCGCCCGTGAGCTGCACGACGTGCTGGCGCACCACCTGACGCTCGTCAACGCCCAGGCCGGGGTGGCCGACTACCTGCTCGCGACGGACCCCTCCGCGGCGTCGGTCGCGCTGCGCGGCATCGGCCAGCACACCCGCCAGGCGCTCGACGAGCTGCGCGCGACCGTGGGGCTGCTGCGCCAGGACGACGACTCCGCCGAGGACACCGACCCGGCCGTCGGGGCCGCACGCCAGCCCGTCCCTGGGCTGGCGCGGCTCGACGAGCTCATCGAGTCCTTCCGCTCCGTGGGAGGCACAGTGGAGCTCGAGGCGACGGGATCGCCCAGGACCCTCCGGCCCGATGCGGACCTCGCTGCCTACCGCATCGTCCAGGAGGCCCTGACGAACGCCACGAAGCACGCAGCCGGTGCGGTGGCGCGCGTCGACCTGCGATGGTCCGACGACGAGCTCGCGTTGTCCGTGACGAACGGGCCTGCGACACGGCTCGCGGCGGCGCGTACCCGCCCACCGGCGGGATCGGGCCACGGGCTCATCGGCATGCGCGAGCGTGCCCTCGCCTGCGGGGGGACGCTCACGACCGAACGCTCGCCCGCGGGCGGGTTCGTCGTCCGTGCGACCATCCCGGTCCAGGTCGACGACGGCGGCGACGACGTGACGCTCGCAGAAGGAGAACCAGCGTGACCATCCGTGTGCTGCTCGCCGACGACCAGGCGCTGCTGCGGGCGACGTTCCGCCTGCTGCTCGAGTCGGCACCCGACCTCGAGGTGGTCGGCGAGGCCTCGACCGGCGAGGAGGCCGTCGCGCGCGCCCGCAGCGCCCGTGCCGACGTGGTGCTCATGGACATCCGCATGCCCGGGACGGACGGCATCGAGGCGACCCGCAGGATCACTGCAGACGAGGCCATGGCCGGGGTCAAGGTGCTCGTCCTGACGACGTTCGAGACCGACGACCTCGTCGTCGAGGCGCTGCTCGCGGGGGCCAGCGGCTACCTCGGCAAGGGGGTCGAACCGGGCGCGCTCCTCGATGCCATCCGGGTCGTCGCGTCGGGTGAGTCGCTGCTCTCGCCGACCGCCACGACGGCCCTCGTCGCACGGTTCCTGTCGCAGCCTCAGCTGCAGGCACGGACGGCGCCGGGTGGCCTGAGCGAGCTGACCCCACGTGAGCGCGAGGTCACGGCCCTCGTCGGCGCCGGCCTGTCGAACGGCGAGATCGGCGAGCGGCTGTTCATCAGCGGGACGACGGCGAAGACGCACGTCAACCGGGCCATGATGAAGGTCGGCGCGCGGGACCGGGCGCAGCTCGTGGTCTTCGCCTACGAGACGGGTCTCACCACGCCCGGCCACGCCACCTGACCCCAGCGCGGCTCAGCTGCCGAACCACTCCACGACCTGGTCGGCGATCGTCTTCTCGAACCGGTCGTCGTCGTGCCGGGCGCGCAGCCACTGGGCGAAGTCGCCGTCGGCGGCGACGTCGAGCTCGCGGCGGCACGCGGCCGTGTCGGTGACCGCGCGGTACAGCAGCTCCTCGGCCTCGGCGGGCGTCCGGTAGATGAACGGGTAGGCCGCGGGCAGGATCGCCCGCACCCACGGGCGGTCGGGGAACACGCCGACCGCGCCGGCGACGAGAGCCTCGATGTACTCCAGGCCGTAGGACTCCTCGGTGGCCGTGGCCAGGAACGCCGTCGTGCGCGCGAGGGCCTGCCAGTAGTCGTCCCGGTTGGCGGTCAGCGGGCCGACCCACGCCCAGTGGTGCCGGGAGAGCCGCATGGCCTTCTCGGAGATCAGGGACGACTCGTGCAGGCGCGCCTCGACCTTGATCGGCGTGCGCTTGGCGAGGCGTTCGACCACGTCGAGGAACACCTGAGGCTGCTTGCGGTCGGTCAGGTAGATGGCCGGGTACAGGACGACGGGCACGGGCGGCTCGTTGCGGGGGCGCACGTGCTCGAGCCGGATGCCGAGGTTGACCCAGGCGACCCGGGCCTTCTCCGCGAGCGGCTGGACGGTCCAGCTCTTGACGATCTCGCGGACCTCGCTCGCGGTGCGCTCGGAGTTCGCGAAGGTGGGGAACAGCGCGCAGGACAGCGCGAGGGCGGCATGCTCGACGGGGTTGGAGTACAGCGAGGTGTTCCACCACACGAAGTTCATGATCTTCGGCTCGTCGCACCGGGCCTTCAGGCTCCGCCAGATGTTCACGGAGTCGATCACATCCATGGTGATGACGACTGTGGAGTCGCCGTCGACGGCCTCGAGCGGCACCACGTCGAAGCCCTCGCACTGCCGCTTGACGGGGCCGATGAGCTGCGCGCCGGGGAACACCCTCAGCAGCCGGCGGACCAGGGTCGCACCGGCGTCGTGACCTCCGACGTGCCCGTCGGCATCGACGCGCGCAGCCCCGTACTGGATCGCGATCTTCATCGTGCGTCACCCGTTCCCGATTGCACCAGCGTCTGCTCGGCGGATTCCGAGCTGTCGTCCTCGAGGGTCGTGCGGATCCGCATGCCGTAGAACGACCGGTGCACGAAGAAGGCCGAGACGAGGAAGAACACGCCCGCGAGGATCACGACCAGGGTGTGGTTGCCCTGGTCGCTGAGGCTGACCGCCAGCTCGACCGCGAGCAGGCCGAACAGCGTCGTGAACTTGATCACCGGGTTGAGCGCGACCGACGACGTGTCCTTGTACGGGTCACCGACGGTGTCACCCACGATCGTCGCGTCGTGCAGGGCCGTTCCCTTGGCGTGCAGGTCGACCTCGACGATCTTCTTCGCGTTGTCCCAGGCCCCGCCCGCGTTGGCCATGAAGATCGCCTGGTACAGCCCGAAGATGGCGATCGAGATCAGGTAGCCGATGAAGAAGTACGGCTCCACGAACGCGAACGCCAGGGTTGCGAAGAACACGCCGAGGAACATGTTGAGCATGCCCTGCTGGGCGTACTGCGTGCAGATCTCGACGACCTTGCGCGAGTCGGCCTCGCTGGCCTTCGTCGCGCCGTCGAGCTTGATGGTGTTCTTGATGAACTCCACGGCCCGGTACGCGCCCGTCGTGACCGCCTGGATCGACGCGCCGGTGAACCAGTAGATGACCGCTCCACCGGAGATCAGCCCGAGCAGCAGGGGAGCGTGCAGCAGCGAGAGGTTGTCCATCCCGGTCGTCAGGCCGTTGGTCAGGCTCATGATGATCGAGAAGATCATCGTCGTGGCGCCGACGACCGCGGTGCCGATGAGCACGGGCTTTGCGGTCGCCTTGAAGGTGTTCCCCGCGCCGTCGTTCTCCTCGAGCATCTGCTTCGCCTTGTCCCACTGGACCTCGAAGCCGTGGTCGCGCCGGATCTCGTCGTCGATGCCGTCGACGTCCTCGATGAGGGACAGCTCGTAGACGCTCTGCGCGTTGTCCGTGACCGGGCCGTAGGAGTCGACCGCGATCGTCACCGGCCCCATGCCGAGGAACCCGAATGCGACGAGCCCGAAGGCGAACACGCCGGGGGCGACCATGAGTGCCCCGAGGCCCAGCCCGCTCATGAGGTACGCGCCGGCCATGAGGCCGACGATGGCCATGCCGAGCCAGTACCCGGAGAAGTTGCCGGCGACCAGGCCGGACAGGATGTTGAGGGAGGCGCCACCCTGGCGCGAGCTCTTGACGACCTCACGCACGTGCTTGCTGTGCGTGGAGGTGAACACCTTGACGAGCTCGGGGATCAGGGCACCGGCGAGGGTGCCGAACGAGATGATCGTCGAGAGCTTCCACCACAGGCCGTTGGTGAGCGTGTCACCGAGCACGACGTAGGTCATGGCGTAGGTCGCCGCGATGCAGACGGACGAGGTGATCCACACGAGCGAGCTGAGCGGATCCTCGAAGTTCATGCGCTCGGCCTTGGCGTAGCGGACGCGGGCCATGGCGTCGTTGATGAGGTACGACGCCGCGGAGGCGATGACCATGGCGACGCGGACCACGAAGATCCACACGAGCAGGCTGGCCTGGATCGCCGGGTCGTGGACGGCCAGCAGGACGAACGTGATGAGCGCGACGCCGGTCACGCCGTAGGTCTCGAAGCCGTCCGCGCTCGGGCCGACGGAGTCGCCGGCGTTGTCACCGGTGCAGTCGGCGATCACGCCGGGGTTGCGCGCGTCGTCCTCCTTGATCTTGAACGCGATCTTCATGAGGTCGGCGCCGATGTCGGCGATCTTGGTGAAGATGCCACCGGCGATGCGCAGCACGGACGCGCCGAGCGACTCACCGATCGCGAAGCCGATGAAGCACGCGCCCGCGAGGTCGCTGGGCAGGAACAGCAGGATGACCAGCATCATCATCAGCTCGATGCTGATGAGCACCATGCCGATCGACATGCCGGACTTCATCGGGATGCGGTGCATCGCCAGGGGCCGTCCGCGCAACGACGCGAACGCCACCCGCGAGTTGGCGAACGTGTTGACGCGGATGCCGTACCAGGCGACCGAGTACGAGCCGCCCATCCCGACGAGGCTGAAGGCGATGACGATCGCGACGCGTCCCCACGGGAACCCGACGAGCAGCCCGTAGTAGGCGACGATGACCGCCGCGATGAACACCCAGAGCATGAGCAGGAACCGACCCTGCTGCACGAGGTACGTCTTGCAGGTCGAGTAGATGAGCTCGGAGATCTCGCGCATCGACGGGTGCACCGCCATGCGGCGCAGCTGGACGTAGCTGAGCGCCCCGAAGCCGATGCCGAGCACGCAGACGAGGAGGCCGAACAGCAGCAGCGTGCGGCCGGAGCCGCCGCCCACGATGGTCACGGCGCTCAGGTCCGGCAGGATCAGGCTGGCCTCTCCGCCGCCGTTCGTCCCGCCGGTCGACGCCGACGACGCGCACCCGGAGAGCGCGAGCGCGGCGGCCGTCGCAAGAACGCCCGCACGGACGTGCGGGCGACTGCGGACCTGGTCGGAGATGCGTGCCTCATCACGGGTGGCGATGCGACCTTGCGGCTGAACCTTGCTCACGATGGCCTCTGACCTGGGCGGCGATGCTCGGACGCTGCCACGCTATTCCTGGGACATAGGCCCGGGGTGTGACCTTCGTCTCACGTCGCCCGCGAGATATTCCTCTGCAGCGGCGCGTCGACGCGGACCGACGCGAGCGCGCAGATGCGGACGGTCCCGAGCGTTGCGGCCGCAGATGCGGTTAGGGTGTCGTCGTGCCCCTGTTCCGTGTGCGAGAAGCTGCAGCACTGCTCGGTGTCAGCGACGACACGGTGCGCCGGTGGACGGAGTCCGGGCGGCTGTCGGCCACATCCGACGACGCGGGTCGCCAGGCGATCGACGGAGCCGTGCTCGCGCGGTTCGCGCAGGAGCTCGCAGCCGAGAACCCCGTCACGGCGGGCCAGATCAGCCGCCAGTCGGCCCGCAACCACTTCACGGGCCTCGTGACCAACGTCGTGCGGGACACCGTGATGGCGCAGGTCGAGCTCCAGGCCGGACCGTTCCGCGTCGTCTCGCTCATGAGCCGCGAGGCCGCGGACGACCTCGGGCTCCAGCCCGGCGTGCTCGCGGTCGCCAGCGTGAAGTCCACCAACGTGGTCGTGGAGATCCCTGACAGCTGAGCCCCCGCCCGACCCACCCGTCCCGAAGCCTCACGCCTCCCAGGAGACCCGCCCGTGCGTCGCCCCCTTCTCGCCACGCTGACCGCGGTCGCCGCAGCGATCGCCCTGCTGGCCGGCTGCGGATCCTCCGCCGGCAGCGACGCCGGGGCTCCGGCGGGCAGCGCGTCGGCGTCCGGCACGCCCCCGACGTTCGCCGGCAAGATCACCGTGTTCGCTGCGGCGTCCCTGACCGGGTCGTTCACGACGCTGGGCAAGCAGTTCGAGGCGGCTCACACGGACGCCACGATCACGTTCAGCTTCGGGCCCAGCTCCGGGCTGGCCACCCAGATCACCGAGGGAGCGCCGGCCGACGTCTTCGCGTCCGCGTCGGCCAAGAACATGGACGCCGTGGTTGCCGCCCAGGCCGCCGAGGCTCCGTCGACGTTCGCCGAGAACGTCATGGAGATCGCCGTCGCGCCCGGCAACCCCGCGAGGATCGCGACTCTCGCCGACCTCGCCCAGGCCGACGTCAAGGTCGCGCTCTGCCAGCCGGACGTCCCGTGCGGCACCGTCGCGGCCAAGGTTCTCGCCGCTGCGGGCCTCACCGTCACCCCGGTCACCCTCGAGGCCGACGTCAAGGCCACGCTGACCAAGATCGAGCTCGGCGAGGTCGACGCCGGCCTCGTCTACGTCACCGACGTGCTCGCTGCGGGCGACAGGGTCATGGGGATCGAGATCCCGGCTGACGTGAACGCCGCCACGAGCTACCCGATCGCGACCCTCGCCGCATCGACGAGTCCCGAGCTGGCGAAGGCGTTCGTCGACTACGTCCTGTCGGCCGACGGCGCCCGCGTGCTGGCTGCCGCGGGCTTCCAGACGCCGTGACGACGCTGGTGCGAGTGCCGCGTCGAACCTCGGGGCCCGACGGCGACCGCCGCACCCGGTCCGTCGCCGACGTGACCTCGCGTGCGCCGTGGCCGCTGGCCGTCCCGGCCGTCGTGGCCGTCGCCTTCCTCCTGCTCCCGCTGGTGGGTCTGCTGCTGCGGGCCTCCTGGCGCGACCTGCCCCGGCTGCTCCTGGAGTCGGAGGCCGTGGGCGCCCTGCGGCTCTCGCTCGTCACGGCGACGATCGCGACGGTGATCTCGCTGGTCCTCGGGGTGCCGTTGGCCTGGGTGCTGGCCCGCGCACGCTTCCGGGGCCGCAGCCTGCTGCGCGCCCTGGTCACCCTGCCCCTGGTGCTGCCCCCGGTCGTCGGCGGCGTGGCTCTGCTGTTCGCGCTCGGGCGACGCGGGTTCATCGGTCAGTACCTGGACCAGTGGTTCGGGATCACCCTGCCCTTCACCAGCGCGGGCGTCGTCCTCGCCGAGACGTTCGTCGCCATGCCGTTCCTGGTCGTCACCGTCGAGGGTGCCTTCCGCTCGGCGGACCTGGGCCTGGAGGAGGCCGCGGCCACGCTCGGCTCGCGCCCGTTCGCCACCTTCTGCCGCGTCACGCTGCCGCTGATCGCGCCGAGCCTGATCGCCGGGAGCATGCTCTGCTGGGCGCGGGCACTGGGGGAGTTCGGCGCGACCATCACGTTCGCCGGGAACCTGCCGGGGGTCACGCAGACCATGCCGCTCGCGGTCTACCAGGCGCTCGAACGGGACCCCGACGCGGCCGTCGCGCTGAGCCTCGTGCTCGTGGTCGTCTCGATCGCGGTCCTCGGGCTGCTGCGTGAGCGCTGGCTCCACCCGGGCGCGACCCTGTGACCGCGCCGGCCGTCGCACGCGGGGGACTGCACGCCGACGTGGTCGTCGGACGCGGCGACTTCCGGCTCGAGGCGGCCTTCCGGGTCGCCCCCGGCGAGGTCCTCGCCGTCCTCGGGCCCAACGGCGCCGGGAAGACGACCCTGCTGCGCTCCCTCGCGGGGCTCGGTGCGCTGACCGACGGCCGCCTCGTGGTCGGCGCCGACACGTGGGACGACGCCCGGGCCGGGGTCTTCGTGCCGGCGGTCGACCGTGCCGTCGGGCTCGTGTTCCAGGACTACCGGCTCTTCCCGCACCTGAGCGTGCTGGACAACGTCGCGTTCTCGGCGCGAGCCAGAGGCGCGCGGCGCACGGACGCACGACGGGACGCCGCCGACTGGCTCGCGCGCATGGACCTCGCCGACCTCGCCCGCAGCAGGCCGGGGGCGCTGTCGGGTGGGCAGGCGCAGCGCGTCGCACTGGCCCGCGCGCTCGCGTGCGACCCGCAGCTCCTGCTGCTCGACGAGCCGCTCGCGGCCCTCGACGCGCGGACCCGGCTGGAGGTGCGCGGCGAGCTGCGTCGCCACCTGGCGGCGTTCGGCGGTCCGAGCATCCTGGTGACCCACGACCCGCTCGAGGCCATGGTCCTGGCCGACCGACTGCTTGTCCTCGAGTCGGGCCGCATCGTCCAGGAGGGCACGCCGGCCGAGGTGGCCCGGCGACCCGCGACCGACTACGTCGCGCGCCTCGTCGGCCTCAACCTCTATGCCGGCACGATGACCGACCGCGGTACCCGACGTGTCGACCTCGACACCGGCGGGGTCCTGTTCGCCGCCGGGCACGGCCAGGACGCGGACGACGAGGACGCGGCGACGCCGGCTGCGGCAGGCACGGGCATGCTCGTCGTGCTCGCGCCGACCGCGATCTCCATCCACACCAGCCGACCGGACTCAGGCTCTGCGCGCAACACGTGGACGGGGGTCGTCGCAGGGCTCGAGCTCTTGACCGACCGGGTGCGCGTCGCGGTGGACGGCACCCCGTCGGCGCTCGTCGACATCACGCCCGCTGCGGTCGCCGACCTCCGGCTCGCGCCGGGTCAGCCGGTCTGGCTGACCGCCAAGGCCACCGAGGTCATCGCCTACGCCGACCCGGGACCGACCCCGGCGCGCGCCCCGGCCTACGCCCCGGCCACGGATGGTCCGACGCGCTGACCTCTCGGTGACGAGGGGTCAGGGCGTCGGTTCGTGGGTCAGGGTGACGATCTCGACGTCGGGGCCCGGGAAGACCAGGGTCTCGTGGCCGTCGTCGAACTTCACCAGGTACGGCGGAGTGCCGTCGGGGCCGTGCGCCTCGAGCACCTCGCCCCGCCGTGACGGGGTCCCGAGGACCCGGCCGTGGATGATGATCTCGTCGCCTACGGAAGCATGCATCGTCGCTCACCTCGGATCCAGAGTAGACGCGAACACCGGCGTTCTGCGAGGCAGCGGAGGCACCGTCGGGGGCCTGGGGAGTTCACCCGTTCTCGCTCCGTTGGACGTTTGACCAGGAACCCTCCGAGGATCCACAATTGCTTTGACAGTGCGCATCGCCTGCCCCCTGCGCGGTGCGCACTGTTCACGTCCGGTGTCGGGCGGGCCTCCTCGCGGGGCTCGCCCGATCACCCGGAACGGACCATCCGGACAGCTCCCCGCCACCGCGCGGGTCGAGGCAGATCCGCACGATCACCCTCTTCGCCACCCCCCTGATCGCCGGGCCATCGGCGTGCCACGCGTCCGTCCGCGAGCCGTGCGGTTAGCGTTCCCCACGTGACCGTCCCTGCGCGCACGTCCGGCTCGGGACCCGGAATGGCACCCGAGTCCGACGCGACCACCTCTGTCGACCCGACGGCCTCGTCGTCGGCGCCGGTCCTCGTCTCCTCGCCGTCCGCCGACGAGCTCGTGGCCGGTGCGGTCGCGACCTGGCGCGGTGCGCTGGTCGAGGCCGCCGGTGGGTCGACCCTGTCCAACGTCGATCTCCTCGGTGACGCCGCGCTGGACCTGTCGGCGGCGCACCCGTCGGGCATCGCGCAGCTCTTCGCGGGCCGCGAGACCCGCCTGTCCAACCTCGTGCGCGAGGGTGGCTCCCTCGCGACCGCGAAGCGCCGGGCCCGGAGCGTCGGGTCGCGCGCCGAGAGCTACGCGCAGCGCTACGGCATCGCCCCGACCTACCTCGCGATCGGCGTGGCGACCTGGACCGAGCGGACGACGCCGGACGTCGCGTCCGACGACGTCGCGGCCCTCGCCGCGGTCACGCGCGCGGCCCGGGTCCAGCGCGCCGCATCGGCCTACGACGTCGACGCCGACGGCGGGACGCACACGCCCGCTGAGCCCCGCACGGTGCGTGCGCCGGTGCTCCTGCGGCCGGTGTCGCTGCGAGCCCGGGGAAGCGGCGAGAGCGACTACGAGCTCGCGCTCGAGCCGTCGCTCGAGGTCAACCCGATCCTGGCGCGCGCGCTGCGCAGCCGCGGCGCGCTGCTCGACCCGGGTGCGGTGGCACGCGGAGCATTCACCGGCACCGGGTTCGACCCGCGGCCCGCGCTCGACCGGCTCACGTCGCTCGGCGCCGCCGTGCTCGAGGACTTCGAGCTCGTCGAGCGCATCGTCGTCGGAACGTTCGTGCACCCCGGACAGGTCCTCGTCGACGACCTGGACGCGCTGTCCGGCACGCTCGACCGGCACGAGGTCGTCGCAGCGCTCGCGGGCGTCGAGGAAGCGCGCGCGGGTCTGCGGCGCCCGGTGCCCGCCCCGGTCCGCGGCGACCGGGACCCCGATCTCGAACGTGGCGTCGGGGACCTCGACGCCGCTCAGCAGCATGTCCTGGACGTGATCGCGACCGGTGAGCACCTGTTCGTCGACGCGCCGACCGGGAGCGACGTCACCGGCATGCTCGCTGCCGTCGTGGCCGACGCGGCAGCGTCGGGGCGCACCGTCCTGTACGTCCCCGGGCACCGGCGGGCGTCCTCGGCGCTCAAGGCTCGGCTCGAGCAGCTCGGTCTCGACGACCTCCTCCTCGACGTGGCGCCCGAGGCCGGCTGGCGCACCGCCGTGGGCCGTCGGCTGCTCGGTGCGATGACGCTCGAGGTGCGGCCGCCCGAGCACACCCGCATCGACGGTGTGC